>JBARRZ010000058.1:0-15587 GCA_049644465.1 Limnothrix sp.
GTCCACTCGTCCCGGTGCAGCACAAATTTCTGTAGCAGAAGAAATTGACCGTACAGTTCCGGTTATTCAGGCATTGCGACAACGATTTTCTGACACTGTGATTTCCATCGATACCACCCGCGCTGAAGTGGCAAAACGGGCGATCGCCGCCGGGGCTGACATTATCAACGACATTTCCGGCGCGACTTTTGATGAGCAAATGTTGTTTGTCGTGGCGGCGACCAACACGCCGATTATTTTGATGCATATGCGCGGCACACCCGAAACGATGCAGAGCCTCACCGATTACGCCGACTTGATTACAGACCTAAAAAGTTTTTTCAAAAATCGAATTATCGCCGCCCGAAAACTCGGCATCGATCACGCCCAAATCATTCTCGATCCGGGCATTGGCTTCGCAAAAACGGCGATACAAAATTATGATTTACTGCGTCATTTACAGGATTTCCGCGAGCTGGGTTATCCCTTACTGGTCGGGCCATCCCGCAAAAGTTTTATCGGTCATATTCTAGATGAAAAAAATCCCCAGAAACGAGTCTGGGGAACTGCGGCTGCTTGTGCCGGGGCGATCGCCTATGGCGCAGATATTTTGCGCGTCCACGATGTGCCCGAAATGATCGATGTCTGCAAAGTGAGTGATGCAATCTGGCGATCGCCCCAAACTTTGCAGGATTAAAGTCGCGTCGGCACATCCCGCACAATCTTAAAGTTAATTTCCTGCAACGTGCCCGGATCAATCTTGCTGTCGGGGCTAGGAAAAACGAGCGTTCCTTGGTCACCAACCTTCGCAGTAGCCAGCTTGAGCTTGACGTTAGCATCCACCAATTTAAAATTTTTCACGTTGGCGATAGAATCAATCGTCCGACTGATCAGCGCGGAACCCTCTTCCGGACTCAGCGTTTTGATCTCCTGATCGCCGGCCTGAGCCTGCAACCTTTTATTCGTTGCTTCTAGCTGAATATTTTGCTGCTTGATACCGGAAACTGTTTTTAGCAAATCTGCTAATTCCCGTTTGAGAGACGTAATTTCTTTTTGAGAGGTACTCGCCCCAGCCGCTTGTTTTTGCAACAGTTGCATCTCTTTTTCAGAATTGGCGATCGCCTCACTCAGGATTTTATTCTCCCTTGATAACTCCTCAATAATGGCTTGCTCATTCCTGTCCCTTGTCACCACCGGAGATCGTCGCGGATCACGAGGATTAAAACCGATTGGATTAATAAATTCTTCTGGCATGACTACTCGTTAAACTCCGTCAATAAAATGTATTTCAGTGAATTTCAGTGCAATGAATGGATAAATGAATGTTCTACCCCAGATCAATCAGGCGATCGTCTAGCTGCAAACTCCGTAACATTGTCCCGGTCGGTTCCTTCACATCCACCAGCCAGCGATTTTTACCCGCCACATAGGACACATCTAGATCCAAATCCCCAAAAATGTCCTTCAAACGCGCCACATCCGGTTTAGCAAGAACTTCATCCTTCACCTCACTAGGCTTGCGAGCAGGGGGACGAGCATCCTCATCCGGCACTGTGAGAAATTTTGCCCGAATACTCGACAAAGTACCCGAATTCAGACTGCCTAACTTATCCAGGTCGCCGCTGATCGGACGAATACTGACTTTGCCATCGCCATCATCTTCGACCACCATTTTGAGATCCACCTCGATCTCACTCACCGCCAAACCAGTCTGCAAATTATTCAACCCAGCCGATTGCTCTAGAGCCGCCGCATTAATCTGAGTTTGCGCCTGCAAAACCGACTGTCCAAACTCGCTTAATAAACCATTCAAATTCAGCTTAGCCATTAGCCGTTCCCCCCAGTGGTTGGGTTAGTGGTGGGTTCAGTTTCCCCACTCTGATTAATCACGTCTAACGCTACATTTAAGCGCTCTGGTGGTGGTACTGGTTTTAACGTCACTTTCATTTTGGTGGAAATGCTCACATCCCGATTCAGCTTTCTTTGGGTCTGCAAAGATTTGGTGGAAGCGAATAGTAATGGTCGAGATTTGATTGTGCCTCGGCTATTAATTTCCTCAACTACTTTGAGATCCATAGCCACTTCGACTGTCGCTTCTGAGAAAGCAAAAAAGGTAGGTAAAACGCCCAATTCTAGTAAGCTCACATCGACTGGCGCGGATTGTTGATAGCTGACTTCGCCGGATTCACTGACGGTCTGCTGGATGCGGGGCACAACCGCAACTCTTGTTTCTGCTAATTCTTGTAAGACTTGCGCGGAGGATAAATCAAGGCGAGCTTGACCCTCAGCGATGGACTCGGCCAATTGGGTGATCAGGTCTCCCAGTGCGGCTCCTGATAGTTCTTGGCTTGAGTCATTGAGATTTCTGGGAGAGAGATTAAATGCCATAAATTTACGATGGTCTCCATCAAAAAAGAATGTTGTTGTCGTCGTTATCAAAAAAATTTGAGAGAGGAGAAAGAAGGTAGCATCTCCAAGCGAATAGCTATCTGCAACCGGAGTCACAGGCCATGGCGATCGCCGGAAATACCACCCATTAAAATCCCTTTGCAAAAAGGATCTTGTCAGATCTAAAGATTAACCTTCCGGATCAGCCGGACGATTATCCACTACGATCAATTGCGGCGCCAGACGCTCAGGCGGCGGAACCGGAACCATCTTCGTAAACAGACGACTCGTCCCATTCACTTCCTTCCCAAACTTACGATTGTGAGAAACCTCAGCCTTAATCGAAGCACTCCACATCGAGAAACCAACCTTCGCTTCCGCCGTTACCTTGACATTCGTTTCACGGCTAGTCGTCGTCTTGATGTCCATCTTGACTTCAATCGAAGCCTCAGAGAACTGATAAAAAGTCGGCAACAGACCAATCTGTAACAACGAAATATCCACCGGATCAGATTGCGTATAGCTCACTGAGCCATCAGCCGCAATCACTTGTGTCACACCAAGCACTACCGGAATTTCCGTCTCAGCCAAAATCGTTGCAGTCCGTACCGAATTCGCATCCAGCGCCGCTTGACCATTTGCAATACCCATCGCCAACTTCGCCACCATATCTGGCAAAGGCACATCTAGGAGTTCTTGTCCAACACTTACCATAATCGTATCCTCATTATTGTTGTCGTATTAATGCGGTAGATTCACTGCTGAGAATTTGCGTAGAGCCGTTGAAAAGCAAGAAATTTTTCTGGTTCAAGAAAAACACTCCCCACAAACGTAATCCCCGGCTCTTGCTTTAATCCCATCCCAAATCCATAGGTCGTTTGAGCAATAATCCAAGTCACTCCTTGGACTAAAACTTTACCGCCGCTCGCCTGAACTAAACGAGTCGGATAAGAAAGAGGTTGAGAAGATTTAATCAAGAAAAGATGATCCTGATCGGCATTAGGTAGAGCAATATTAACTTCAGCACCAAAGCTATTTAAAATATTGTTTGTCACTTTCTCTACCTCATCACATCTTTGTCTCTTGGCTCCAATCCTAACCTCTAAAAACAAAGCGTCAATGCATTTTTTGTATTTTTAATGTTTCGCAAGAAAACATGCTTTCATTCATCTTTTTTGACTATAAAAATGCATTTCCGGAAAGAATTAAAACTTCAGCTAAAATCGCTGAAATCTTTTGTTCAAGAAGGTTGTGAGCCAAATATATTATTTTTTTAGAGCGAAAATTAAGATCAGGATATTTTCATTCTTTTTAATGAAAAATATAGATAAGGTATGGCCCATTAAAAATCTTGAAAAATACACAAATACAAAGAAGTTAATGTTTTCTGTATTTTGGATATTTTTTCCGGAATTCTCTAAAAATCGTTGATACTGATTTGTTTCTAGGCAGAAAAAAGCTCTTTTTTGCCGTTTTTAAAAATATGACTTAGCTGCTTCACCGATTTTTTTACTCACGCCACAGCACGAGACTCAGAATCCAATCGTGATTTTTTAAGACTATTTCTGATTAATGAATTCTTCTTAAAGTCCCGACTATCGAATGTGGAACAAGTAATTATTCGATAAATAACAAGCTAATGCCGATTACGGTGATGAGCGCTCCAACAGTGGCTCGTCTAGAAATATGTTCTTTTAGAGATAGACTCACTCCCAACGAAAACAACGGCGAGGTGGTGAGTAACGTTGAAGCGATTCCGACTGAAGCAAATTTAAATGCTGTTTGGTGTAGCCAGAGACCAATGAAAGATCCACCAAAGGCACCACTCGCAACCCATCGCCACTGAGGAATTGAGAGGATAGAAAAGGATAATTCTTTGCGAGATAATAGCCACAGGCTGAGTAAGATTGTCCCGAAAGCCATGCGTAGTGAGCTACTCCAGAGGGAGGTTAAATCGCTATTGTTGAGGACATGTTTTAGTAGAATTGCGCCTAAGCCTTGGGTTGCGCAGGAGAAAATCCCAAGTAATGTGCCTCGTAATAAGTGGACTGAGGGTTGGGCTGTGGTTCGCTCGGTAATTACCCAAACAAGTCCTAGCAAGGTTAGGGGAATGCCGCATAGTCCGTAAATCGAGACTTGCTCTTGTAGAAAAATCCAGGCAAAGATGGCGCTGAATAATGGGGTGAGAGTTTGTAATAGTAAGGCTTTGCGGACGCCGACGTATTGCAGGCTGAGGAAGAATGCGGTGTCACCGACGGTAATGCCCAACATTGCGCTCAATCCGAGAAATATCCATTGTTCGCCAGTGAGGATAGGGAAAACGGGATCGAACAGAAGCAGACTCAGGCTAAAAAATGGGAGGCTGACTAATCCTCGGTAAAGGCTAATGAGTGCGCCGGAGATGTTGACTTGGACTAAAACTTTGTCGTAGGCGATCGCCGAAAATGCCCAGATACCTGCGGCAGTGAGGGCGGCTATTTCTCCAATCATGCAATGGGGGGGTAAAAATGTGAGTCATATCCTAACGAAAAAATCCCCAGAAAAAAGGGGACAAGTTGGCTTATCCCCCGAAATTCTTAGAAATTTGTCGCTAAGGTCGATTTAAATTTAATTTTCGACAGTATAGACAGTGACAGTACCGCTTACTTCGCTGGTGACGATAAGCAAGTTTTTACCGTTTGGGCTGTCGGTAGCGGGAATAAAGAGTAAACCTTCGGGGCCAAGATCACCAGCGGTCATTGCTTCCGCGTCGCCGCTATAGTCGCGTTCATTGCTATAGGTCACAAAGAAAGGAGCCATGGGATCGGTGATGTCGTAAACCATGATGCCGCCCATGCGTTCTAAACCGATAAAGGCATAGTGGCGATCGCCAATTTTTCCGATAGTCACCCCTTCTGGCTCAGAACCCTTGTCATCACTGCGATCATCAAAGGAGCCATTTTCGTCATTGGTGGAGTTGAAATTGTCGGGGTAAAAAGCCGCCGTAATGTAAGCAAACTGACTACCACTATCAAAAACCTGATTACCCGCCGCATCCCAGATCGAAAAAGACCGCGCCCCATAGGCATACAGTTCATCGAAATCACCATCGCCGTCAGTGTCTCCGAGAGTATTTGTAACCTTAAGGCGACCGAGTACTGTGTCATCTTGTAATGCCTCTGCATTCGGGAAAGCTGTGGGGTCAAGATTAAGCTTGCCAACGCGACTTTCTTCATTAAAAATATCGCCTTCTTCCACGCCTTCAATCTCGTCATCACCCGTCGGACGCACACGGGAATCTCCTTCATTGGCGGTCACGAGATAAGTTTCACCCATTACTTCATAGGCGGCGATCGCATCTGGTTGATAGACACCGTAGAGATTATCGTAATTCGCAATATTAATTGCCTGATCTTTATTGCTGGCATCCAGACGATTTTCAGGCAGACTGTAATCCTTAAAACCGAGACCCACAATGTCCGTCACTGTGCCCATTTCAACGTCAATGACAGCGAGGGCATTATTTTCTTGCAACGTTACCCATGCCATTTTCGAGTCCGCAGAAACAGCAATGTATTCCGGCTCTAAACCCTGCGCCACCGTGCCGCCCATCCCAAAGTTACGTATGCTCTTATCTAAAGCCATGGTATTAAATTGGCTAAAATCAGCGGTCATCACCGTCGCCTTTTCAACACCCATGGACAGATCGATAATACTGACGGAACCTTCAGGATCATTTTGATAATCTTCGCTCGGCTCCCCTTCATTCGCGACGAGGACTTTCATCCCGTCCGGCGTAAAGGTCAACATATCGGGTAATGCACCGACCGTCACCCCGTTTAATAAATTACCCGCTGCATAAAAAAATAGAACTTGACCGGGATCTTGCTTCTCTTCCCCTTCCACGGCGGCGGCTAAAACACCATCATGAAAAGCCACGCTATTAACGCCATTTTTAACATCGATACTAAAAGCTAAAGTTGGCTGCGTTGGGTCGATTAAAGTCAGCACATCAATCTGTTTTTCGGCACCATTCGTGACGAATAATGTCTGCGTTGTCGCGTCATAGGCGGAAATTTCTGTGGCACTGTCATCGAAAATGCCGGAACTATAGCGGCCAATCGCTTCGAGACTCAGTTGTGCTTGGGCTGGATTGCTGATGAACAGAACAGCCGGGGAGAGGCATAATCCCAACAAGGATTGGATTTTCATTAATCTGCGTAGGTAAGATAGCTTTCGCTTTTAATCTCACACGGAAGATCGCACTATGCGGTTAAGGGTAGGTTTAATTTTGGCGATCGCCTCACTGAAAGGAACGGGTGAGAGGCTCGGTTTCAAACTAAATTTTTAAAGATTTAGCAGGAGATTGATGAGGAGAAGATTGATCTTCAGGAAAGTAATCGGTTACAAACAAGGAGTGTAAAGTTTTGATTTTGAGGAAAAAACTCTTGCCCCATTCCATTGTTACTGATGTTTGTGAAGGCGTGGCTGATTGTGTCGAGGCTTGCCCTGTTGCCTGTATCCATGATGGCCCCGGTAAAAATGTGAAGGGAACGGATTGGTACTGGATTGATTTTGATGTGTGCATCGACTGCGGTATCTGTCTTCAGGTTTGCCCGGTACAGGGTGCGATTATCCCTGAAGAGAATGGCACGTTGCAGAAAACGCCGTAATTTTTTGCGCTAATCATCACCAGAAAATCAGTTGGCGATCGCCGTTCCCATAATCTAAAAAGAGAAGGGGCGATCGCCATATTTTTTGATTTGATTCTGGCACGAATATTTTGGGCATAAAGTTGCCCTGAATCTTTGGCAAAATAGAGACAGCCGTCAAAACATCGCGCTTTAAAATCATGATCGCTTTAACCTCAGATCAGTATCTATCCCCTGAAGAATATTTAGAGCGAGAAAAAACTAGCGACATTCGTCATGAATACATTGATGGCGAAGTCTATGCCATGGCTGGAGCCAGTAACGCCCACAATAAAATTAACGGCAATTTATTTATCGCTCTGAGTTTGCATTTGCGAGGGTCATCTTGCCAAACTTACACAAACGATATGAAGGTGAAAGTCCGCAAGGGCAAGCGATTTTACTATCCTGACTTATTGGTAAGTTGTGATCCAGAAAATCAGGATTTAGAAGCCTACGCGATGACTTCCCCCATTTTAATTATTGAGATTTTATCGGATTCAACAGAAGCATTTGATCGCGGCAATAAATTCAAAGATTATCGTTCCATTTCCAGCCTACAAGAATATATTTTAGTAAGTTCTCGCCAACATTCCATAGACTGTTTTCGCCGTGGGGAAAAAGATTTTTGGGTGCTGCAAAGTTATCAGGGTCTAGATGCCGCCCTTCATATCGAGTCTCTAAATCTGGATGTATCGATGCAAGATATCTACGCAACGATTGATTTTCCGCCGGAAACAGAGGATGAAGTAAAGTAGCGGCGATCGCCACACCGTCATATTTACTCGGCCAGATCCATCAGATAGACCACACCGCAGCAGCCAAACTCCACCTTAAGAGTAGACCGAAGATCGAGATAAACCGCCTAATGGTAGAGCCAAAGCTAGTTTGAACTCTACTAAATTATGGAAAGAAGGTTAGGTTTAATATTTTGTTAATTTGATAACCGTAGACAACTAAAAAGTGCAATTTATAAAACTATAAAAATCAAGCATTTAAGGTTAACTTCAAACATAAAAAACAATTAAATCCCGACCAATTTAATTTTACAATTTTGTAGCGTGAGAATCTCCCATGACTAAGCTTTCTGGTAAGCACATCTCCTTCTGGATGGAGACCACCACTGAAGACAACTTCACTCCTCTCAACGAAGATATTTCAGTTGATGTTGCCATTGTTGGCGCAGGTATCGCTGGTCTAACCGCAGCTTATTTACTCAAGCGTGCAGGCAAAAAAGTTGTTGTAATCGAAGCTGATCGAGTTGCGACTGGAGCAAGTGGTCACACAACAGCAAAGATCACCTCACTTCACCAAGCCATCTACGCGACTTTGATCGACAAAATGGGAGAGGATAAAGCTCGCCTCTACGGAGAATCTAATCAAGCCGCTCTAGAAAAAATGGCAGCAATTATTGCAGAAGAGCAAATTGATTGTGATTTTAGTCGCCAAGACGCTTACACTTTCGCTGATACAACAGAGAATCTCGACAAGATTAAAGATGAAGCTGAAGCCGCAATTTCTCTAGGTTTACCTGCTAGCTTTGTGACAGAAACAACCCTACCTTTCCCCGTAACAGGTGCTGTCAAATTTACTAATCAAGCACAGTTTCATGTTCGTAAATATTTGGTCCATTTAGCAAAGACAATTAACGGCGAAGGTAGCTATCTTTTTGAATCTACGCGGGTTAAAACAGTTGATGCGGGCGAGCCTTGTGAAGTGATTACAGATCGGGGCGTTGTTAAAGCAAAAGACGTCTTGGTAACAACAAATCTACCAATTTTGGATCAGGGTTTGTTCTTCGCAAAAACATTCCGCAATCGCTCGTATATTGTGGCTGCCAAGATTAAGCCTGAGCAAGCGCCAGACGGCATGTTTATTGGTGTGGGCGACGGTTACCGCTCGATTCGGACGACGCCTTACGGAGATGATTTGTTACTGCTGATTGGTGGTGAGGGTCATAAGGTGGGTAGCGAAACGGATACGGAAGAACGGTATTTGGCGTTGGAAAAATTCGGTCGCGAAAAGTTCGGGATCGATACGTTTGATTTTCGTTGGTCTAGCCAAGATTCGAAATCTTTTGATAGTATTCCGTACGTTGGCCCGCTGACACCTGCTGATGAGCATGTTTTTGTGGCGACTGGTTTTAGTTTCTGGGGTATGACGAATGGTACGCTGGCGGCGATGTTGCTGACGGATCGCTTGACTGGCAAGGAAAATCCATGGGCTGATTTGTATGATTCGACGCGGGCGACGCCTTTCGTCACGAAGACTTCGATGAAGGAAAACATGGATGTCGGGATGCACTGGGTCGGCGATCGCCTGAAGGGTTTAGACACATTTTCGTTGAAGGATCTAGAACCCGGCGAAAACACAATGGCGACGATCAAAGGTCAAAAAGTGGCAGCCTATCGCGATGATGCAGGCAAAGTTCATGCAGTGTCTGCGGTTTGTCCTCACCTCGGTTGTGTTGTGAACTGGAATAGTGCTGAGAAAAGCTGGGATTGTCCTTGCCACGGCGCAAGATTTTCTTGTTCTGGCAAAGTGCTCAATGGCCCTGCGGTCAAGGATCTCACGCAAATTGATGTAGATTAATTCGTCAAGAATCAAGTTTGAATAAAGTGTAAAAAGCGATCGCCTTTTTCTCTGTAAGAAGAGAGGGGCGATCGCCTTTTTTTATTTAGCGTAATTTTGTAATTAATTTCTGGACTGAATCCGGTTGCAGATTGTCTAGCTCAAACGTTTCAATCGGTTCAGAAAAATGCTTTGGCAGCGATCGCCTATATGCCGGATCATAATGCTCTTCAAGGATTGCAGCGACAAACTCTGGCCATTTCTTGGCATCAATTAGCTTAAACCAAGCCTCGACTTTTTGCTTGCCAAGATTCGAAATGAGATAGCCTAATAGTCGTTTTAACTCTTCGGGATATTCAATTAAATGGGGATATTCCGAGATTAGCCATTGCACCCGTTCCGATGTCGGTAACGCAATTTCATAGCAGGGCGATCGCCGCATTTGCTCCCACAGAGATTTCGGGACATTCACTTTACCGATGGCATTACTTTCAGATTCCACCCAAATCGGTTGCTGCAGATCGAATGTTTGCAGAGTGTGAAATAGCTTAGATTCAAACCATTTTTGTGAAGGTTGCGGTGTCGGTTTTTCTTGCCAAACCTGTCCTAACAATGAGCCGCGATGGTTGGCCAAACCTTCTAAATCTAATACTTGTAAACCGGCCTCAGCCATTTTTTGCAACAAATAAGTTTTGGCGCTACCTGTGTAGCCGCACAAAATTTTGTAAGACAAGCTCTCCGGTAAAACCTCTAACGTTTCTCGCACCTGTTTGCGATAGGTTTTATAGCCGCCTTGAATCAGAGTTGTTTGCCAACCGATTTGATTCAGAATATGAGCCAAACTATTCGATCTTTGGCCGCCGCGCCAGCAATAAATTAATGGGTGATAGCTTTTTGGTTTGTCGAGAAAATGCGCTTGAATGTGCTGACCGATATTTTTTGAAACAATTGCCGCCCCGATTTTTCTGGCTTCAAACGGTGACACCTGTTTATAGATTGTGCCGACTTTTGCCCTTTCTTCGTCGTCTAGAACCGGAAAATTAATTGCACCGGGAATGTGATCTTCTAAAAATTCGCCCGGCGATCGCACATCAATAATCTCAGCATAATCCTGATAATTATTCTCCCAAGGAGTGTTCGTCACATGAATCGGGGGAGCCATTAACCATTGCCAATTATTTATCTAGCTTCTCACCATAGCAAAAAGACAGCCATGGGGCTGCCTTCGGGGTTATGTTCTAGCATGCGCTAAAGCTTAGAACAAGGGAGAAAGAGGTGCGCTGAAACAGATGGCTGCAAGGGCAAATGTTACGCAGAAAGCCGTAAGTGTGTTGTTGTAAAACCAACCAATTTCGCGCTCTTTGCCGAAGAGGTTTTCTTCTTGACCTGCGGAGAAAAAGAGAGACCATGCTTGAGTCGCAGAGATGGTTGCATTCCTAAAGTCTTTGCGGAAGATAACGGGTGTGGTCATGTTGTCGTGGTCGTATTTAAAGTTGTTAACCATGAGGTTGTTTTCCTTTGCTTGCTTACATTACTAAATATAACAAAATATTACAGATTGTTGCAGTGACTTGACAGGGGTTGCCTTGTGACATGAATCACCAATAACCAAACCAGCTAGGATCGAGATAATTACAGACAGAGCAGGGTTGGAGCGCATCAAGAATTTGTTTACCATAAGCGCGATGATTGATGCGGTTATCGAGGATCGCGACGAGGCTGTGATCTTGGTGCAGCGGGTAAATAGCGCGTTGAATTTCTCGCAAGGCAGTAGGTAATAGGTATAACCGGAACCAATCTTGGCGTTTTTGTTTGTAATGGGCAACGCGTCCGGCAACGAGGGGATTTTCGAGGGACGGCAGGGGTAAGGTGGCGATCGCCATTAGTTGAGGTAATGGAAAATTGAGTGGTTGGCCGTAAAAAAGAGGATTGGTCAGCGATCGCCAAAAATTCCAGCCACAGATGAGAATGCTATCGGTTTGCAGATCCGGTTGTTCGACTTTGACACAAGACCCAAACTCCGCAGCGAGGGCGGCTCCCATTTGAGCTTGCAGCGGTACATCGTTAATCATCAGCACGACTGGGTGCGGTGTGTTGCGGCTGAGGCGAACTAATTTTTGCAATTGCGGTAAGATTTGGCCTTGAAATTCTGGTGTATTGGGCAGCGAGAGATGGCGTTCTGGCAGATAAACCTGTGTCTGATGTTGGAGGCGAGGCGGCGTGAAATTGACGCAGGTTAAATCAGCATCAGTTAAACCAATCTGCTCGCGGAAAGTTGGGGCTTCTTTTTCTGCGTCGAGGAAACCGCCAATGAATAAAGTGGGTTGTCGTTGCCAGAGGGATTCTAATTGAGCAGCAAAATTTTGGGGGATGGCTTGGATCGAAAAAAGACCAGTTCGCCGATTGAGAGTTGCCCAGCAAAGTGGATTATTGTCTGCGCTGTGTAATCTCTGGTGATATTTTTGCCATGGGGTTGGCTGCTCAGATAGTTGCAAGCAATCAGTCAGGCAGGCTAAATCTGCGGTTTGTAAAACGTGGCAATGATAGGGATTAGGCGATCGCCTCAATAAATTTTCTTTGAGCTGGTTATAACGATCTTGAATAAAAGCTTGCTGAGCTGGATTTTGCTGCTTGAGGCTGTCCCAATCGTGGGTCGTGAGCGTCGCCTTGAGATGATTTTGCACCCATTGCCACAGATCATCCACCGGGTTCAAAATGGTCGTTACTGAGGGAAAAAGGCGATCGCCGAGCATTGCCGCCAACCACAGATCCGGCGTGATCAAAATTACGCCAGTCGGTTGGGCTGGATAATTTTCAGCCCGAATAACTTGGCGATCTGTTTGTAATAAAGTCTGTAAACGAGGAATTTCGGTTTCAGCAAGCCATTGTTGCAAATCTGGCGGCGTCACAATTACAACAGCATCAGTACTCAACAACGCTGGCGTCAAATAACTCAGCGCATAATCCCCAACGCCCGTATGGGTTTGAATCAAAGCAGAGCGATGCAACCGCAGCCCCCGGGTCACCAAACGCGCCAAAGTGAGATGATGCTGCCAGTGGTCACCTTGGAGCTGGCGAGAGAGCTGGAGTAAGGTTTGGTGTACTTGAGCCTCAATAATGGACAAAGTCTTTTCTCTTAAGCTGTTTTGTGAGTAGTTGTGCCGTCGTTAAAACCATGGATCTTTCAAAATCAGACCTGCGTCAATATTTTCTGTCGAAACGGCGATCGCTGTCGAATGAGTCTTGGCGAACCAATAGCCAGCGCATTTGTAACTATCTCCAACAGCATCCTGTTTTTACAGAAGCCCGAACGATTTTAAGTTACCTTTCCTATCGTAATGAACCAGATTTATCTTCGCTGCTTACGACGAAAAAAACTTGGGGTTTACCGCGCTGTGTTGGCAAAAAATTAGCGTGGCATCATTACCAAACGGGAGATGTTTTAACCTCTGGAAAGTATGGCATCACAGAGCCACATCCCGATTCGCCATTCATTAATCTCGATAAAATTGATTTAATCCTCGTACCTGCGGTGGCTTGTAGTAAAAGCGGCGATCGCCTCGGTTATGGCGGTGGCTTTTATGATCGCTTTCTCACCTCTCGAAATCATCCAGTGACGACAATCGGCATTATTTTTGACTGTTGCCTCGCCCCAAAACTCCCCCGCGATCCTTGGGATATCCCGCTAAATTATATTTGTACTGACAAAGCTATTTTTTCGATTTAAACTTGCCGCCAATTTTTAATGAGCAATATAGAAACGCCACTCGAAGTCCAATTACGCGCCGCGAAAATTCCCTTGATCGGTTGGCTAGCGGTGCATTATTGGTTTGTGATTATCGAGCCAGACCAAATAACCCGCTGGGAAATCTGGCAAACACGCAATACAGGCGGCGAAAGCTGGGGACATTTACACAAAAACCTGATGCCTTTCGATCAAGGTGTAGGCAACGGTGCAAGTTGGCTAGTTACGACTTGGACTGGCGAAGCGGCGAAAAACTTAGCAGATTTACTGCACAACAGTCCAGATATTTATCCACACAACTATTGTTATCGTTATGTACCGGGGCCAAATAGCAATACCTATGTTCGCTGGATGTTACGCCGAGCAAATGTCGTTCAGCCATTAGGATGCAAGGCGATCGGGCAAAATTATGTTTATTTTTCGCGTTAGCAATCAGGCCAGAAAATCGGGAATTTTTGATAGATTCTTCAACACATCAGAGCTAGTCAAATCCCCGATTTTTAAAGCGAAAAGCTTAGACTAATCTTTCAACACATAGCCAACGCCGCGCACGGTATGAATTAAGCGCGACTCTGCTTCTGCTTCCAATTTGAGGCGCAAATATCGCACGTATACTTCAATCACATTCGAATCACCCATCGATTCGTCATAACCCCAAACTCGCTCTAAAATTTGGTCGCGGGTCAGAACTTGGCGCGGGTGGGATAGTAAATATTCCAACAAATCGTATTCTTTGACGGTGAGTTCAATCAGGCGATCGCCCCGATAGATTTCCCTTGTGGTGCGATTGAGCTTGAGATCTTCAAACCGTAAAACTTCCTTATCATCAGACTGATTACGACGCAGATGAGCACGAATTCTGGCGAGCAACTCCTCAATACTAAAAGGCTTCACGACATAATCATCCGCCCCCGCATCCAAACCCTGCACCCGATCTTGAATTTCATCTTTCGCTGTCAGTAAAATAATCGGCAACTCCACCCCAGTAGACCGCAACCGACGGCAGACTTCGACCCCCGTCATCCCCGGCAGCATCCAATCCAACAAAATCAAATCTGGCTCGTCTTCTCGCGCTGCCATCAAACCGCTCAAACCATCTTTTGCAACCTTAATCTCATAACCTTCACTGCTCAGTTCAAGTTCTAGAAAACGAGCGAGATTAGGATCGTCTTCGATCAACAAAAGTTTGTAGTCGGTCATAGCGAAGAAATTTCAAAAGGAAGGATAACAGTGAAAGTGCTGCCTTGGTTCGGCTGAGAACGCACTGTAATGTTACCGCCCATCTGGGTCAGCAGAGTTTTAACAATTGCTAACCCCAATCCAGAACCGCCCGAACGGGTACGTGCTTCGTCGGCGCGATAAAAGCGATCAAAAATGCGGGCTTGGTGGCTCAGGGCAATGCCGTCGCCTTGGTCTACAATGTCTATTTCGACGTGATTGGCGGGCGATCGCAGACTCACTGTCACAGCCGTATTTTCTGGGGAATATTTCAACGCATTGTCCACAAGGTTAATTAAGACCTGCTTCAAACGGTTGCGATCGCCCACAATCTCTAGCAGTTTTGGCTTTCCGGTAAACGCAATCTCCCGCTTTGTGATTTGAGCCGACATGGCGATCACCTCTTCGAGAAGATCATTGAGAATAAATTCACTGAGATTTAGATGGAGAAAACCGCTTTCCGCTCGCGACAAATCCAATAAATCCTGTAATAATTGTGTTGTCCGCTCTGCCTCTGATGCGGCGACAGTCAAAGCTTCTCGCTGGGTTTCGGTAAGATTATCGCCCCGCCGCAACAAGCTCTGAATGTAGCCCTGCACAATAGTGAGCGGTGTTCGCAGTTCGTGGGAAACGTTGCCAACAAGCTGCCGCTGCTGCTCCCATGTTTCCGCGAGACGAGCCAACATCATGTTGCAAGCTTGGGCTAATTCTTGTACTTCTTGGGGTGCTGTTTTGAGAGTCAGTTGAGCTTCGTTCAAATTCTGTGGTGAAATTTCGCCAGCGAGTCGGCTCATCTCCCGCAATGGCTGGAGCGATCGCCGAATATAAAACATCATCGAGACAATCACGACGGCCCACAGTATTAGGCTCATGATCAATAAATTGCGCACCAACAGCAAAAACATCGTCTGGTCTTCAGTGATATCTTGGGCGATCGCCACCGTCCCCAGATTCTTACCCTGCACAATCAAAGGCGTATTACAAAACACAAAATAGCGACCCTGAATCCTCTGCAC
>JBARRZ010000059.1:0-18744 GCA_049644465.1 Limnothrix sp.
AATTGCTGATCTTGTTGATCATAAAGCGCAGCCAGCGGTAAAACTCGCAAACCAGAATCCATAATATAAGTTAAATTCGTCACTCCAGCCGCTTGCATTTCTGCTTCCAAAGGCTTCACTAAAAGCTTGTATAATTCACTCGCCGAATAGTAATAAGCTTTCTGTAATCGTAAGTTTGTAATATGACTAAAAAAGCGATTTGCCAAGAAAACAACTTCTTTCCGTGTCGCGCCGCGAATCCGTTTACGAATCTTTTTACCATTCGCTGTTACCAATACTAATTCCAACTCGTCGGTATCATTGCCCATTGGATTATCTTGAAACTTCCAGCGACCTTGTGGTTTTAATTGCCACTGTACTTCGGGATTTTCGTCTGCTTTATCTGTTGTTGCTGCTGGTCGAAAAAAAGCATAGACAACGGCTGGTTTAATGTTTGCTTCTGCTTGAATGTTTTGTAAAGTTTCACCAACTTCTACTGTCGGACGACTTGCTTGTTGTTTGAGGTTGAAACGCTCAATATAATCATTACTAAAACGTTGCTCAACGTTAGTTAGTTCTTCTTCTGTAATTGCAATTTCTTCTACTTGTACATCTTTAAATAAATCGGCGGCAAAATTATTGATTTGTGGAACCGCATCATTGATCACAATTGTCTGCGGAAAATCCTCAGGCCGAAACTCTTTAATATCTTCTGTGTCGATTTTTCCTGAAAACTTTGCACCTTCTGGAATCGTAATATCCCCCTGTACTAAAGCCCCAGCACTACCATTAACTTGCTCGTTCCCAACTTGAAAAGGTTGTTGCGCACTGCCTTGATGTTGCAGTGTAATTTCACCACTCCGAACACCACCAAAAGTCGAGATACTGGCGTCATCACGGCTCGCTGCTTTGAATGTATTCGTTAATCGAATATGCCGTCCTGCTGTCATTTCGACGTCGCCCCCAATACCCATTTTGGCCTCTGCATTGACATAGCCCACTTCAATATCTGCAATAGGATCTAGGGAAACATCACCTGCATTGTTTCTGGCCGAACTGCTATCGATGTTACCTGTGGCGATCGCCTGTACAGCTTTAACGGTAATGTTGCCTGCTGATTGGGTTGTAGAGCTACTATCAAGATTGCCTGTATTTGCAATTTCTCCAGCCAATAATGTGATGTCATTCGCTGAGGCTTTGATATTTCCTGAAAATATTGATTTAGCACTGTTCACATCAACTGTGCCGTCAACCGTAGTAATAGCTTGAATTGTAATTGAGTCTGCTTTTGTTACTAATTCAACTGACTTATTTGCTGTGATATTTTTGGTGGCGATCGCCTGCCCTGCTTCGGCTATGATGTTACCGGCTGATCGGGCAGTAGAACTACTATCAAGACTGCCTATTTTGATCGTACTGTCAGCAATTAGAGTAATATCACGATTAGCAGCTTTGATATCATCTGAAAATATCGATTTAGCACTATTTAAATCAACTACGCCATCGATTGTAGTAATAGACTGAGTTGTAATTGAGTCTGCTTCTGTTGCTAATTTAACTGACTTATTTGCTGTAATATTTTTAGTGGCGATCGCCTGTCCTGCTTGAGCTGTAATGTCGCCTACTATTTTTGCTACTGAATCAAAGCTGTTGAGATTTTCTGTTTTGATTGTTTGTCCAGCAACCAGATTAATATTGTTGCCAGCAGTTGTAATATCACCAGTAAAAATAGACTTGTTACTAGCTAAATCAACTGAATTTTTGGCGAAAATACTACTTGCATTGATATCATTTATTGCATTAATTTGTACGGAAGATGTATTTGAATTGATTGATTGAGTTGTTACTGAACTTGTTCTGCTGTTTAAAGCAATTGATTGATTAGATTTGAGAGCTGCGGAGTTAATTGTCGAGAGAGCTGAAATATCGATACGGCCATTGTTAGAAGTGATATTTTCTGCTGTAATCGAACCTCTTTGACTGTCCAAAACAACGTCATTAGCGGCTCGTATATCTTTCGTCGTAATATCCTGTGTGGCTGATAAATTTAGGTTCCCGCCTACTTCAATTAAATCTGCAGTAGAAAAATTTGTAGTGCTAGCTTCTAAGCTACCTGAAATGTTTGACGACGAAAAAACAAGATTGTTTGCATCCTGTATTTTTACATTATTTGCTTTGATAATTTCGACCTGATTAAAATCGTTGAGTCGGTTATCGAGAATAATATTGCCGTCTGTTTCTAAAACTAGGCGATCGCCAATTGTCAATGCCTTTGTGTCAGTGATATCTCCTTTCGTCTGCAGAAAAATGCTATTGGCTGTGACACCACTAAAGTTAAAATTATTAGAAGTGGAAATATTGATTTCAGGTGCATTTAAACTAAAACCGTTAGTTTGGATACTGCCTGTCGGAGCCTGTAACTGAAGTGGTTGAGCGAAATTTAAATCATTAAAAATTGCAATATTTTGCCCGCTAAATTGAATTTGACTAAATCCATCTTGTAATTTTGACAAATCTGAGTTTGTAATATTTAACCGATTATCATTTATCGTCCCACCAATCGTTAAATCTCGGCTTGCAGATTGAGGCGAAAAACTAATTTTTCCAGTCGCAAAAATGTTGTCATTTAGTTCTAACTGATTGGCGACTAAACTCAAGTCACTTAAAGCGACTTTTGAACCAACTGCTTGGCCAAAATTGACACTGTCAGCAATAAGAACCAAGTTGCTGTCACCATCAACAAAGTCTCGAAATTCTATCTGAGAATTTGCGATTCCTTGCATTGTAATATTTGTAATTTTTACATCATCGAAAAATATAGCTTTCCCGGAGCCAATATTTAAGTCTGCATTAGCAAAAATATCACCATCTTCTGCCGCAAAGTTTGCGTCACCACCACCAGTGAAAAGATCTTGGTTAATTTCCAAATTATTCTGGGCTGAAAAATTCAAACTGAGCTGATCGTTTAGATTATTGCTATCAAAAATTTTGCCATTTAAAATCAAGTCTTGAGCTGCACTTAAAGTCAAATTTCCTTGAGCAATTCCGTCAATATTGAGAGAACTATCTAAGGTTAAATCTCCTATTTTTGTGGCGATCGCCCCGTCTCCATTAGCGAGAGTCTGGCTTAACCAATCACTACCGAGACGAGCTTGATTGAGTTCTCTAGAAAATGGATTTGTGAGATTTGCTGTAATTGTGCCATTGCCAGCTTCAATGTCCAGCTTGTTGGCGCTAATCGACCACATGTTAGCTTCCGGACTGGTAGTTATTTCTAAACCTTTTCCAGCCTCTAAGACTAATACTCCCGTCGTAATATCACCATAGATATTTAGTTGATTAGCAGTAATGTCGATAGTTCCTGAGCTTGTATTTAATGCCGTGTTTGGTGCAGAAAAGAAAGATTCAACAGAACGTATATTGATGTCATTCGCTGTCACATTACCGGATAAAAATGCAACTTTATTGCCAATAATATTAAGGCTTCCGGATGCTAAATTTAAATTTCCTTCGCTCGCAATTAATCCAGTTTCTTCTGGTAATATAATATCCGTGCTGGTTTGTAATAAGCCGTTTTTTACTACTAAACTAATACCAAAATCAGCATCGACTATTTCTATCCCTTCTCCTGTTAACAACGCCGCAAAATCCAAGGCTGAAATTGCATTGTTTTGCTCGAAAGCAGGCTTGACTTCAAGTTGTAATAAACTACCCGGTTGTGACAATAAAACTTTATTTGTACCGGGGATGACAGCGAGGACTAAAGACCCAGCTGGAGCCGATAAGTTGCCTTGGTTGATAATGCTATTCGCAAGAAAATTTAAGTTTTGATTTTGGGCGACAGCTAAATCCGCTGCGTTGATAATGATGCCGTCGGCTGTGTCGAAAGTGAAGGCGGTGGGCAAACTGTTTAAATTGCTGTAGTCACTGGTCTGACTAGATTCCAACCATGTTCCCCCAATGAAATCTAAACCGCTGGCGGTGCTGGCGGTAAAGTCGGCGGGAATATTTAAGCTGGCTTGGGAGCCGAATAGAATGCCGGAAGGGTTGAGTAGGTAAAGGTTTGGATTGTTGCCGCCAAGCACTTCAATTAGGCCATTAATTTCTGAAGGGTTTCCCTTCGTGACGCGGTTCAGAATGTTGCGGACTGTACTAAATTCCTCGCCTTGGAGGTCAAATGTGGCGATCGCCTCGGTTGGGATATCAAACCGTTCAAAGTGATGAAATAAATTCGTTTGATCGCTCGAAAGCGTACCCTGCTGGATGGTGAAGTTTTTACCCGTATCATCAGTCAATACGGTCGTATTCGTTCGCTGCTGCTCAGGGACGATTTGTGCAAAAACAGCCGCTGGCAGCAAAATGATGAACGGCGAATAGATCCAGATCCACACCCGAAAAAGATGAGAACGCAAAAACATAGATTTTTCTGTTGGTAGAGCCCTGTTGAATTCTTGATTGAATTCTATTTACGTTTTAGCATACTGCAATTAAATAACGTTGTTGTTTCGATTTATATACGCTTAATTGATGAAACAGATGTCAATTTTGATTTAATATTCACCAGATTTTTGTGATAATAGCTTGGGTGTTTTAGACTGCTATGAATGAAAAAGTGATGCATCAGCTTATTGTGTATTAAATTCAGTTTATTCAGTAAATACACCTAGATTTTATGTATTTTGAAGTACAATATTTGCTAATAATAAAATTGACAAAAGGATTGCACTTTTGGCATTCTTTAATCTGAAGCTGTTCGTTGTGAGTTAGGAGTAAAAATCGAGATGTCTTTTCCAAGCAAAAAGCCGATTAAATTTGGGACGGATGGATGGCGGGGCATCATTGCTGCTGACTTTACCTTTGAGCGGGTGCAACGGGTGGCGATCGCCGCAGCCTACGTGCTGAAAGAAAATTACGCTGACCAAGCGACTAGCGACACGATTATTGTGGGCTACGACCGCCGTTTTCTCGCTGATGAATTCGCGCTCGCTGCAGCGGAAGCTATTCAAGGGGAAGGATTCAAAGTTTTACTCGCCAACTGCTATTCACCGACGCCTGCCCTCAGTTATGCCGCGCATCATCTCAAAGGTTTGGGGGCGATCGCCATGACAGCGAGCCACAACCCAGCGGGCTATTTAGGCTTGAAAGTGAAAGGCGCGTTCGGCGGCTCTGTGTCGGGTGAAATCACAGAACAAATCGAGGCGAAATTGGCGGCAGGCGTTGCCCCAAGTGATTTGATTCACGGCACTTTAGATTATTTTGATCCTTGGCAAGACTATTGCGACGGCTTGCAAAAGTTAGTTGATATCGAGCTTATTCGGGCGGCGATCGCCGAAGGTCGATTAGCAGTGTTTGCGGATGTGATGTACGGCGCGGCATCCGGTGGTTTGACGCAACTTTTAAATGAAATTGTTCAAGAAGTCCATTGCGAGCCAGATCCTTTGTTTGGTGGACGCGCTCCGGAACCGTTAGAGAAAAATTTGTCCCAACTCAAACGCACCATTCGTGCCGCCAATGCCGAAAATCCTGACGCAATTCAAGTCGGCTTTATCTTCGATGGCGACAGCGATCGCATTGCGGCTATGGATAGTCAGGGAGAATTTCTCAGCTCCCAAAAACTCATTCCCGTTTTACTGGCGCACCTGTCTCAAAATCGTGGTTATGACGGCGAAGTGGTCAAAACAGTGAGCGGCTCGGATTTGATTCCGCTGCTCAGTGAAAGTTACGGTTTGTCCCTTCACGAAACGCCGATTGGTTATAAATATATTGCCGAACGGATGTTGGAAACAAAAGTGCTGTTGGGTGGAGAAGAATCCGGCGGCATTGGTTACGGTCACCACATTCCAGAGCGGGATGCCCTGCTTGCGGCGTTGTATGTGCTAGAGGCGATCGCCATCGCTGATCAAGATTTGGGCGAACTGTATCAAGGTCTGCTCGACAAAGTTGGCTTTTCGTCAGTTTATGACCGCATCGATCTCCATCTCAAAGATTTCTCGATCCGCGATCGCCTACTCACAGAACTCAAAGACAACACTCCCACCACCGTTGCGAATAAAGCCGTTAAAAATTGCGATACCAAAGACGGTTACAAATTCCGCCTCGCTGACCAGAGCTGGCTCCTGATTCGCTTTAGCGGTACAGAACCCGTTTTGCGGCTTTATTGCGAAGCGCCCACCAGCAAAGATGTTGACGCGACCCTCGCTTGGGCCAAAGATTGGGCTGAGTCTTTCGAGTGAAACAAGCCTGCTCAAAATTACAAAATTTCTATTTTTGACTTTACGGTCAAGATTGTTTACGATCAGTGTAATGGGTTACATCAAGCAGCCCATTATTTTTTAAAGTATTTTTGACCATTCAGTCAGATTTGGAGCAACCCAATCATGAGCAGCCTTACTCTCGCCTCCCTAAAGGATCAAATCGCCGAGCAAGTCGCCAACTTTCGTAAAGATGCACCTGAAGAAGTGAAGGAGTTAATGGCGCAGAAAACGGCGGAACTTGAAGCCACAAAGCTTTCTGACCAAGCCCTGAAAGTGGGTGATCAGGCTCCTGATTTTGAGTTGCCAAATGCGGCGGGCGGCACAATTAAGCTCAGTGAATTGCTTAAGTCTGGCGCAGTGATTTTGAATTTTTATCGGGGCGGTTGGTGTCCCTATTGCAATCTCGAGCTGCGATCGCTGCAACAAGCGTTACCAGAATTTGAGCGCTACAACGCTCAACTCGTCGCGATTTCCCCTGAGACACCGGACAATTCTCTCTCAACCCACGAGAAAAATGAGTTGGCTTTTCCCGTGCTCAGTGATGTGGGGAATATTGTTGCGAAGGAATACGGTTTGGTGTTCGTGCTTGACCCAGCGTTGCAGGAGCTTTACACAAAATTTGGGCTAGATATCCCGGGTCATAATGGTGATGAGAGTTTTGAATTGCCGATGCCTGCAACTTACGTGGTCGATCCAACGGGCGTCATTATTTATGCTTTCGCGGAAGAAGATTATTTGCTGCGGGCAGAACCGAGTGATATCGTTGCGGCGATCGCCCAATCCTAAATTAAATTACACTGTATTCTTTTGATTTCAATCATCACATCTACTTTAAATTCCCTGACTTTTTTGAGGTTGGGGTTTTTTCTTGGCTGATATATTTAAGCGCGCAAATGAGTGGGAAAAATGGGCTGTCGCTAGAAAATCAGATATATTCGGGTAGAAGCACAGCCAATATTGGGTCGAGTAATGATAAAAAAATGGTCGCAGCCCAAAAAGATGGCACTGAGTTTGGCTAGTGTTTTGACGGTCTTCGGTTTGGAAATGAGTCAGGCGATCGCCGCCCCGATGTGCAACACAGAAATGACCGAGATCGCGACCCAAATGATCGAAGATTTGCCCAGCTACGGCAATCGCGTCATCCAGCGAGCCAGAAAACTAGACCGCGTCGAAGACCTTTATAGCTACATTCTGATTACAGCGCTGCCCGAATTTCAGCCCTTGCCCCTGACCAATCATCAATACCAGCCCACCGTTGCCGACACTACCGAACAAATCTTTTTTACCGCCCTATCCAAGCAATATATCGATGACCTACCCGTCACCTACGAAAACTATTACTGGGTTTTGGTCACGCGCACCAATTATGGCTGGGAAGTTGTCCATGTCCTGAGCAGCGTAGGCGATGCACGTTTCACTGGCATTTTGCCGCCACCCTTAGATTCCACCAGAGGCGTCGTTGGCCAAGCCACAAAACTCTGGTTTCGCGATTACAACGCCAAATGCGTTAATTGATTAATCCCGAAGCTTCATGAATAATATTTGGTGGTTCCCCCCGTAGCAGCAAAATAAATTCGTGTTAGACCTTAAACTGATCCGCTCAAATCCTGACCTCGTGCAGAAACGCCTCGACACCCGTAAAGCTGGCGAATATGATCTTCAGCCCATCCTAGATCTAGATGCCCAACAACGATCTATCGAAGGCGATCGCGGACAACTCCAAGCACGAAGCAACGAAATCGGTAAGGCGATCGGTCAAAAAATGAAAAGCGGAGCCGACCCCCGCAGCGAAGAAATCACAGCCCTCAAAGCAGAAGGCAACGACGTCAAACAACAGCTCGCCGACCTCGAACCCAAAGAAAAAGAACTCAAAGCCGACATTAAAGCACTCCTCCTCGCCTTACCCAACCTGCCCGATTCCAGCACACCCGTCGGCGCAAACGAAACTGAAAACGTCGAAGTGCGCCGTTGGGGTAACGAATATATTCGTGGCAGCGAAGGCATTTTGCCCCACTGGGAAATTGGCGAAAAGCTTGGCATTCTCGAATTTAGCCGCGCCGTAAAAGTTGCTCAAAGCCGGTTTGTGACGCTCATTGGGGCCGGAGCTGCCTTGGAAAGAGCCTTGATTAATTTTATGCTCGACACCCAGATCGAAGCGGGCTATACCGAGGTGATGCCGCCCGTTTTGGTTAATAGCGAATCTCTTACAGGAACTGGGCAACTCCCCAAATTTTCAGAAGAAAGTTTTAAGTGCGCCGATGATGATCTGTGGCTTACGCCCACCGCCGAAGTGCCCGTCACAAATCTCTACCGCGACGAAGTCCTCGAAGCCGAAAATTTGCCCATTCACCATTGTGCCTATACGCCTTGTTTTCGCCGGGAAGCAGGTAGCTACGGCAAGGATACACGCGGTTTAATTCGATTACACCAATTCAATAAAGTTGAACTCGTTAAATTTGTTCACCCTGAAAAATCAGCTGAAGAACACGAAAAACTAGTCGGTAATGCCGAAGCGATTTTGCAAGCTTTAAAACTGCCCTACCGAGTTCTAGAATTATGCTCTGGCGATATCGGTTTTGGGGCGGGGAAATGTTATGACCTCGAAGTTTGGCTGCCTTCTGCTGAGACTTACCGCGAAATTTCGAGCTGTTCTAATTTTTATGATTTTCAGGCTCGCCGAGCCAGTATTCGCTTTAAGGAACCTAAGAAAAAAGGAACGCAGTTTGTCCATACGCTCAATGGTTCTGGCTTAGCAATTGGGCGGACAATGGCTGCCATTTTGGAAAACTATCAGCAGTCTAATGGCACGGTAGAGGTTCCTGGAGTTTTACGGTCTTATCTGCGCAAAGATTTTCTTTAAATGCTGTTTCAAAATATAGATAAATAAAGAGGCGATCGCCGCCGAGTCACATTTGACAAATTATTCAGGCGATCGTTTTTTCTTTGTCTATACGACTGGCCGATTCTTATTTTCAATCAAATTGGCTAAGCGTTCCGTTGCCAACGTCAATCTTTCCTGCGCTAATACTGCAGGATCAGGCTCTACTGGTTCAGTTTTGCTCTCTTCAACTGCCTTTTTAAAACGTGCCCTACGTTCAATACCCTCAAAAATTTGTACCAAGACAAAAACAGAAAAAGCCACAACCAAAAAGTTAATTACAGCAGCAATAAACAAACCGTATTTAATCCCATTAAAAGAAAGTTCACTCAGTTCATCCAATCTGGCTGCTTTTAAAATAGGTTGCAAAATAGCCGGTGTAATAATATCAGTGACTAGAGAATTAACAATTTTGCTAAAAGCAGCGCCGATAATTACGGCAACCGCTAGATCGACTACATTGCCTCGCATGATAAAGTCTTTAAACTTGCTCAGCCAGCCTTGTTTCTTGGGATTATTCATGAGTAAGAGATTTCTGTTGTTTTTAGATTATTAAGAAAAGTGTTTTTAAATGCTTTTTCTTTTACTCTGCCACAGATGAAAGATAGATGACTAGCAAACTGTGTCTATAGATATAGATATTCAGTGAGTCTTACCAAGTCTCTAGGCGAAAAGCTTGATAGAACTTATTAAACACAAACACTTTTGCTTATTAAAAAATCTCTATCCCTCGTTGTGCCTAAGCTAGAGAAATAGAGATTTTGATAGTGTTGAGCTACTATGTTTTACTTTTTTGTAAAAAGCGAAAACAATCTAGTTTTCCTTGTTGCCGGAACTTTTGATTATTTTGCAAATGAAGTTTTAATTAGCCAGCCTCAATGCAATACTCATTAATTTCGGTTGTGAGTTCGTCGCCTTCTGCTGACAGTGTTTCCAAGTTTGTAAAGGCATCTATGGCTTTTTCTTGAAACTCGGTGACGGCGGGAAGTAAGGCTTCTTCTGTTTCTACACTTTCGATGAGACCCATTGCTTCGCTAGTTTTTGTGAGCTCTTGGCCAAACTGGGTAGTGATTTCTGTGTAACGGTTGCGGTAGCCATCAAGGCTTTCGTCGGGCAATTCTAAGGCGGCGAGATCGTCACTCATCACCTCGATTTTTGTGACAACTTTGGTCACGGCATCTCTGTAAGTTGTCGCCATTGTTCTAAGGCCTTCTAGTTCGCCTGTACCGGCAAATGAGTCGCCAAAGGCTTGCATTTCTGCTTCAAATTCGGCCTGAAATTCTTCGCCTTGTTGGACGACTTCTGAAAAGTTGTTGCACTGGTCAGCTGTCGAAACGCCGCAACTGGCGAGGCCGAAGGCTAGTAATGCGCTGACAGGCATGATGCACTTGCGTACACGAAGTTTGATCATTAAGCTTACCTAGAAAATGGGGGGTGACTGGATTTGTCTTGAGTAACGGTGCTGTGGTTGAGGACGGTTAGGGTCAAGACAAAAGCGACTTGTTTATCTTAGCAATGATGCTTTCCTCGTCAATTTCGAACTTTTCTATCGCTTTGGGAAAGGTCTTGCTGGCTTAGATTCGGGGCGATCGCCTGTTTTATTATCTGGGAAGGAATGCGGTTTGGAGTCGGTGCTTACGATTTGGCAACGTGGCTGAATTGCTTGGCTTTTATCTATATTCTCGGACTGAATTGGTGTGATTTTTGCGCAGGGACGAGTGGAGATGTCACACTGAAGGAGAGTTATATCTTCGTTGGAATATTATGCAAATAAAAGGAATTGCCCAAGCTGCTGCGGATTGGTCTGGGGACGGTATTGCCCTTGGTTTTTTCAGCAGTGAGGACGTGCTAGCTTTACCGGAATCTCTGAGTGCGCTGGATAAAAAATTGTCTGGTGTAGTGGCGGAAATTCTAGCCGAAACGGAATTTAAGGGCAAATCCGGTGGCATCTCTCTCAATCGTATTGGTGGTAGTTCGCCGATTCGGAAAGTATTGCTCGTGGGTCTCGGTGATGAGGCGAAGTGGGATGATGCTGCGGCGCGGAGTACTGCGGCGGCGATCGCCCGTGCGGTAAAACCAGAAAAAAGCATTAAGACCCTAGGCATTCAACTGCCCCTTGCTGGAGATGCGGCCACGACTGCCCAGATGATTACAGAAGGCATCACCCTCGGACTCTATGCTGATAATCGCTACAAATCCGGTGACGATATTGAAGAACCCGTTTTAGAAACCGTCAATATTCTCGAAGTCGGTGACCAAAGCGAAGCCATTAATCTGGCAGCCATTTTATGTGAAGGCGTTATTTATGCCCGCGAACTTGTGAATTCGCCTGCAAATGTGATTAATCCTGTCACCCTCGCCGAATCCGTTCAGCATTTAGCCAATACCTGCAATCTGACGCTAACCGTATTAGAGCAAGCGGACTGCGAAGCCCTGAATATGGGCGCATTTCTCGGTGTGGCAGAAGCGTCTGACGTACCGCCCAAATTTATTCACCTCATTTACAAACCCACAGGCACACCCCGCAAGAAAGTGGCGATCATTGGTAAAGGTTTGACCTTCGACTCCGGTGGTTACAACATCAAACCCTCTGGCCCCAGCATTGCCATGATGAAAATGGATATGGGTGGAGCCGCCGCCACATTTGGAGCAGCGAAGGCGATCGCCGAACTCAAACCAGACATTGAAGTTCACTTCATTAGTGCCGCCGCCGAAAACATGATTAGCGGTAGCGGGATGCGTCCCGGCGATATCCTCACCGCCTCCAACGGCAAAACCATCGAAGTTAATAACACCGATGCCGAAGGCCGCCTAACCCTTGCCGACGCGCTTGTTTATGCTGAAAAGCTAGAAGTTGAGGCGATCGTTGACCTCGCTACCCTCACCGGAGCCTGCGTCGTTGCCCTCGGTGACAATATCTGCGGCTTGTGGAGTCCAAATGACGAATTAGCCGAATCAATCAATCTTGCCTCAGCAAAAGCAGGGGAGAAATTCTGGAAAATGCCCCTCGAAGAACCCTATTTCGAAAGCATGAAGTCTCCGATTGCTGACATGAAAAATACTGGTTCTCGCGCTGGCGGTTCAATTACCGCTGCCCTTTTCCTCAAGCAATTCATTGGCGAAACCCCTTGGGCACACCTCGATATTGCTGGGCCTGCGTGGTCTGAAAAAGATGATGATATTTACAGCACAGGCGGCACTGGTTTTCCAGTCCGTACCCTTGTTCACTGGGTGATGAATCAGTAAGTAACTGATTGAAAGATTACGACAAAAAAATCTCCTCTATTTTCTGCTTTGAGAATTTAGGGGAGATTTTTTTTGATTGAAATTCAATTTTTCGCCCACTCAGTCAAAGTGAATTAAAAGCGGGTTTTGCTGTTTCAACAAGCCTAATCACTGAGAGTTAGCATAATCAATTGACGCTGCTGGAGCGATCGCACGGCATCTTGACTAAAGGCCAAATCTTGACTGATCGTTGCAACATCTTTAACACCATCACAAGCGGTCATAAACAAAAATTCTTCGTCTGTCAAAGTGACCAATCCATAATTAAAGTCAAACAAAGATTTGCTCGGCCAACCATTAATGCAAGGGTGAACTTCTGGTATGGCCTGTGATAATGCGGCATCCATTGACCAATCTGTGATTTCGAGAGCGGGTTTAGCTAAGAAAAATTCATAATGACTGATGGTCGTGTCCAGCAATTCAATCAAACGGTAGCGGGAGCGTTCATCTAAATGTTGTGCTCGTTCGATGAGTTCTGGGTTTTTGCCAATTAGGCGTTCCAAATTCCAGAAGTCTGGGTTGGAAAAGCCGACAAAATCTAGGCCGGAAGCATCAATTAGCTCAAATAAAGTATTGATGTTGTAGTCTACTTCCTGCGGATGAACGTACATATCGGCGAAAGAGGCATCGCGATGATTTTCCATTGACCAGCGCTCTTGATCGTATTTGACGAGACGATTATCTTCGGGCAAGCTCCCGAAAATTTGACGACCGACTTTGACGCCA
Source organism: Limnothrix sp. (assembly GCA_049644465.1). Taxonomy (GTDB): domain Bacteria; phylum Cyanobacteriota; class Cyanobacteriia; order Cyanobacteriales; family MRBY01; genus MRBY01. The sequence continues at coordinate 13,123 of JBARRZ010000059.1, forward strand.
TCGGTAAAATCGCCCTGTTGATCTCCCTGTACTAAGGCGATCGCCTCCTGCATTAATTGAATTTCCCAACGGCCCAACTCTGCATAGACGAAAATATGAAACAAGCCGTTCGGCGCCAACTTTTTCGCAAGGGCCTGAATCCCTTCGACCGGATCCGGCATATGGTGCAACACACCAACACAATTAATCAGATCAAAAGTCCCTTCTAATTCATCGGCTTGCTCAATTGGCAATTGCTGGAACGTCACAGGGGCTTGATGGTCTTGAGTTACACCAGACTGTTGACAACGTTTTTTCGCAACTTCCAAAGCACCTTCACTCAGGTCAATGCCAATAATCTCTGCTTCGGGATTGAGATGAAGTAAATATTCAGTGCTAACGCCTGTGCCACAACCCGCATCGAGAATGCGAACATTTTTCTGTTCTGGCTTGCGTCCTGTACAAAAATTGTAAGCCGCTTGCCAATGCCAGCGCCAGTTGTATCCCGGTGGTGGCTCGTCTAAAAGCGGTTCTGGTGGGAACGGATAGGTGTTGTATAGACTGCGAACAGCCTGCTGACGGTCTGGGGATGAACTCATGGGGAGGAGCGCGGCGATCGCCACTAAAAATAAATTAACTTGCGATGCAAAGCAGCACGAGACACATTGTGCAACTTCGATCCCCCGCCTATGAGAATTCTTGACATACTTCTTAATAAACTCCGTCTGTGTACCTGAAACGTTTTACCCTAAAGGCTAGTTAACAGATAAACATTTCATTTAATAAAGCATTTGTGGAGAAGCATTCGCTTAAGAGAAATACCAACTACTTTTGCTCACTTTCTCCCCAAAGTCCGTTATAAATTAAACATTTTGATTGGAGATAGTTGAAAATCCATGACGATTAGAGCCAGCGGTGGAAGCTCTTTAGCCCGCCCCCAGTTATACCAAACTGTTCCCCTCTCCAATATTTCTCAGGCAGAGCAACAAGATCGGTTCCCAGAGGCAGGAGAACTTACAGCCCTTAATGCTTACTTTGAGTCAGGCCTCAAACGCTTGGCGATCGCCGAAGCCATTAAGCAAAATTCCCAGCTGATCGTATCGCGCGCAGCCAACCGGATTTTCACTGGCGGATCTCCTCTCGCTTACCTAGACAGACCTGCCTTTGACCCCGCTGACCAGTCAAAATTTGATCTTGGTTCAGACATCAGAGACCGCGAAGATATCCCCGATAACAACTTCAATGCAGGCGGTATCTTTAGCGGCGTTAAAAATCTATTCCTCGGTTCAGGCAGCGGCAGAATTCCCGCCGGATTCCGTCCCATTAGCGTTTCCCGCTACGGCCCCCGCAATATGACCAAGTCCCTCCGGGACATGGCTTGGTTCCTGCGCTACACCACCTACGCCATTGTCGCTGGTGATCCTAGCATTCTCGTTGTGAACACCCGTGGCCTCAAGGAAATCCTTGAAGTCGCCTGTTCAATTCCTTCAACCGTTGTTGCCCTCCAAGAAATGCGCGCCGCATCCTTGGATCTATTTAGAAACAACGCCGAAGCCCAAGAAATTGTTGCCCAGTACTTTAACGTACTAATTACAGAAGTTCAAACCCAAGCACCTAGCAACAAAGCTCGCCAGCGTTCCTCTGACGATCTCCAAGGTTTAGAATTACCTCTCAGTTATTTCAACGCCGCCGAGACCCGTCAAAAATTTGTGATGAAGTCGGGTCTTTCCGCTGTTGAGAAAAACAGCGTTATTAAGGCCGCTTATCGCCAGATTTTTGAACGCGATATCACCCGTGCCTATAGCCAGTCCATCTCTTATCTTGAATCTCAAGTGAAGAATGGCGATATCTCGATGAAAGAGTTTGTGCGTCGGGTTGCAAAATCTCCTCTTTATCGCAAACAATTCTTTGAGCCGTTTATTAACAGCCGCGCCTTAGAATTAGCCTTCCGCCACATCCTCGGCCGTGGCCCTTCTTCTCGCGAAGAAGTACAGACTTACTTCTCCATCGTGTCCGATGGTGGTTTACCTGCATTAGTTGATGCTTTAGTCGATTCCCAAGAATATTCTGATTACTTCGGCGAAGAGACGGTTCCTTACCTGCGTGGTTTGGGCCAAGAAGCTCAAGAGTGTCGCAACTGGGGGATGCAGCAGGATCTGTTTAGATACAGTGCGCCATTCCGCAAAGTGCCTCAGTTTGTCACAACTTACGCGGCTTACAACAATCCTTTACCAGATCAGCATGTTTATGGTTCTGGTAACGATCCACTAGAAATTCAGTTCGGCGCAATTTTCCCCAAGGAAACACGCAGTCCGAGCAGCAGTCCTGCACCATTCGGTAAGGACACACGTCGGATCTTGATCCACCGTGGCCCCGGCATCAATAACCAATTGAGTAATCCGAAGGCGCGGGCAACACAACCCGGTACACTCGGTGCAAAGGTTTTCCGTTTAAACAATGCGCTGCCTAGTTCTGGTGCTGGCAATCCAAGTGTTAGTTATTCTGAAAGCGCGACACAAACGGTGATTGAAGCAGCGTACCGTCAGGTGTTTGGCCGTATGGTCTATGCTGGTCAGCGGGAAAAGGTTGCGGAAATCAAGCTCGAAAATGGCGATATCACTCTGCGTGAGTTTATTCGTTGTTTAGCGAAATCTAATACTTTCCGTAAGACTTACTGGACTTCTCTTTATGTCTGTAAGGCTGTGGAATATATCCACCGTCGTTTGTTGGGTCGTCCGACTTATGGTCGTCAGGAAATCAATAGCTATTTTGATCTCTGTGCAAAGCAAGGTTTCTACGCGCTAGTTGATGCAATCATGGACAGTAAGGAGTATGAGGAAGCGTTTGGTGAGGACACTGTTCCTTATGAACGTTACTTGACTCCCGGCGGTGTTTCGCTCCGTCAATCTCGTCCGGGCGCGATTGGTGAAGGGATTGGGGCCAATGTTGCGGTTGAGAAGACGCCTCGCTTTATTGAGCTTGGTACTTCGAGCACGCAGAATCTGGCTGTCACTGATATGGGCGATCGCCTGAAACAGGGTGTTACAGTCAAGCGCGAACAAGTGAAAACCTTCAAGCTGACTAACGCTTCTAGCAAGGTTGAGTTGAAGACAATCATTGCTGCGGCTTATCGTCAGGTGTTTGAGCGTGATATCAATCCTTACGTGGTGGAAACTCAGTTCACGGTGCTGGAAAGTCGTCTCGGCAACTGTGAAATCAACATGAAGGAATTCATTGAAGGTTTGGGTTGCTCTGAGCTTTATCAGAAGGAATTTTACACGCCTTATCCCAACACGAAAGTGATTGAGATGGGTACAAAACATTTCCTCGGTCGTGCACCTCAAGATCAGCAAGAGATTCGTAAGTACAACCAAATTCTTGCCGCTGAAGGTTTGAAAGCCTTTATCGGTGCAATGGTTAATAGCATGGAGTACATCGAGAACTTTGGTGAGGACGTTGTACCTTATCGTCGCTTCCCGACACTGCCTGCGGCGAACTTCCCTAATACTGAAAAGCTTTATAACCAACTGACTAAGCAAAATGCTGATGTTGTTGTACCGAGCTTTGAACCTGCGGTGAAACGCTAAGAATTCATTTCTAGTTCTGGATGAATGTTCAGAACTAAAAAGCACATAAAGAAACCCTCTTCAATAGTATTGAAGAGGGTTTTTTGTGATCTAAATTAGGTTGAAAATCGAATTGATTTTTTCAAGATTAAGGGGCGATGTTGAGCTGATAGGCAGATTTTTTGTTCTGTGTCTCGAAGTTACCGACAAAAACTTGGTAGGTTCCGGGGTTCCAGACGCCACCAATTTCAGCTTTTGCATTACTAAATGAATCGGCGATCGCACAAAAAGGAGCTGCATTCGGATCGGTCGCGCTTTTAATCATGAGTGTGTAAGGCTGAGTGCTGCCGCCGTTAGCGTCGGTCACGCTGAGTTTCATGGAAACAATACCGGCATTGCTGACTGTAAAAGTATGGTTCGGTGCGCTGCCCATCCAGCCACAGCCTGCGCTGTCAACATTGCCTCCGGCGTTGCCTTTGATAACACCATTAAAGGGTGAACCATTAGCAGAAAGGCTGATTTGTGAGCCATTGGATGCGACAGTAAAATTTCTAGGTTGGGCGATCGCCGGGGTTGTCGCAATGACAACAGAACCTACGATTGCAGCAGATAAAGAAATGGTAGTAGAGAGTTTCATATTTTTTTTGAACCCTAAGGTTTATCGCAATGGGAGCAAGAATCCTTAGGAGATCTGATCCCTAGTTATTTAGAAGAAAATAGTGTTGGAAAGGTTCCCCACAGACAAAATTGGATGACTACCTTTAGGGTATCCCAATCAGGCGATCGCCCATCTGTCTGGTTTATCCGCCGTTACATGGAAGATTTCCGGTCAATTTATCAGCCCTCGCATTGCTCCAGATTTTGTTACCAAGGGTTGCCCACCAAACTAAAACCACTCCAATAGTACGGGTGTGTCAAATCGGGCGTTCCTTGTTGGAGCAGTACGTCAGGCAAAGGAATGGTATTGGTGGGCGTGACTAATTGATTACCCTCACGGCGTACATTGCCCCGCAGCATATCGAGTTGTGCCCGTTGTAATGCCCCAGCTTTGATCGGTGCAGCCTTTAATTCTTTGTAAAAACTGGTCATTAGCCCCAACGTCCCCTCATCGCTCACGTACCAGAGGCTACCCAACGCTGACTTTGCCCCAGAGGCGATCGCCGCGACTGAGATTGTCGAATTTGCATCGACAAAAGTATTACGAGCATTGGTAAACAAGCCTTTCCCCTGAAAGTCACCACCAACAAGAACTTGGCCGCCACCATGTTTACCAGAATCGTCGAGTTCAGCACCTAACAGCACCACCTCATTACCCAAGATTGTCGTTGTGCCAGCAGTCGTGCCGCTGACATCCACTGTACCGCTGACGAAAACAGAACCAGAATTTGTGCCTAAAGTTGTCTGATTTTGACCCGCTAAGTTGACCTGTCCATTTTGCAAGCTCAGACCTGTGTTGAGACTATGTCCGGTTAACAGTCGCGGAATATCAACAGTCGTAATCTGAGTTTGATTGGTCGTGAATTCCAGATTCAGAATTTGTCCCGCTTGGGAGAGCGTCAACGTATTCGTACCGGGCACTGCGGTTAAATTAATCGCACCTTGTTTTGCCGTTAGGGAGCCAGTATTAATAATTTCTGAGGCAAAGAGATTGAGAGATTGCCCTTGCTTAACTGCTAAATTTGCACCGTTGATAAGACCGCCTGTACCCTCAAAGAAGAAGCGATTTGGTGTGCCGACTAATTCGCTATAGTTAGTGCTGTTTTGCCAAATTTTCTGACCAAAACCTAATTCCGAAGCGGTACTAGCGGTAAAGTCTGCGGGCAAATTTAATTGAGTATTTTCGCCAAAAACAATACCGGCAGGATTAAGAAAATAAAGGTTGGCGTTACTACCGCTAATTTGCAGTAAACCGTCGATTAGAGAAGGATTGCCGCTGCTGACACGCGACAAAATATTGTGAATTTCTGAGCTACTAAAAAACGTCGCACTCTGATTTGTGTCGAGGCTGAAATTTTGAAAATTGTGGAAAAGATTACGGCCATCTCCTGAAAAGCTACCGCCAGATAGATTCCAGTTC
>JBARRZ010000060.1:0-29402 GCA_049644465.1 Limnothrix sp.
ATTCTCACCATCATCATCGTGTTTGCCGCACCATCGAGTTTGAACCGGATTGTCCCGTCTCCCTTGCTAGCGCCAATCGTCTGCACCCTAATCTCAATCGCTATCCCTTCAGAAGGACTCGCACGTATCGGTGATATTCCGAGAGGTTTACCAGAATTTCATTTGCCAGTCCTCAATTTTTCGCAACTCAAAGACATCATTGGCTACAGCATTATCCTTGCAACCCTAGGGGCGATCGATTCATTACTCACTTCTCTAGTCGCTGATAACATTACCCGCACCCAGCACGACTCCGACCAAGAACTCATCGGTCAAGGTATCGGCAACATCATTTCCGGTTTTTGCGGTGGCTTACCCGGTGCCGGCGCAACCATGCGTACCGTGATCAATGTGCGTTCTGGTGGTGTCACTTCTCTTTCTGGCATGACCCACGCGATTGTGTTGCTCATCGTTGTGCTGTGGGCTTCACCACTGACCGCCCCGATTCCCCATGCAGTCTTGGCTGGTATTTTGATCAAAGTTGGTATTGACATCATCGATTGGGGATTTCTCAAACGCGCCCACCGCATCTCTCTGAAAGCAGCTGGATTGATGTATGGCGTCCTGTTTTTAACGGTATTCGTCGATCTAATTACGGCGGTTGCAGCCGGCGTTTTTGTCGCCAATTTACTAGCCATTAAAAGCCTGACCGATCTGCAAATGGAAAACCTAGAAGGCATTACTTCCGCCGAAGATACAACCTACCTAGATGCGCACGAAAAAGAGTTGATCCGTCGAGCAGAAGGACGCATTTTTCTCTTCCATCTCAGTGGCCCAATGAGCTTTGGTGCCGCCAGAGGCATCGCCCAGAGAATGGGCATTATCGAGCAATATGAAGTCTTGATTCTTGATTTATTAGAAGTCCCTTACATGGGTGTCACAGCCTCTCTTGCGGTAGAAACCATGGTGCGCGAAAGTCATGCTAAAGGTAGAGAAATATTTTTAGTGGGCGCGTCAGAGAAAGTACAGAAACGCCTAGCGAGTTTGGGCATTCTAAAGCTCCTTCAGCCTCACAATCGAGCGACAAATCGTCTTGAAGCACTAGAGCAGGCGATCGCCTTCATCGACAACAATTACAACAACATCCCCCAGACAGCACCATCCCTCAGAGACTGACTAAAAGACAATCCCCAAAAAATCTGTAGCAAATTGATACAAAACTCCACAGTAAAAAAATAAAGACCTATCAGCTCTCCTTAAGACCGATATTACGAAATATCATTGCAGTTTATGTTGTCAAAGGTGCCATAGTTGCTTATGCTCTTTCATAGCTTGCAGACAGAAGAGTGGACTCGTAAGAAGTTTTAACCTATTGCTTCCCACGGAATATTCTGAAGCAGAAGTCATTCACGCGACTTTCTGGAATGTTAAGTAAGTGTCGGCCTTGTCATGATTCGATGACAATATTGACGTCAAAACTGAGAGACAAGACCGGAAAACAAAAGACTTTAGTTCTTTAACCTTTAAGATTTTAAGCTTGATAAGCGAGGATATAGTACATGCCTATTGCAGTTGGAATGATCGAAACTCGTGGCTTCCCGGCTGTTGTGGAAGCTGCTGACGCCATGGTGAAGGCCGCTCGCGTCACCCTAGTGGGTTACGAAAAAATCGGTAGCGGTCGCGTCACAGTGATTGTGCGGGGCGATGTTTCTGAAGTACAAGCTTCCGTTTCTGCCGGCGTTGAGAACGCTAACCGAGTGAATGGTGGCGAAGTTCTTTCCACTCACATTATTGCCCGTCCTCATGAAAACCTTGAGTATGTCTTACCGATTCGCTACACCGAAGAAGTAGAGCAATTCAGATCCTATTAAACCTTGCAGAGCAGCTAAAAATGTGGATACTTTGATCTACGTTTCTTTAGCTACTTTCAATAAATCATATTTTTTATAAATAAGAGGAGCAATTCTTTATGTCTATTGCAGTTGGAATGGTTGAGACTCTGGGTTTCCCCGCAATTGTGGAAGCTGCTGACGCCATGGTGAAGGCCGCGCGTGTCACTCTAGTTGGCTACGAGAAAATTGGTAGCGGTCGCGTTACCGTTATCGTCCGTGGAGATGTTTCTGAAGTACAAGCTTCTGTCAGTGCAGGTACAGAGAACGTTAGCCGTGTAAACGGTGGTCAAGTACTCTCCACTCACATCATTGCTCGTCCTCACGAAAACCTTGAATACGTTTTGCCGATCCGCTACACCGAAGCTGTTGAACAGTTTCGTGAGAGCGTTAATCCCCAACCTCTGAGAAGAGTTTAATCATTTAAAATCCTTGTTTGGCTTGGGTTATACATTTTTATGCAAATTGCCAAAGTTCGTGGCACTGTTGTCAGCACCTACAAAGCGGAAAGTCTGCGGGGAATTAAGTTTTTACTCGTTCAGTTCATGGATGAGGAAGGGCAACCACTCCCCAAATACGAAGTAGCTGGAGATGTAGTGGGTGCAGGCATTAACGAGTGGGTTCTCGTAAGTCGTGGCAGTGCGGCGCGTAAGGAATCAGGGATGGAAACTCGTCCCTTAGACGCGATGGTTGTGGGCATTATCGACACAGTGAATGTCGAAAATCGCTCACTTTATAGCAAAAAAGATGCGGATCGTCTTGGTTCGTAGTTTTGTTGTTATGACCACTGTGCTCTTGGGTTTTCTTACTTGGCTAAACATAGGATGGCGGATGGTTTAGCAAGATGAGCAGCAGTACTTTGAGAGGAGGAACTGATCCATGGTAGTCCGCAGGAGAGCGGCACCCCCAACCCCTTGGTCAAAGGATTTGGCAGAGCCCAAAATTGATGAGAGCGCTTATGTGCATTCTTTTTCGAATTTGATTGGTGATGTCACCGTTGGCAAAAATGTGCTTATTGCTCCGGGTACATCGATTAGAGCGGACGAGGGTACGCCTTTTCATATTGGGGCCACAGCAAATATTCAAGATGGTGTTGTGATCCATGGGTTAGAGCAGGGTCGTGTTGTTGGTGCGGATGGTCAGAATTATTCTGTGTGGGTCGGCGATCGCGCTTGTATTACCCATATGGCATTGGTTCATGGCCCTGCTTTTGTGGGTAGTGACTGCTTTATTGGCTTTCGTTCGACGGTCTTTAATGCTCGAATTGGAGCTGGCTGCATTGTAATGATGCATGCTCTGATTCAGGATGTTGAAATTCCGCCGGGTAAATACGTTCCTTCTGGGGCTGTGATTACAAATCAGCAACAGGTAGAGCGTCTCTCTGATGTGACTGACTCGGATAAAGCTTTTGCTCAGCATGTTGTAGAAGTCAATGCGGCACTCTTGGAAGGGTATTTATACGCTCAGGATGATGCTTGCACGGCTCCTCATCATGAGCAGTTGGAAGCTTCTCAAACAACATCATTTCAAATTAATAACGATAACGGTACTAGCGAAAATCAATCGGTGGGAAATATGAGTTTAAATGCGGAGATTCTGGGTCAGTTACGTGCTTTGACGGCTCAAGGTTGTACGTTTACAGCTGAACATGCGAATAGTCGGCGTTTTAAGACAAAATCTTGGCTGAGTGCGGGTTTTGTTGAGGGACGTACGGCTGACCAAATTGTGTCTCAGTTGAGCGGGATTTTGGCGGAGTATGAGGGTGAATATGTACAGTTGATTGCGGTTGACCCAAATACAAGAAAGCGGTCGGCGGAAGTGATTGTGCAGCGTCCAGGCGATCCTGCGCCGACGACTAGTGGTCAGGTTTTTTCGACGGCTTCAAGTTCTTCTAGGTCTATTTCTAGTCATAGCCATAGTATTGGGGCGATCGCCTCAACGAATGGTCATGGTGATGTAGCCTCGCAGATTAGTGCTTTGGTGAATCAAGGCTGCACCTTTACTGCGGAACATGCTAGCGAACGTCGTTTTAAGACAAAATCTTGGTTGAGTGCAGGCTTTGTTGAAGGTCGTACTGTTGATCAAGTGCTTGGCAACTTAAATTCGGTTTTAGCAGAATGTGTTGGTGAGTATGTTCAACTGATTGCAGTTGACCCAGAGAGCCGAACGCGTGCTGCAGAAATTATTGTGCAACGTCCCGGTGAAGCGGCAACTATTTCGCTGAGTAATGGTGGCGGCTACAGTAGTCATGCTTCTTCTTCTCGCTCTTCTTCGATTAGTGTGCCTGATGGTGATGTGACAACTCAGGTGAGTGCGCTGGTTTCTCAAGGCTGTACTTTTACTGCTGAGTATGCGAGCAAGCGTCGCTTTAAGACAAAATCTTGGTTGAGTGCAGGCTTTGTTGAAGGTCATAATGCGCGCCAAATTATCTCTCAAGCTCAGGCGATCGCCACTCAACATCCTAGAGATTATGTGCAGCTCATTGCTGTTGACCCAAATAGCCGAACACGAGCAGCAGAAATTATCGTTCAACGCCCTGGCAGCTCTACGCAGACTAAGCCAAAAGGCTTTGGTGGCAGTAGTTACAGCAGCTCGTCCGATGGCAATAGTTCTAGCAGTAATGGATTTTCATCAAGTCACAGCAGTAGCTTAAGTAGCGATGTTGTGTCTAAAGTTCGCTCTCTACTGATGCAAGGTTACAAAATTAGCACTGAACATGCTGATAAGCGTCGCTTTAAAACAAAATCTTGGAAGAGCTGTAGTCCGATCGAAAGCACCCAAGAAAGTGAAGTGTTACGACGTTTAGAAGCTTGTGCCAAAGATCATGCTGGCGAGTATGTCCAAATGATTGGTATTGACACTTCGGCAAAACGTCGTGTTCTTGAAGCAATCATCCAACGTCCTTAAGAAAAAACAGCAAAGTCGGAGTGAGTTTGTCGCTCCTGCTTTGTAAATTCTGTGGCCTATTTATCTTCGTTAGCGATTTTCAAGGATCGTTCTCCAAAAATCCTGTGACTTCTTCTGCCTACCAGAGTGATATTCAGATCAGTGGCGATGTCAGAATTGATCCCCATGCTGTAATTGCGCCGGGGGTGATTATTCAAGCCGCCCCCAATAGTTACGTGGCGATCGCCTCAGGTGCTTGCATTGGCATGGGTTCCATTTTGCAAGCTCACGAAGGATCAATCGAGATTGGCAAAGGTGCAACACTCGGCGCGGGCACATTGATTATTGGTGGTGTAGAAGTTGGCGAAAATGCTTGCGTTGGTTACGGTACAACTGTTTTTCGGGCGGCGATCGCCGCAGGGCAAATTCTGCCGCCAAACAGCCTAGTCGGTGATGCATCACGACCAGCACCATCAAACCAACACAATAACAAAAATAGTTTTTCTCCTCCTCCGAAGCACCAAAATACTTTTTCTACCCCAAAAACTAAACCCAAACCACCACCACAAAAATCTAGCGATTTCGATCCGTGGGATGCTAGCCTTGCCTCTTCACCTCCAATTCCCCCGCCACATACTTACACAGACCCAACAAGCAGAGAGACTCAGCCAACTGTTACAGAAAAATCACCCCAAGAAATCATTCCAGCCGTAATACTAAGCGACACCGAAATCTTCAATCCAGAAGTGCAAAAGACAGAAAAAGCACCAGTTGTTGGGCAAGTGTATATCAGTCAGCTTCTGATGACTCTATTTCCTCAAAATAATCAAATCAAACCACCAAATTCGGCCCCCTAAAAAAAATCGATTTTACATCCCAGCTTTTGCGAACTATGAAGATTCCAAGCAACACTTAAAAAAATCATCATAGTTGTATAGAAAAATTTTCTTTAGTTGCTTTATATAAACTTCTGAAACCTAGCAGATCTTCCACTAGGCAAAAGATCCCACTGCTTTTCAGAAGCAAATCTCTGGAATTTTAGTAGACTAACTCGTCTAGAGCTAGTCTTTCTTTTTGCCCGTTTATAAGCAAAGAATCATCAAGTTTCACAACATCAGAAATGCTAATCAGGTTCAGAATCAAAAGCAATCTTTTTTTAGATAGAAAATACAAAAATAAGTCTTGCATGTGATAACATAAGCGACAGATTAAATAAAGTCATATGACTTCATGTCTTCAAAGTTTTAAACAGCATTGCTTGCTAATTATTATTTTTGAAGCTTAAAGGAAAAATACCTATAGGTATTAGTTCGCAAAGATAAGCATTTTTACTGCTGGAGGAAAACCGCATGGTTCAAACCAAATCTGCTGGGTTTAAGGCTGGTGTACAAGACTACCGTCTCACTTATTACACCCCTGACTACACACCCAAAGACACCGATCTACTCGCTTGTTTCCGGATGACTCCCCAAGCCGGAGTCCCCCCCGAAGAATGTGCTGCAGCTGTTGCCGCAGAATCTTCTACTGGTACTTGGACAACTGTCTGGACGGATGGTCTTACTGACCTCGACCGTTACAAAGGTCGTTGTTATGATGTTGAGCCCGTACCCGGCGAAGACAATCAATATTTTTGTTTCGTTGCTTACCCCCTCGACTTGTTTGAGGAAGGTTCGATCACTAACGTACTGACTTCTTTGGTTGGTAACGTTTTTGGTTTTAAAGCACTTCGTGCATTGCGCCTCGAAGATATTCGCTTCCCTGTTGCTTTCATTAAGACCTGCCCCGGTAACCCTCACGGTATTACTGTAGAGCGTGACCTTCTCAACAAGTATGGTCGCCCTCTCTTGGGTTGTACGATTAAGCCTAAGCTCGGTCTTTCTGCAAAGAACTATGGCCGTGCGGTTTATGAGTGTCTTCGTGGTGGTCTTGACTTCACGAAGGATGATGAGAACATCAACTCTCAGCCTTTCATGCGTTGGCGCGATCGTTTCTTGTTCGTTCAAGAAGCTATTGAGAAAGCTCAAGCTGAAACTAATGAAGTTAAGGGTCACTACCTCAACGTCACTGCTGCAACTTGCGAAGAGATGCTTGAGCGTGCTGAGTTTGCAAAAGAAATCGGTACGCCGATTGTCATGCACGACTTCATCACTGGTGGTTTCACTGCAAACACTACGCTTTCTAAGTGGTGTCGTAAGAATGGTCTTCTCCTTCACATTCACCGTGCGATGCACGCTGTAATTGACCGTCAGAAGAACCATGGTATTCACTTCCGTGTACTTGCGAAGTGTCTTCGTTTGTCTGGTGGTGACCATCTCCACTCTGGTACTGTCGTTGGTAAGCTTGAGGGCGATCGCGCTGGTACTTTAGGTTTCGTAGACCTCATGCGTGAAGACTATGTGGAAGAAGATCGCTCACGCGGTGTATTCTTCACACAAGATTGGGCTTCTGCACCTGGTACTATGCCTGTTGCTTCTGGTGGTATTCACGTATGGCACATGCCTGCATTGGTTGACATTTTCGGCGACGATTCTTGCCTCCAGTTTGGTGGTGGTACTTTGGGTCACCCTTGGGGTAATGCTCCTGGTGCAACTGCAAACCGAGTTGCGCTTGAAGCTTGTGTTCAAGCTCGTAACGAAGGTCGTAGCTTGGCTCGCGAAGGCAATGACGTCCTCCGTGAAGCTTGTAAGTGGTCTCCTGAATTGGCTGCTGCTTGTGACTTGTGGAAAGAGATTAAGTTCGAATTCGATACAGTCGACACTCTCTAAGCTCTTAGTGAGCATCAGTGGGTGAGAAAGTTTTTTACAATTTTCTTATTCACTGATGGCTAGCTCCCATGGAGTTCAAAAAGATTGCCCAAGAGACGGCGAAGACATTACGCAGCTATTTGACCTATCAAGCGGTTCGTTTAATTAGTCAGCAGCTGGGTGAGACAAATCCGGGACAGGCGATTTGGTTAGGAGAATTTTCGAAAAGTCATTCGATTCAAGATAGTGATAATTACCTTGATGCGATGATGCAGGAAAACAAAGAGATCGTTCTCAGGATTTTGACCGTTAGGGAAAGTCTTGCGGAGGAAGTTCTTGAATTTCTACCGGAAATGGTTCTAACTGAAATTAAGCAGTCCAATGGTGAGCATCGCCGTTCTCTATTAGAGCGTTTAACTAAGGTTGATCTTGCATTGACCGATCCGGCACAACCAAAAGTTGAGCCAGATTCTTCAGAAGATTCTGAATAAATTCTGACCCTAAACGAGGACATCATTAATGAAAACTTTACCTAAAGAGAAGCGTTACGAAACTCTCTCTTATCTTCCCCCTTTGAGCGATCAGCAGATTGCTCGCCAAGTTCAATTCATGATTGAGCAAGGTTTTATTCCGGGTGTTGAGTTCGAGAAAGATCCGACTCCTGAGCTACACCACTGGACTCTTTGGAAGTTGCCTCTTTTCAGTGCAACTAGTGCTCAAGATGTTCTGAATGAAGTGCGTGAGTGCCGTAGTGAATATTCTGATTGCTACATCCGTGTTGTTGGTTTTGACAACATTAAGCAATGTCAGACTGTTAGCTTCATTGTTTACAAGCCCAACCAAACTCGTTACTAAGTTCTCAAAGTAACTAGTAACTAATTAGTTTTAGTTTGAATCATGCATTAGGCGATCGCCCACATATTGGCGATCGCCTTTTTTTTGCTTAAATAACGTGAGTTCGGATTCAGGATTTGAAGAAGAGCCTTTAAAGGAAAAAAGGTTCGAAGACAAAGAGGCAATGTGAAATAGATATTGTTGCAATCAAATATCAAATATCAATTAAATACGCCGCAAGAATTTTAAACTCAAGCGACGTTTACTTTATACAGAAAAATAGGCTGGCAAAAAGGCTTGTTACTCGATAGAGCAAGAGCGTTGATAGCACCAGCGCAAAAGGGTCAGACCAAGGGCAAATTTGACGAGTTCCAACCCCCAGTAAAAGCCGTGCCACCAGATCATTGCGGTTGGCATTGTGTGGAGTGAGGTTATAGCTTCCATTTCTAGGCCCCAACCCGTAATTTGTGGGGTGATGAGGTAAGTATAAATGAGGGCAATGTTAAATAAGCCACTGGCCATGATCAAAGAATGTAGGCTCTGGCGATCGCCGAAACGATTATCAAAACGAAACGCGAAAAATGCGGTCAATACTACCGCTGCGCAAACAAGTTCGAGACGGTTAAATACACCAAACAAGACGTAACCAGCGCTGATAAAACCAGTGTTTTCCATCATGCCAGTAGAAGACAAAATAGGCACAATTACCAAATCTAAGAGAAACGAGGCACTAAGCCAAAATCCAAGAATCACCATCACAATGGCATTCCAATCAAAGGAAAAATCAACTCGTTTTGCAGAACTATTCATTTATTTTTTAACTACCTCGTATTCCAGACTTCTCTAGCTTAAAAGCTCAGGCTAAAGAAGGTCGGAGATCGTTGCGAAATTGTACTGTCCAGCAACAATCTGTGACGAAACGCAATATTTTTAAGATTATTTTAAAGTTTTAAGCTGATGTGCCCGCGTGATAAGAACTTCGCACTAAAGGGCCGGAGCGCACATGGCTAAAGCCCAGATCTCTGGCGATCGCCCCTAACTGCTCAAATTCCTCTGGTGTCCAATATTTCTGCACAGGTAAATGAGCCAAAGATGGTCTGAGATATTGCCCTAAAGTCAGGCGATCGCAGCCCACAGTCCGCAAATCTTGCATCGCTTGGATAATTTCCGCTTCCGTTTCGCCGTGACCAAGCATTAATCCCGATTTAGTCGGTATCGACGCATCAAACTTTTTAACCAATTCTAAAACTCGCAGCGATCGCCCGTACTTTGCCCCTCGTCGTACCGGATCTTGGAGCCGTTCCACCGTTTCAATATTGTGGTTATAACAAGCCGGCTTTGCTCCAACCACCGTCCGAACCCGTTCCTGCTGAAACACCTCAGCCCTTTTGCCACTCCAGAAATCCGGCGTTAAAACCTCAATTTTTATTGTCGCATTTTCTTGACGAACCCGATCCATCACCCGCACAAACCAAGCCGCTCCCCCATCCACCAGATCATCCCGCGCCACCGAAGTTAGCACCACATAATCTAAGCCCAACAATTTCACCGATTCTGCGACCTTAGTCGGCTCTTCCGGATCGAGAGGCAGTGGCACATGGCCTTTTTCGACCTGACAAAAAGCACAAGCGCGAGTACAAGTTTGCCCCATCAGCAAAAACGTCGCTGTTTTATTGGCATAGCATTCACCTCGGTTTGGGCATTTTCCTTCTTCACAAATGGTGTGAATGCCTCTCTGTTTAATAATGCGTTGGACTGTTGAGATTTCACTCGCCTTTCCTAAAGGAGCTTTAACCCAGCTGGGCAGAGGGAGTAAAGGAACCTGAGACAGTTGTTCTGTGGGAATTGCCATGGACTTTTATCAAACAACAGTAAAAAGAAGTTCTGTAATTTTAAAATTAGCTTACACTGATAAAGGCTGAGCGTTAGGCTCGTGTTAAACATAGATATGGTCTCGTCTTTACACTTTCCCATAAGAGAGTATGTTGTAAAGATATTTATCCAACCATTCTTTTGTGAAGGAGTGTATTGTGGCCCACAAAATACTTGTAATTGACGATAGTAAAGTCATCCGGATGCGGGTGAAAGATATGTTGCCAGACGGCAATTTTGAGGTAATTGAAGCCAAAAATGGCTTAGAGGGATTCAATCTCATTAATACTGAGCATCCTAACCTCATCATGCTCGACTTTCTGCTGCCAAAAATGAGTGGCTGGGAAGTGTACCAAGAAATTCAAAAGCGCCCTGAGCTGAAGGTGATTCCTTTGGTGCTAATGTCTGGGCGGAAGGAAGAGGTTACTGAGAAGTTGACGGAACCTTTTGAGCTATTTTCATTTATTGAAAAGCCTTTTGATCAAAAGCAGTTGATTGATGCGATCAAGGACTCGATGGCAAAGGCTCGGCTTCATCCGAAAGTTCCGGTTGCTGTCCAAGATCAGGCGATCGCCACAGACAGTGGTTCATCTAAAGATGTTGCGAAGTTGCAGGCAAAGGTCAAAGCTTTAGAAAGTGAAGTCGAGACAATCAAAAAGCAAATGAGTCAGCTCGTAAGTTTTATCAAACAGAAGCTCAAGTAATCAGCTAGCTTTAATATCAAAAAACGCTCGCGGTTGATATTATCCGATGGTGACTTTGTTTAGGGTGCAAACTACGAAATGTCACACATTAAAAAACTGCCATGATGAGCGATCAAGAAAGGCTTGAATATCGTTGAGGTTACGGAGATATTTGTGGCGACACAATTGAAACAGCAATTAAATCTACTACTAAAAATTTTTCTGCTTTCGGCTGTCGGTTCGGCCGTAATTAAATACGCTGTACCTTACGGTTTTTCGCTTGAGGCGATCGCCCCCTCTCAGATTGGTGCATTTGCGGCGATTTTGTTGCCTTCTGTCGTGCTAGCTGTAATCCTGTGGTGGCGAGCCAGAGATAAAAAATCAGTAACGTAAGTTTGCTAAAACGCGAAAACCCAGAGCCTAGTGTTGCATAATCTAGACAAACTCAGCATAGGACGGGCATAACGTGGATTTTCGAAAATGGAGCAGTTTTATTGTCTTTCTCGGCTCCCTATACATTTTGTGGCAATTAAAAGAGTTTTTACTGCTTCTCCTCACCGCAGTGATCTTGGCTAATGCCCTCAATGTGCTCGTCGTAAAGTTCCAAAATACCAGCGAAAAGCTCGCCAAAAAATTCAATCAGCCGATGCTGCGTTTGCGTCGCTCTTACGCCGTCTTTGCGTCGCTGCTTTTAGTTGGTTTTATCGTGTGGTTGGCTGCAACCATTGTTGTGCCACCCTTTATTGGTCAATTTCAGATTTTGTTTGCCAAGCTAAACGCAGGTATCTACGAAATAGATGATTGGTTAGAAGCACAATTATTCAATATTGAACAAAGTCTGAACATTCAGATTAACGGGCAAATTCCAGATCTGAGCAGGCTAATTGACCAAATTCCCACTGTTTTTAATGAAGTCCTCAATCGCGGCTGGACTTTCTTCTCTGATTCTCTTAAGGTGCTGCTCAATGCCCTGTTACTCATCGTTTTGACGCTAATGTTCTTAGCAAATCCTCATCCCTATCGGCAAGGTTTGATTCGGTTATTTCCGTCTTTTTATCGGCGGCGGATTGACCAAATTTTGACCCTCTGTGATGAAGATCTCAAGGGGTGGATTGCGGGGATTATGTTCAACATGTTGTTTATCGGCATCTTGAGCTACGTGGGCTTAACACTACTCGGTTTGTCGTTGGCACTACCCCAAGCGGTGTTAGCGGGCTTGCTGACGTTTATTCCGAATATTGGGCCAGCTCTGAGTGTTGTACCGCCCATTATGATCGCTTTACTAGAGGATCCTTGGAAGGTATGGGCTGTCATTATTTTGTATTTTGTGATCCAGCAGGTTGAAGGAAGTCTTTTAACGCCTTGGGTAATGGCGAGGCAAGTGGCTCTTTTGCCGGCGGTAACTTTGTTGGCTCAGGTTTTATTCGCAGTGTCTTTGCAGTTGGGATTTTTGGGTCTGTTTTTGGCGTTGCCATTAACGGTGATTGGGCAGGTGCTTGTTCGGGAAATTTTGATTAAGGATATTCTCGATCCTTGGCGTGGTGAGGCGGAAGAAGTTGTGGTGGAGGTGCTCGCAAAGACTGATAATTTGATCGAAGAGGTAGATGGCGAGGCAGACAATTTGGCGGTGGATTCGGACAATCTGTGAGTAGAATCTGACTGGAAGGGTGGATCTGTGTCACTCTATAGAAAATTCATTTGTTTGTGAGTGCGAGGGAGTCTCTGTGGGTTATCGATTTATCCAGTGGCGATCGCCTATTTTCTTTGGTGCTGCGGCAAGTTTGGTCGTTGCACTTGGTAGCTGTGGTAAGCCGGAAATGCCTCAAGGTCAGGGGCCTATGGCTGTGCCTGTAGAATTCGAAACGTTACAAGATGATATTTTGCAGACAGTCACTGAGTATGTGGGTGTGCTGGAAGCGGATCAGTTGGTCACGTTAAAGTCGGAAGCAGATGGTGCTGTGCAGTCGATTTTGGTGACGGAAGGAAATTATGTGGCTGCGGGCACGCCTATTTTACGGCTAAAATCGACTCGTAGTCGTGCTTCTCTGGGTCAGGCGATCGCCAATGTGGAGGGGGCAAAAGCGGCAAAAATTAATGCCCAAGCTCAACTCAGTGCACTTGAAGCAGAAAAACTTGAAGCGGCAGCAGATTTAAAATTACAAAAACAAGATTTGGCGCGGATCAATGAGCTGGTCGAAACAGGGGCTTTGGCAAAGCGAGAATTGGATCAGGCGCGGCGGAATGTGGATGTGGGGCAGGCGAGACTGTTGACACTTGATAAACGCATGGAGGCCGCAGAGGCGGGTATTAGTGAGGCTGTCGCTAATTTGCGCCAAGTGAATTCGAGTGTGGCGATCGCCTCAGAAGATTTGCAAGACACCCAAATTGTGGCCCCAGTACCTGGTTATGTCGGCGATTTGAGTGTCAAGCAAGGCGATTATGTTGAACAAGCAGATACCCTTGGCACGATTACCCAAAATCAAAACCTCAGCCTTAACTTCTTTGTGCCGATCGAGCAGGCTCCGCAACTTCGGCAAAACCTGCCAGTAGAACTGATTGACTATCGCACCCTTGAGACGGTTGGCAAAGGACAAGTAAGCTTTATTGCCTCGGAAGTCGATTTTGAGTCCCAGACGATACTGGCGAAGGCGAGTTTTGATAATCCTGATGGTCGTTTATTTACAGGGCAACTTGTAAAAGCAAAAGTCATTTGGCAGCAACAAATTGGGGTCTCTGTACCTGTTACGGCCATCTCGCGCATTGGTGGTGAAACGTTCGTTTTTGTTGCGAAGCCTAACCCTGACCAAGAAACAGAAGATGCCCCATCGCTCATCGCGGCCCAGACTCTTGTACAGCTTGGCAAAATTGAGGGCGATCGCTATCAAGTCATCGAAGGTTTAGAAATAGGCGATAAAGTCGTCACCACTGGCATTTTGAATCTGAATGACGGCGTGCCGATTATGCCTCAAAGCGAAGCCGACTCTTTTACTGATTCATAATGAAGATTAGGCTTTCAGTTAATGCCAATTACATACTTTTTCCACTCGCGGTTTGCGTCACCACGGGTATGCTTGAGTAGTTCAAAATATAAGCTGCTGTAAGGCTTACGGGGTTGATAAAACAATTCCATTTCGGCTTCTTTCGGTGTGTGATTCCCTTTGCGAACATTGCAGCGCATACATGCAGTTACGAGGTTTTCCCAACTGTCTGCACCGCCTCGTGAGCGCGGTAGAATGTGGTCGATGGTGAGCTGTTCGCCTCGTTTTTGGCAATACTGACAGGTTTGGCGATCGCGCTCCAAAATATTTTTGCGAGTCAGTGGGATTTCCCGGTAGGGGATTTTGATATATTGACGCAACCGAATCACTGTCGGCAACGGAAAGTCTCGGTATACGACTCGGCCATTATGCTCTAAACCTTCAGCTTTATCTTTCAGCAAAAGCACCACAGCTCTGCGCCAACTCGTAATATTTAAAGGCTCGTAGGAAGCATTGAGAACTAATACTTTTCCCATCTGATCTTCACCGACATGGAAGGATTGAGATACAGTCCCGTATTTCCGCTTATGCTAGCACAGCTACATGGTTTGGAGGCTTTGTTGTATCCTGTGCGAAGGGGCTGTCTCACTCTTAATCTTTAAATTTTTTTAGTCGATTTTTTATATGAAAGTTGCCATTACTGGAGCTACAGGTTTAGTGGGTCAACGTTTGGTTGATCGCCTTTATAAATCCCATGATTTGCTGGTGTTGACGCGTAGTGAAGCGAAAGCTCAGAAAGTTTTTTCGGCTTCGCGCTACAGCAAAATCCAAATTGTGGTTTATTCTCCGACTGAGTCGGGTGCGTGGCAAGATTGTATTTCTGGGTGTGATGCGGTGATTAATCTTGCGGGTGCGCCGATCGCCGAACAGCGTTGGACGGACGGTTATAAGCAAGAAATTTTGCTCAGCCGTCAGGTCGGGACTGAAAAAATTGTGGAGGCGATCGCCAAAGCAGCCATCAAGCCCAAAGTTTTGATCAACACTTCCGCCGTTGGTTATTACGGCACAAGCAAAACAGAAACCTTTGATGAAACCAGTCCTGCTGGCAATGATTTCCTTGCCGATGTCTGCAAAAAATGGGAAGCCGCCGCAGAAAAAGCGAGAGCCTACGGTACAAGAACTGTCATTCTGCGCTTTGGGATTGTGTTGGCGAAAGAAGGCGGTGCGCTCGCCAAAATGTTAATGGCTTTTAACACCTTTATCGGCGGCCCCCTTGGCACAGGCGAACAGTGGGTTTCATGGATTCACCGCGATGATCTTGTCAGCCTCATCGAAACAGCTTTGACCCAAGATCCGTGGCAAGGTGCTTACAACGGCACAGCGCCAAATCCAGTGACCATGAATGAACTCTCTAAAAACCTAGGAGACGTGGTGAATCGTCCATCGTGGCTACCTGTGCCCGGCTTTGTGCTCGGACTGCTCCTAAGCGATGGTGCAACAGTTGTGCTCGAAGGTCAGAAAGCAATCCCCAAACGCACTCAAGAAGCAGGCTTTACCTTTGCTTTTCCCACCGTAAAAGCGGCGTTAATCGATTTGACCAAAAATTGAGATGCTACCTGCTTAGCCCCTGAAAATCCTGCTAGGATCAAACCATTTTTCCAACTAATTGCACTTTAAAAAACAAAAAACTATGTCAGACATTATTACGCCCGACGTCAGCGATCGCATCTGTAAACACATGAACAAAGATCATGCAGAAGCCGTGCTCACCTACGCTACATATTTCGGCAAAACAGAAGATGCTGAAGCCGCTGAAATGATAGCCCTAGACGAAAACGGTATGGATCTAGAAGTGGCGATCGCCGACCAAAAACAACCCGTCCGTATCGCTTTTCCTAAAACCCTCGAAAATGCTAAAGACGCTCACACCGTCCTCGTAGACATGATGAAGGAAGCCCAAGGAACACCCGCAGAATAACTCGCGCCCCTGCAACAAAAGAAATCTAAAAGCTGTCAGAAGATAATTCTTTTGGCAGCTTTTGCTTACTTGCTGCTCACGCAAATCACCCGTTAATGGGCGTGAAGTCGCTCACGGGGAAACTTGATATCCATCAACATGCCAATCAACATTGCGACCGATAACGCGATAGAACAACAACAAACACAGCAAAAAGTAATAGAGCTTCTCAAGAAACTTTATAAAGATTTAAGAATTGTATTCTCTTGATCAATTCCCCAAATCAATTCGTTAATCTAAGGAAGATCACAACTTTGGGTTATCGCACCTTGAGTTCAATATCGTTCTCTGTTCTGAGAACCTTGCCAAATGAAACTCTTGCCCAAATTTCTGCCCTCAATGTTTATCACGATACTCATGAGCTTTTTGGCACCAGTTATTATCTGTGGCCTAATTTTGACGTTGTGCTCCGCACTTTGGGTTTTCCCCGGCATGACCTCTACTTTCATGAAGAGTGCATTAACAGAATTTTTAGAAGTCTTTGGTAGTGGTAATGCTTGGCAGGGAATTTTGGTGATTGCTGCAGCTTGTAGCTTGGTTGGCGCTATGTTTGAAGCCTTCAATCTTTGTTATTACCAAAACACCAACTAAAAATCTATCAATAGTTCAGGGAACTCAAGCCTAGGCAGAAGACGTCTGACACTATAGAGCGAAGCAGTCAAGCCTTTAATCTCGATAAAATAGATTAAAAGCTTTTGTAGCTATTGTTGTTTAGCGCCACAGGAAAATAAAGCCGATGTTGCATCGTACGAAGAGAAAAAACCGCTGGTTATATGGTCTAACTGCTTGCGTGACGGCAGTAAGTATTAACCTCGCGACGCCAGCCGTAAGTCAAGCGGGATGGTTGGATAATATTTTGCGGGGTGTCTTGATTTGGGGGGTACAGAGTTATCAATTGTCTACGCTTTCAGATCAGGATGAAGCTAATTTTGGTAAACAGATTCACGATGAATTAGTGAATTCTGGACAGATAAGACTTTATAAAAATTCTCGTATTGTTGGTTATATTGACGAGATTGGTCAAAAGTTAGCAGCTGAGAGTACTCGACCAGAAATTGATTATGTTTTTTCTGTGGTGGAAGATGACAGCATTAACGCTTTTGCCACGATGGGAGGCCGAGTTTATATTAATACGGGTCTGATTGAGACTGCAGCTAATGAAGCTGAGCTGGCAAGTGTGATCGGTCATGAAATTGCTCATATTGCGGGTAAGCATGCGATTGATCAAATGAAAACTCAGGCGAGAAATCAGGGTATTTTGGCAGCAACTGGTTTGGATCAGAGTCAGATTGTGCAGATGGGTGTGGCGATCGCCTTAGATTTCCCCCATAGTCGTAGCGACGAGACCGAAGCCGATGATCTCGGTTTTGATATGCTGACGCGAGCGGGTTATGCCCCTGAGGCAATGGCTTCCTTTATGACCAAACTCCTAGAAGCAAATGGTGGTGGTGGCCCGCCAACGTTCTTAAGTACTCACCCAGCAACAGGTGCTCGTGTGGAACGTCTACAGCTCAAGGCTGATTTGTACCCAACAGAAGCAGTGGGCAACGTCGCCAATGCGGGTCTAGATACTAACCGCTATCAAAATAAAATTTATCCGCTTCAGTAATACTTTGATCGCTTGATTCAAAAGCATCACCGATTTTTAAAAGTTAAAAACTGTTTACCCCCACAAAAATGTAAAAATTTTTGTGGGTTTTTTTCATGAAAAGAGACAATCAATAGTGAAGTAATAAGTAAGCATGGTGTCACTCGTTATTCTGTAACTTTAGCCAACACCAAATGTGAGTCTAATTGTCAGAGGTCTATTTTTTCATGAACTTCCTTAAGCCAGCGTTCTTACTACCGTTGTCGGTGCTCACTTTTTGTTTTGTGCCGCAAGCTGAAAGTTATGCGAAATCTGCTGTTTTCTCAAAGAACATCGTTGCAGTTAAGCAAGTATCGAAACAGCTAACTGACTCAGAGAAGAATCCAGAAGTCTGGTTTGATCAGGGTTATGAGCTGGGTCAGCAAGGGCTTTATGAGGAAGAAATTGTTAGTTATGATCGAGCACTGGCTTTAGATCCGAAGTTTCATGATGCTTGGATTTATCGTGGTATCGCATTCGGGAATTTAGACAAGCATCAAGAAGAGTTAGATAGTTACAATCAAGCACTTTCTCTGCAACCGAACAACGGCGACACTTGGTTTAATCGTGCCCTCACGCTTGAAAATTTGGAACGGTTTGAGGAGGCGATCGCCAGCTATGACCAAGCGGTTGATTTAAACCCAGATGATCATGAAGCTTGGCACAATCGCGGCATCATTCTTGGTACGTTGGGTCGCTACGCAGAGGAAGTGGCTAGCTATGATCGGGCGATCGCCCTCAAGCCAGAAAACGAAAGTGATATTTGGTACAACCGAGGCGTTGCGCTGGGCGATTTAGGAGAGCGTAAAGCTGAAATTGACAGCTACGACAAAGCATTAGTGTTGAATCTAGAGAATCAAGATGCTTGGTACAACCGGGGTGTCGCTCTAGGTATCTTAGGCCGCTATGAAGAAGAAGTGGCTAGCTATGATCAAGCGGTTGCCCTCAATCCAGATGATCAGGACGCATGGTATAACCGAGGCATTGCGCTGAATGATCTTGACCGTCACAATGAGGCGATCGCCAGTTTTGATGAAGCATTGAGAGTCAATCCGATAAAGGACGAAGCACTCTATAACAAGGCGATCGCCTATCTCAATCTCAATCAAACCGAAGCCGCCTTAGACATCCTTGCAGCAGCTATTGAAATGAATGACATCAATCGTACTGAAGCGATAGACGATCCCAGCTTTTCGGAAATCAGCCAAAATCCTCGTTTCAAAGCCTTACTTGAAGCCAACTAAAAAACAAAGCGATCATTTTCTTGATGCTCTTTTTCAAAAGAATTTCAAAAAAATAATCGCCGTTAACAGTTTATTTATTTGATAAATTAATCAACCATACTGCCAGTCGCCTGACGCACATAGGCCTGATCTGCTTTATAAAGCTTGCTCATTTCCATATTTTGGGGCGGTAAACCAAGGATTGCCAAATCTGCTTCAACCATAATTGAAACTAGCGTGGGGAAATCAATTGTCGGTTCCCAGTTCAATTGCTTTTTCACTTTTGTCGGGTCGCCGATCAGCAAATCAACTTCTGCAGGACGAAGATAACGCGGGTCAAACTCAACATAGTCTTCCCAATTGAGATTGACGTATTCGAAAGATTGCTCGAGGAATTGTTTAACAGAATAGGTTTCGCCCGTCGCGACAACATAATCATCGGGCTTATCTTGCTGAAGCATCAACCACATCGCGCGGACATAATCTTTGGCATAACCCCAGTCGCGTTTAGAGTCGAGATTTCCGAGGAACAGTTTGTCTTGTTTGCCCGCAATAATTTTGGCGATCGCCCGCGTAATTTTACGAGTTACAAAAGTCTCACCACGGCGAGGGCCTTCATGGTTAAAGAGAATGCCATTACAAGCAAACAGATCATAAGATTCACGGTAATTGATCGTTTGCCAATAGCCGTAAACCTTAGCGCAAGCGTAAGGACTACGAGGATAAAATGGCGTAGTCTCCTTTTGAGGAACATCCTGCACCTTGCCATACATCTCTGAAGAACCCGCTTGATAAAAACGTACTTCGTTGCCAGTCCGCTGCTGATAATCACGAATCGCTTCGAGGATGCGTAGCGTACCCATGCCCACAGAATCGACCGTATATTCCGGCGAGTCAAAACTAACGCGTACGTGGGATTGTGCCCCTAAGTTATAAACTTCGTTTGGTTCAATCTGCTCAATGAGACGACCCAGTCCTGTTGCGTCTGTCAGGTCACCGTAATGAAGAAACAATTTTGCTTCTGGTAAGTGTGAGTCAACGTAGAGATGGTCAATGCGGTCAGTATTAAACGTAGAAGTACGGCGGATAATTCCATGGACTTCGTAGCCTTCCTCTAAAAGAAGTTCGCTGAGATAAGAGCCGTCTTGCCCTGTAATACCTGTAATTAATGCTTTTTTATTGGCCATGAAATTTCAGTTAAAGAGATGTTTTGTGCTGAGTCCAAACGTAATATGTGAGCAACTTTCATGCAGTGTTGCATATCACATGGTGCCTTTAAATAGTCCTTGGGGACGAATAAACAGCAGTGCCACCATAATAAATAGTGCTACACCTAATTTATAGTCTGGCCCCAAAAAAGAAACACTGACTTCTTGGGCAATACCAATGATGAAGGCGCCGGCGATCGCCCCGTAAGGATTACCGATGCCACCGAGGATGACAGAAGCAAACATCGGCAAAATGAGGAACCAGCCCATATTCGGTCGTACTGTCGTGATCAGACCGTACATGCTGCCAGAAATTGCGACGAGTGAACCAGTGATTACCCATGTCCAAAGTACGACGCGCTCTACATCCACTCCGGACACTCTTGCTAAATCGATATTGTCTGCTACGGCCCGCATTGCTTTGCCAATCTTGCTATTTTGCAGAATAAAATGTAGCCCTAAAATTACCAGTAGTGTCATCGCCATCACCACCAAACGATAGTAAGCGATGCGAATATCAGGAAAGCTCTCTGGTAAGCCGAATATTTCTGTCAGATTTAACGCTCGGACTACGGGCAAATCGTACTGCTGATTGCCGCTGCCCCAGATAAATAGCACGCTACTCCGGATAAATAAGGCTAGACCAATCGAAATAATAATCAGTGTTGTAGGAGTCGCTCGGCGATCGCGCATCGGTTGCCACAATAATTTTTCTGCAACTAACATGCCGCCAATCGTACCAAAGGCTCCCACGATCATCGATAACCAAATATTTAACCCGAAAGAGTTACTCAGCCACGTAATATATGCGCCTAATGTCATGTAATCGCCATGGGCAAAATTCGAGAGCCGGAGAATGCCATAGGTCAAAGTCAGTCCCACCGCCGCAAGAGCAAGGATGCTACCCACGGAAAGACCATTAAGCACAAGTTGGATGGTGTCCATAGAAACGAGAGGGTCACAAAGAGCGATTTCACAGAATAGCCTACCTTGACGGGGGCCAACTATGGAAGCGAACGAGAATGCTACAATTTGAACCCATAAAACCTCTTTTTATTATCGGTTTTTCCGCACTATGCAAGAATTTTTTGAGAACGTCGCCCGCTACCCCCGCTATATGATTAGCTTGATTTTGGGGATTTTTATTAGTGTCTATGAATGGGTTAAGCCTCTATTCTTTAAAAATGCAATTACAACGACTGTAAGTGTCGGATTTTTGCTTAGTGTTGTGGCGTTTATGTACTTTACGCTGCGGGGTATGTTGGGCTTGAGTTTGGTCTAGAAATCTGGGATTGAGAACTTAAGGATTTACGATAGAAAAGGGCGAGGCGATCGCCAGTATGATTTCCCTAGGACAAGCTTGTGACGAATTTTTCTGATTTTCAGACTTTTGAAACTCTACAGGGTCAGCTGAAGAAATGCTGGCAGGATTCTGAGGATTTTGAGTCCCATGATCAGGATATTTTGGTCGTGCCCTCGTTTAGTGTGGATCAGCAGGTTGGCCAAAAGGTGCAAGGTTTTTTGCACTATGAAGAGCGTTTGTTATTTTCGCTGATTCGGCTGCGTAACCCTCACACACGCCTCATTTACGTTACAGCCCAACCCCTTGCGCCGTTGATCATTGATTATTATCTGCAACTGTTGCCGGGAATTCCGTTCTCTCATGCCCGCGATCGCCTGCTGTTGTTGACTACCTATGACAATTCTTACAAACCGTTAACCCAAAAGATTTTGGAACGGCCGCGTATGGTGGCGCAGATTCAGCGAGCAATGCGTCCCAACAAATCTTATATGGTTTGCTATAACTCGACAGCGCTGGAAAAAGAACTTTCCGAAAAGCTACAAATTCCCCTGTTCGCTGCAAATCCTGACGTGTCTCATTGGGGTTCGAAAAGCGGTAGCCGTAAGGTATTCGGACTAGCAGAAGTGCCCCATCCCGATGGCAGTCAGTTGGTCAAAACTGTCGCTAAATTAGTCGAGGTAACCGCGCAACTGTGGCAAAGAAATCCTGAGCTTTTGCGGATTGTGATCAAACTCAATGAGGGTTTTTCGGGGGAAGGCAATGCCATTTTAGATTTGCGTAATTTGCCCGCCGTCGAAACGTTGAGCGATCGCCAACAAATTATCGCCAAAGCATTTCCAGATTTGGGTTTCCAAGCCGAGGGCGAAACATGGGAGCATTTCTCGTCCCGCATTCCTGAACTAGGGGCGATCGCCGAAGCCTTTATCGAAGGAGAAACCAAGCGATCGCCAAGCGTCCAAGGTTTGATTATGCCCAGCGGCAAAGTCGAAATCCTCTCCACTCATGATCAGATTTTAGGTGGCCAAGACGGACAAATTTATCTCGGTTGCCATTTCCCCGCCGACGAACCCTACCGTTTGCAAGTCCAAGCATTAGGTTTAGAAATCGGTAAAATATTGGCAAGTAAAGGGGCGATTGAGCGATACAGTGCAGACTTTATTGCCACAAAAAAAGGAGATGGAGCGTGGGATCTTCAGGCCATCGAAATCAATCTACGCAAAGGCGGCACAACCCACCCGCTGATGACGTTACAGCTCCTCACTAACGGCAGCTATGACTACAAAACTGGCTCATTTTTCACCAAAGAAAAACAAGCAAAATATTACATCGCCTCCGATAACTTACAGAAGCCCCAATACAAAGGCTTACTCCCCAGCGACTTGATGGATATCATCGCCGCTCACAAATTGCACTTCGACAGCAGCACCAAAACAGGTTCCGTCTTTCATCTGATGGGAACCCTGTCTGAGTTTGGCAAACTCGGTTTAACCAGCATCGGCGATTCTCCAGAAGAAGCCAACGAAATCTACGAAAAAGTGGAAGAAATTTTGGATTTAGAGACCGCTGGCCATTATGCAACAAGTTCTAATTTGCCGATGACCTGGTGAATTTGCCCAGTATTTTTGGGCCAGCGTTGATCTTGATTTTCTCTTAATTTTAAATTTCGAAATGAATCAGAAAATGATTTAAGTGGTGACAATTTCTACTGAAATTTTGCGTAGAGTTTTGGTAGAAAAGCTTGAATAAATCAGCAAAGAAGGGCTATTATTGTAAACTGTGTCGAATTATAGAAATTTTTATGCCTAAACTAAAAACACGTCGCGCGGCTGCAAAGCGATTTAAAGTGACAGGAAGCGGCAAAAAGATTATGCGCCGTAAAGCATTTAAGAATCACCTCCTTGACCATAAGAGTTCTGAGCAGAAGCGTCGTCGTCTTTCCCAGAAAGCTCTTGTTCATGAGAGTGATGAAAAGGCTGTCCGTCTCATGATGCCTTACTGCTAAATTCGGCAACAGAATCTCTAGGATTGACTAGAAGTAATATTTTTTATTTTCACTCTATATATTTAGGTAAATTTGGATGCCAAGAGTTAAGCGCGGTAACGTCGCCCGTAAGCGTCGTAAAAAGGTTCTTAAGTTAGCGAAAGGTTTTCGGGGTTCTCACTCTAAGCTCTTCCGGACTGCGAATCAGCAGGTAATGAAAGCGTTGCGTAATGCTTACCGCGATCGCCGTAAGAAGAAGCGTGATTTTCGTCGCCTGTGGATCGTACGTGTGAATGCGGCGGCTCGCATGAATGGCTTGTCTTATAGCAAGCT
The DNA here is from genome assembly GCA_049644465.1 of Limnothrix sp. GTDB lineage: Bacteria > Cyanobacteriota > Cyanobacteriia > Cyanobacteriales > MRBY01 > MRBY01. Next base: position 23,558 of record JBARRZ010000060.1, read on the forward strand.
TACTTATCAGCTCAAGCAAGCGAATGTCGAGATCAACCGCAAAATGTTAGCTGAGCTAGCTGTGGTTGATCCTCAAGCTTTTACAAAGGTCGTCGAAGTCGCGAAAAGTGCCTAGACTGTGGCAAGATCAGTGACAAGTTTCAAGTTATGAAGCTAAGGCATTAAATAAATGTAGAACCCCTGAACTTAAGTCTGGGGTTTTTTGTTGGAGGTAGATCGCGTATGTTTCGATTCCCAAGGTTTGTGTTTGCTACTGGGGTGGCGATCGCCTCAATTTTTATGTCTAGTTTAGGTTCACCGAGTTTCGGTACACCACTCGAAGATATTCAAAAACGCGGCCAGATCAATATTGCGGTTAAAGAAGCGGTACGTCCGCTCGGTTTTCGGGATGCGGCAGGAGAACTGCAAGGCTTAGAAATTGATATTGCCCGACAGTTGGCGGTAGAGCTGATTGGTGATGCAACGGCGGTACAGCTAATTCCCACAACAAATCAGGCTCGTCTACAGCTACTGCTGGATGATGAGGTGGATTTGATCGTTGCTCAGTTGGGCGTGAATAGCTCGCGAGAACGGTTGGTTGATTTTAGTGCTTATTACTATTTGGACGGGGTGGGCTTTTTAACGAGAACTGAAGGTTTAGCCGATTTAAAACAAATCTCAACTCAGCGGGTTGTCGTGCTGCATTATTCGCCGGCGATCGCCGCTTTGCAACATCACTTTCCGTTTCTAGAGATGATTGTTGCAAACTCATATGCCGAAGCTTTCGCACTATTAGAGGCAGGAGACGCAGAACTCTTTGCAGGCTCCCATGCTGTGCTGACAGGCTGGACACAAGAATACCCCGCTTATCGGCTCCTACCCGCTTGGCTCGATGGTAATGCTCTGGCGATCGCCATGCCAAAAGGGAGACAACACCAAAGCCTGTACAACGAAATCCAGGACATCATGGATAAATGGCAAGAAAGCGGATGGTTACAGGATCGTATTAATCATTGGGGACTCCCCTAAAGACCTGATACACTAGCGAAACTGCGTTGCACAACCCCCGAATTTCGGTCACTGGCAGCCAACTTTTTCTCAAAAACCCTGATTTGAACCTCGTTTTTATCATTTGTCATGGATAACGTTTCCCTACCGGTCTTTTACCTTTCAATCCTTGTGCTATTGCTAGGAGGATTAGGGGTACTTTTGTTTCGCCAAATCCTCAAAACTCGCCGTGTCGAAACAACATTCGGCAAACTGCAAAAAAAACTGACCGCTGAGCAAGGCACAGCAAAAGAATATTACGAACTCGGTAGCCTCTATCTCGACAAAAAACTCTACGTTCAGGCAACACAGCTCCTCAACAAAGCTCTAAAAAAAGAAGGCGAACTAGAACCAGAAAATCAAGCCATTGTCTACAACGCTTTGGGCTATGCGTATTTTGCCCAAGAGCAATATGATCTCGCCATTCGTCAGTACAAAGAAGCTCTCAAGCAGATTCCAGACTACGTCACAGCTTTGAATAATCTCGCTAATATCTACGAGAAAAAACAAATGACGGCGAAGGCATTGGAAACCTATGAACTTGTTCTCAAAACGGAACCTGAAGATAAAACAGCGAAAAAACGTGCTGAATCTCTCCGCAAGCGTTTTGTGAGTCCGTAATTATCGAGGCAAATTTCTGCCAAACTTTTCTTTAATTGCTCTATTTTCTACGGGCAATACTGAACAAAATAATGGGCGTCACAAGAATCGCCAGAAAGCTGATCACTCCGAAAGTTGTTTCGAGGTTGGGGATCAGCTTTTTTTGTGGGATGGTGACTAGTTGCACGGATTCTATTTTTTGTTCTGTGAGGGGAGATACGGGGCGATCGCCGACCTCTACTTCTTTTTCCAGTGTGGACTCATCATCCATTTCCATCTCTGTGGGCATCGCTGCTGGTGAAGGTTCAGTCTGATCTGCTGCTGTAGTTTCTGGATCTTCTTTTTGAGTTGAGTCGTGTAACTCTGGCGCGTGGGCAATCAAGTTTGATATTGTTAATGCCATTTTTCTCAGGTGCCAATTTTTCTTTATTTTATTGCTTTGCGAAATACTTGACCTTCCAGTTGGCAGGAGAGTCTAAGATCATCTCAGATTAAGCAATCAAAGTAATGATGATGAAACGTTTAGCGATAGTGGCTGGTGTGCTCGTAGTGGGCTTGGGTATTGGTGGTACTTATTGGCTGACCCAATCTCGTGCCCAAATGGGTGGTGCTGAGGTCGTGCAAGTTGCGCAGCGGGAAATCCAAGCAGAGGTTTATCGCACGCCGACTTGTGGCTGTTGTGGCTCGTGGGTGGAGCACGCGACGAATAATGGCTTTATTTTTGAAGACAATATTCAGGAAGATATTACGCCGATTAAAGAACAGTTTGGGGTGACGCCAGAGCTGGCATCTTGTCATACAACGGTTGCGGATGGCTATGTTTTTGAGGGACATATTCCGGCGGCGGATGTGCAACGGTTTCTCGCTGATCCTCCAGCGGATGTGGTGGGCTTGACGGTTCCGGGAATGCCGATTGGTTCTCCGGGAATGGAATCGGGCGATCGCCAACAAGCCTACGAAGTTTTGGCATTGCACAAAGACGGCTCAACGTCAGTGTTTCAGGAATACGAATAAGGGCAAATCGCAATTATGGTCAGTTTAAATCGGCGGCAATTTTTAGGGTTAACGGCTTTGGGTTTGACTGGCGCTGTGTCATGGCAAACTTGGCGCACCCAACAAGCTGGAAGTTCTGTGAATGCAGTCGATTCGCCTGCTGTATACAAAAGTAAAGATGGCTTGCTCGAAGTTGAGTTAGAAGCGCAATATGCCGATGTGATGTTGGGTGGGCAAGCGGCACGGGACATGATGACCTATAACGGGTTGATTCCGGCGCCGCGTATTGAAGTCAAAGCTGGCGATCGCCTCCGCATCCAGTTCAAAAATTCCCTCGACCAACCCACAAACTTACATTTTCACGGGTTGCATCTATCCCCCGAAGGCAATCAAGACAACGTTTTTTTGCACATCAAACCCAACGAAACTTTCACCTACGAACTCGACATTCACCCAGACAAACGCGCCGGAACCTATTGGTATCATCCCCAGCTCCACGGCTCCGTAGCCGAGCAACTTTTTAAAGGATTAGCTGGCTTAATTATTGTGCGCGGTGACCTTGACGACCTCCCCGAAATTGCCGCTGCCCAAGAAGAATTTTTAGTGCTACAAGATTTTGCCCTCGATGAAAAACGGGGTGGCATGATGGGGAATCACATGAACCTTATGGCTGGTCGAGAAGGGGATTTGATTACGGTGAATGGTCTTTTTGATCCCACCATTAAACCCACCAAAGATTTACTACGATTGCGTTTACTAAATGCGTCTCCTTCGCGGTTTTATCGAATGCAAATAAAAGGTCAAACCCTGACTCAAATTGCGACTGATGGCGGCGCTTTGGGGCAACCAATCGAGTTAGAAGAACTGCTCCTCACGCCCGGACAACGGGCAGAAGTGCTCATCGCAACCAAAGATTTACCGCAAATCCCCGTGCACCTTTTGAGCTTGCCTTACCAGCGGGGAAATATGGGGATGATGGGTCGTCAATCTCGCGGTTCGATTCAATCGCTGATGAATTTTTCCCCACCAGAATTTTCTGCTAAAGCAGTTACAATACCCGCCCAACTCGTACCGATAGAACCTTTACCAGAACCGACCAAAACCAGAAAATTCACGCTTAATCACGGCATGGTTCCGGGGCAAGGGATGGCATTTCTAATTAATGGTGAAAGCTATCAAGATCGACCCCAAACGACGGTGAATTTAGACACGGTGGAGGAATGGGAACTCGTGAATACGGGCACGATGGATCACCCTTTTCATGTGCATGTAAATAAATTCCAGGTGGTAAGTCGCGATGGTGTGCCGGAAGCAAATTTAGCTTGGCTGGATACAGTGTTGGTTCGTGTTGGGGAAACGGTGCGTATTCGGATGGCATTTAAGGATTTTGTTGGAAAAACGGTTTACCACTGCCACATTTTGGATCATGAGGATCTGGGCATGATGGGGCAATTAGAGATTTTACCTGCTGGTAAGACTAGTTAATTAATAGAAGAGAAAGAAGAAGGCGATCGCCCATCAACTGTAATAAAAGTCCATAGATTTGGGCCAAAAAAGTCGGGGATTTCAAAAATTTTTAATAAAGCAAATTATACTTCTCAAAAAATCCCCGACTTTTGAACCTTACTTTTTACACCAACGCATTAAGCACTTAATAACTTATTGAATCCAGACTAATGCGAGTTCAGCTCAGACCCTCAAGCTGTTCTGCAACGTCTGCTTGAAAAATCTCTAAGCCCCCCAGATCTCCCCAAATTTCATCAAAAGCCTTAAAAGATTTTTCGATCTCATAAGGAATCCCCTGCTGAACATTCGGGTCAAAACCAAAGATGTACTCTCGATGGGGCAGCTTCTCCCAATCGGCGTCAGGTAACCACCAAACCACTTTTACAAAACGATGATACCAACCTCCCTCTTCATAGGGCTGGTCATCTAAAATCTCGACAATGTGAGTAATCTTTGCCTTCTGAGTTAATGCCATTAGGTCACCAGCCATTAACTTTTCTGAGCCTTCTTGCTTAAAGCCAATGGGAAAAATAGCTAGCCCATTACGATAAATAATCTGATCTGACCAAACTTTGAAATGCTCTGGCGAATAGGCCCACTTATAGGATGTTTCACTAGGGGCTGTGACGACTTTAACCCACTTAAGACGATCTAAATTCATGCCATTCTCCTTACCTAAAAGGTTTTGTTTTGTGAAGGATTGAGAGAAGTCAAAATCCAATTCAAGAGATAGCAACTTGCTGATTTCGTACAGCAATTCATAGCTAATTGTTCCTGTTTCTTCGCGTTCCAATTTGTACCAGTAAGTTGCACTGATATTGAGTTGTCTGCATATTTCCAGCAAACTCATATTGGAGGCTTTCCTTGCAGCCAATAGCTGTTTGGGTAGATCGGGAGCCTCATACTCTTGAATTTTTCTAACTCTCATTGGCGCTAAATCTGCAAATTGCTTTTAATTTACCACCACCCAAATCATAAACCGTTGGTTTGTAGTTGTCAACACTATTGGTTTGTAGTTGGTGGTTTTCTCTGTTTAAGGTGGTTATTCAGTAGCTTTTGGCTAGATGATTTTGACTTTTTTGGCAGCCTCAAAAGCTTTTTTGCGGGCTTCGTCGGTATTTTTTCCTTTCGCTAAAGCAACGCCCATCCGGCGATAGGGACGGGCATCTGGCTTCCCGAATAAACGCAAATCAGTCTGGGGAATGGCTAGGGCTTCGGCGACTCCGGTAAAGGAAATGTTGTCGCTATTTTCTGTGGCTAGGATCACGGCGCTGGCTGCGGCTCCGAGTTGTTCGATGACGGGAATCGGTAAGCCTAAAATTGCCCGCAAATGTAATTCAAATTCGTTGAGATTTTGGGAGATAAGGGTCACCATGCCAGTGTCGTGGGGGCGGGGTGATAGCTCGGAAAAAATCACTTCGTCTTTGGTGATAAAAAATTCCACACCGAAAATGCCTGCGCCGCCAAGGGCATCGGTCACCGTGCGGGAAATGTCTTCTGCTGCTTTAATTTGGGCTGCGGTTAAACCGACGGGCTGCCATGATTCTTGGTAGTCGCCGCGTTCCTGTCGGTGGGCGATCGCCGGACAAAAAAGCGTTTCTCCTTCCCACTGACGGATGGTGAGCAGCGTAATTTCCACTTCAAAATCGATAAATTCTTCGATGATGATTTTGGCGGTGTCGCCCCGCGCTCCGGCGATCGCATAGTCCCAAGCTGCTTT
>JBARRZ010000061.1:0-1604 GCA_049644465.1 Limnothrix sp.
CTATTGCTGTTGCTACTAACTGTGGTTAGAGGTACACCATAATCTAATGCAAAGCTCAAATTGCTGATCGGATTCCATGTCATCCCAAGACCAATACTGGCAATACGTTGCGTTTCGGCATTGCTTACTGCACTACTCCAAACTGTTGCTGCTTCGAAAAAAGGGCGTAGTGTAAAGTTGCTGCTTACTGGTACTCGTAATTCTAAGGATAGATTGATGCCGTTATCTGCGGTGAGATAATTCTGGGAATAGCCTCGAACGGTACCAAAACCACCAACGCTGAATTGTTCTAATGAGAGTAAAGAATCTGGTGTAAGTTGGGTATTGATTTGGGTAATGAGTGCAATGTTTGAATCGCTTAGTTGTTGAATATATTGAAATTGTCCAAGCCATTTAAAAAATTCACCATCGGGATCAGCTCGGCGCTCATTAATGGTGGCATCGAATGCGTTTAGACCAAAGCTAAATTGAGATTTTGCGGCAAATATTCGGTACTGGTTACGTTGATACCAGTCTTGTGAAAAACGTAGTGCGGAAACTTTTGATGCACCGTTTTCTGGGCCAATGGAAAAGGAGAAAGGAATGTCGTCGAGGATGTAGGATTGGCTACGACGGAGGTCAAAATCTAGTCCGATAGCAAGGCTTTGGGTAGGGGACTGGGATAGGGGTTGTTGAATACCGATAGAAAAGTTTTTTGAATTGCTACGGATGCCAAGATCTCGGAAATTTTGACTAATAATTTCGCTATCATTTTTGCTGTAGCTTAGGTTAATGGATCCATCTCGGGCATTGAAGGGAAGTTGATAGTTGAGGCTATAGGTATCTAGTCCTTCGGTGATACCGTAGTTGGCACTCAGGCGATCGCCGATTCCTAGTAAGTTATCGTAACGGGCTTGGATACTGCTTTCCCATTCGCCGAGATTAGGCGGGCGGCTATTACTGGCTGATAAAGTGAGCTTAAACGGTGGCCTTTCTGTGGCTACGATCTTGAGGATATTTTCTCCGTCATTAATACCCGGAATTAGATTTGCTTGAATAGTTTTAAAGAACTCACTTTTCAGTTGAAGAAGTTCTAGTGCTTCTTCGAGGCGATGTTGATTTAATGGAGGTTGAGCTGCTCTTTCTAAACGGCTACGAATAAAGCTTTCATTAATATGTTTTAATTCAGCAATTTGAATACCATTTTCTGATAATCTTCCTTCACTAACTTGAATATAAACAATTGGTTGATCAAAGTCCGGTCCGGGTATAAATGCTCCAGAAGTAATGAAACTATTTTCCTCATCAGTATAAAGTGCTGTAATTTGAGAAGCAATGCAAAATCGCTCTTCAGAAGTCAGTTCTTCACCTATATATGGTGATATGACTTCTTCAATTTGTTTGTGTAAAACGGTGTTGCCTTCCACAATAATTTTTTCAACTAAGTGGCGATCGCCAGCCGCCGATTCGTCTCCGAGAAAGCATTCTGCTTGGTTTGGATTTTCGTCTGAATTGCCTAATTGCGCTGGAGATGGAGCTTTTTCTAAATCTAATGCCAGATTATCGGATAAGTCTCTGGGATTCTGAGGTAACTCGATATTACTAAAGTCTGCTTGGGCAAAAAC
>JBARRZ010000062.1:0-7228 GCA_049644465.1 Limnothrix sp.
GCCAAACAACTGGATCAAGATGGCCTGACAACGGCGGCAATTCACGGCAACAAAACCCAAGCGGCTCGTGCTCGTGCGCTCAAAGAATTTAAACAAGGCAAGGTGAAAGTACTTGTCGCGACCGATGTGGCTTCGCGGGGTCTGGATATTGAACAATTGCCCCATGTTGTGAATTTTGAACTCCCCAACGTGCCGGAAGATTATGTGCATCGCATTGGTCGGACAGGGCGAGCTGGGAATGAAGGACAAGCGATTTCGCTTGTGTCCCATGCGGAAAAGCCGTTGCTAAAAGATATTGAAAAACTGCTCAATCGCCAACTAGACAAGAGCGTTCTGCCCGGCTATGAGCCGACGGCTTCTGGTCAAGTAGAGACTGATAAAAGACCAAATCAGCGCAACTCAAAACCTCGTCGTAGCCGAAGCAATGGCAATGGACAAGGCACATCAAAAGCTCGTCCGAATCGCTCGGCAAAACCCAATGTGTCAGGTAGCAGTAAGCCTAGACAGGTGCGTAAAAAAGCTTAGGGAATTTGATGAGAATATCTGAGAGGGCGATCGCCACTTTTTTAGGTCTGGCGATCGTGCTCTCTGCTCTATAATTTCCCCATGGAAAATCTCACCATCACCCGACCCGACGATTGGCATCTACACCTCCGCGACGGCGCAGCGTTGCAAGCAGTTTTGCCCGATACTGTGCGTCAATTTTCCCGGGCGATCGTTATGCCCAATTTGAAGCCGCCAGTCCGCACAGTTGCTGAAGCGGCGGCTTATCGCGATCGCATTCTCGCTGCAATTCCCGCAGGTCGGACATTTGAGCCATTAATGACGCTCTATCTGACTGACAATACGACCCCCGAAGAAATTATGGCGGCGAAGAAATCCCAGTTTGTCAAAGCCGTAAAGTATTACCCTGCTGGGGCCACGACTAATTCAGATTTTGGTTTGACGGATATTCGCAAAGGCGATCGCGTTTTTGAGGCAATGCAAGCGGTGGATTTGCCTTTATTGCTGCACGGAGAAGTGACGGATAAGGCAGTTGATATTTTCGACCGTGAGAAAGTTTTTATCGAGCAATATTTGATTCCGCTCAGAGAAAAATTCCCCAAGTTGCGGATCGTGCTGGAACATATTACGACTGCGGATGCGGTGCAGTTTGTGTTATCGGCTGATAGTAATGTCGCGGCAACGATCACGCCCCAACACCTTCTGTTAAATCGCAACAGTATTTTTCAAGGGGGAATTCGTCCCCATTTTTACTGTCTGCCTATCTTAAAACGGGAGACCCATCGCCAAGCTTTAATTGAAGCGGCAACTTCCGGCAATCCGAAATTTTTCCTTGGCACTGATAGTGCGCCCCATGCTCGCGACAGAAAGGAAACATCTTGCGGTTGTGCGGGTTGTTATTCGGCTCTGCATGCGCTGGAACTATATGCGGAAGCGTTTGAAAGTGCTGATGCTCTGGATAAATTAGAAGCCTTCGCCAGTTTTCATGGGCCAGATTTTTATCAATTGCCGCGTAATACTGAAAAAATTACGTTGAGTAAAAAAAGTTGGCGTATTCCCGACGAGTTACCTTTTCCAGATGCTGGACTTGTGCCGTTACGAGCAGGGGAAGAGATGGCATGGAAAATGCTGTGAGCTAATCAAAATTAATTGCACGGTTAATGATTTCAAACGCTTGAGCTTTATCTGAAAAGAGTAAGCCGTTATGGAACATTATTTTTCTCCCAGACTTGCAGCAACCTGTAGAACAACTCTCGATTGTCTAAAAGTGAAAACCTTTGCTACTCTGGGAAATCCGTTGGATTGCCTGATGTAATGCAGCTTATAATTAAATTCAAATAACAGCCTAAATTATAGGATTATCAAAAACAGGAGTTTGCAAATATGGCGACCGGAACAGTCAAATGGTTTAATGCCCAGAAAGGCTATGGATTTATTGCCCCTAGCGATGGTTCAAAGGATATGTTTGTTCACATCAGCGCACTTCAGCGAGCTGGCTTGTCCACATTAGAGGAAGGACAGAAAGTGTCTTATGAAGCGATAGAGAATAAGGGCAAAGAATCGGCTGAAAATTTGGAGCTTGAGGATTAGTCCAAATCTAATAGGCGATCGCCGCTTTTAGTGAAGCTATTCGTTCGGCGGCAGTGGAACGTAAATCAAAATTCATCGATACAATTTTTGTTTTAGGTCATTATGAAGGGCGATCGCCGCAAAAAAAAGCAGATATCTGAGAGGATACCTGCGATGGATGAGTGAATCACTGTTGGCGATCGCCTGAATGATGTGAGTACAGAAGGAAAGAACGCGTCACAGTTTGAAGCATAGAAGAGCCACTGACTCGACTAGCTCAAACGGCTCAGCCTCATAAAAATAACGATATAAACGATATATTCGCTTCTTATAATACTTTTACATTCTCAGCTTGAAGGCCCTTTTGCCCTTGAGTGACCATAAATTCTACCTTTTGCCCTTCGGCTAGTGCTGTAACTCCCCCTGCAATCGCACGGAAATGCACAAAGACATCAGGTCCAGACTCCTGCTCAATAAAGCCAAACCCTTTCTCTTCGTTAAACCACTTCACAACGCCAGTTACTGTGTCGGACATAAAATCATTTTTCATTAATTAGATCATAGTAATATTACTTGCTCACAGTGAAAGCTGCCAGATCTAGTTCGATGATCATTTCGTCTCAGCACTATCTCGATCAAGGTTAATTCGCTGGGAGTGGGCATTTTCAGGTTTTTCACGCCGAGAGAACCCGCCACTAATGCAGAAAAATTGGGCGATCGCCTGCCCGTAAAAAGCAGATACCCCGAAGGATACCTGCCATGAATTAGAGATTACTGTTGGCGATCGCTGAACGCGGGAGGCTATTTGACCCTCATGTCACCCACTGATTGAATCAGAGCAAGTCATTTACAATATAAATAACTCTTTTTGCCATCGAAAAAAATGAATCCAGCATCCACATGGGAATCAGTAATTCGACAAATTGAAACTATGGATACAAGTGAAAAACTAAATCTCATTCACTATCTTGTCGATAAGCTCCAGCAGAAAAATACGGAACACCGCAAATCTCCAAGGTCTTTGGTTGACATGATTGGCAGTGGTCAAGGGTGTTATGGCTCTCCAGAAAAAGCAGATGAATTCCTTCGTCAGGAAAGAGAGCAGTGGGATTAATCGAGTCAATTAATGGCAAGCGTATTTATTTGGATACCAATGTCTGGATTTACGCAGCCGAAGCCTATCCCAATTATGTTGAGATATTGCAGCAGGTATTTGAAAAAATCGATCAACAGGAACTCGTTGCCATTACCAGCGAATTGACGATCGCTGAAGTTTTAGTCAAGCCGTTACAGGACAATAATCTGCGCGTCGTGCAAGCTTATCAAAGCATTCTTCAGCCCTCAGATAATGTAAAAATATTGCCCATCAGTCGCCAAATTTTAGAATCGGCAGCAAAACTAAGAGCAACGACCAGACTGAAATTACCAGACGCGATTCATCTGGCTACGGCACTCGATCAAGAAGTCAAAACATTCATTACCAATGACTCTGGTTTTAAAGCTATGTCCACGATACAGGTTTTACAGCTTGCCGATTTCTTGTAAGAGACTTTTATAAAAAAACAGATACTCTAAATACTAATTTATTAAAATTCTTAAATATCTTAGCTATACATTTGATCGATTAAATGAGAAATTTCGTGGTGTGCTTTTGATAAAAGTTCAATAATGTCAATATCTCGATTATCAAATCGAATTAGAAACCTTACAGAATCATAACTTCGCCTTACTTCAAAAGGTATATTAAGAGCATCTTTAATTTCTTTAACTGCTTTTTCTCCTGTAATCTCTAATGTATCTTGATTACTTATAGGAACCCCATTCACCGTACAGTTATGAAAAACAACTTTACTACTTTCATCTATCTGTACTAGATTGCCCAGTCGAGTTACTGATTTACGGCTATTCTGACGAGACTGGCGTTCAAGTTGATTATGCTTATTTGAATTAACAATCTGACATAAATCGTACAACCAAGAGTCACCAGATTTGTGTGGCTGGATAGATTCAATGAGCTGATAGTAAGAAATCTGTAAATTGCCGAGGTTTCTATTGACCGAATTATTAAAGTCTTCCTGTTTTTTGCCGTAAGGGAAATATACAGGCCTTTGTGCTCGCCTACTTTGAAAGCCTCTTGAGTAGTTAATAAGATCTTGTGCGAGATAATCTAAGCAACTTCTCAAATGTTCAAAGCAGCTTTTAACTTTAGGTCGCGCTATCTGTTTAACATTTTCACTTTCCCTAGCTTGCATATAGTGTTTTTGAATGTATGACAGTAGTTCAGCTACCTCATCCAGTAATTCGCGAATATCCGATTCTCTAGTCATAGTAAGCTTTGAAATTTCCTATCTACTTAGGGCACATTATAAATGAGAAGAATTGACAAAACCTAGATCATATATTGCTTGCCATTATTTTGCCGACTATTTAGAATTCTTGAAATCTTCGGTTTGGGTGATCGCCCAAACAACAAACAGATACCCCGAAGGATACCTGTCATGAATTTAGAGATCACCGTTGGCGATCGCCTGAATGATTTTAGGCATGGAAGGATCGAATCCACCTAAGTCCCAAGAATTCGGATCTTTCGGATCCACCAAACTTAATTGGTAGGGCGCGAGAGTCACATAAATAGCCTTGGCATTCGGGTTTACTTTGCGGCGATATTTCGCTAATACTTGGCTCGGTTGAGTACCAGCCCAAGATTCAGAGTCCGTCCAAAAGCAAATTATATCGGCATAGAATTTATGCTTAATCGCCCAACTGTAGGCACAGGAAGCATCGGTTCCACCAAAGTTTAGATTGGTCGTTTTCTCCATCGCAGATCGGAAACTATCGGCTGCCGTAATTCCTAAATCGATGAAAGACGTAGAGAAGCCACGAATCGCATAGTTTTTCTCCGCTTTTGCGCTCACTAATGCCATTACTGTCGCAATTTCAGCACAAGTCAAATTCACAGAACTCACGGAGTAATAGGACATAGAGCCGGACACATCCACCGCATGGAGAAACGTTTTACCCGTTGCCGGAACTGTTTCAAAAGACATTTCGAGGGCGCGTTCAAGGATGTCCACAATGCGAGGGATAACCTCCCATGTTTTTTTGCTGCGCCCCAATTTACCGCCGGATCGGTAGGTTTTTAAGGCTTTCAGCACATCGATGGGATGGATGCGACCTTTGCGCAAACGCTTTTCGCTATTGAGGACAGATGCCACATAGTTAAGTTGCTTGTTGTAATGGGCACGCAACACACCGATTTCCGTGAGGGAACCAAGGTTACGCAATAACGCCCCGATCGGCATATCCTGCATTAACAGTTTCCACGCGGCTTCATCCATCTGACCAATGGGTGCAACCATTTCATGGGTTAAACGACCTTCGGCGATCGCCTTTTTCGTTTGGTCAGGATTACGCTTGAGCCACTCGTACCACCAGATTTGTTGCAAAGAATCAGAAGGAGCTTGCTCAGGTAAAGTTTCCCAACCCTTCACAACCCAGTTATAAAGAGCTTGATGCTCGGCGGTTGCAGGCTTGACGTGAAATAGGCGCAATACATCGCGATTCGTAAAACCATGACGTTGTTGATATTTCAAAAGTTGGTAGGCTAACGCTTTCACATTGGCATTGCTCAACCAGCTAGACCCACATTCGCGCACCACTTTACCGAAACCACGCAACGCTTTGGAATAACTCAACCACTCATAAAAATGGCTGCCAGTACGAATCACTTGCGGAAAAATTTCCATAAAAGCGCGTTTGGCTTCAGGGGATTCTCCCATGGATAACAACGTCAACGCATAGATCGGCGCACTGTTATTAATGGCATGGCGATCGCTGGCATAGGCAATTTCTTTGGCAACCCGTGCAGGATCTGCCGCCACACACTGATTTACAACTGTAGTAAAGTCTCCCGTCAATTCATGCTTATCGGCATAAAAAGTGCTTTGGGCAGTACCGATCAACAAACAACGCTTCAACATTGTCCATGTGCCGGGGTCAAAATGATAACCACCAGAACGACCTTTCACCATCTCAGCTTCGCGACCGGGGATAGGCTGAGACTGAGGGGTTTGCTTACGAGAAGTGAAAAATTTATATGACATAACAACTCCGTCCCTAATGGGATAATTTTTCGTGTGAATAAAGCCTCAAAATGAGGAAGGGAGACGAGCGGGAATCGAACCCGCATCTCGGCGAACAAAAGGGGATTTCGTTTACAGCGATAACCTTGAGTTCTGCGGCCTTTTTAGGCAATAATTGCGCTCTACCGTTGAGCTACCATCTCCATGGTTGGGATCCCCCTAAATCCCCCTTGCTAACGGGGACTTACCAGATTAGCTTTCCGATTCCCCCCTTTTCTAAGGGGGGCTAGGGGGGATCAATCTATAACTTTGAAAAATTGGTGGACAGGGAGAGACTTGAACTCCCGACCGGTAATCCTCATTCTTCGACCTCGTGAGGTAAGAAAACGAAAAGGTGAAACTGCTCTACCAACTGAGCTACCCGTCCATGTATTTGATTGTGATTTTGGTGAACGGAGGGGGAATCGAACCCCCATCTCCCGCGTTAAAGGCGATAACTCTAAATTCTGCGACCCTTGACGGGTAAGTGAGTGAATAAGGGAAGTAAGGTATTTTGCCGTTAAACTATCCGCTCAGATGTTTGTGTTTTGGTGGACGAGAGGGGATTTGAACCCCGCCTTTCTAGCTACCGATAACCTCCACTCCGCGTCCCTTGCGGGTAAGTGATGAATAAAGGAGAAAGACTCGCCCTCGGTCTCGATTAGGCTGAACTTTCGTTGTGTCCCGTTCGATGTCTCTAATTTACGGGCAGGGTTTACCCCTATTCCAATCACGGGGCGATCGCCTCAAACATTCACTCAGCAAGCATTTCGAAATAGGGGGAATAGTTTAAGTTGAGGTCTCCCCCTAACTTTGTGGAGAATTGAGGGGGAAAAGCCTTGCTCGATCAGAAAACTGACAAAACAAATACAATGTATGACATATGTATACAGATGCTGCAGAGGGTAAAGCGATGAAAACCGAAATTATCAGTACACGTATTGATCTGGATACGAAAGAGGTCTCCCCCTAACTTTGTGGAGAATTGAGGGGGAAAAGCCTTGCTCGATCAGAAAACTGACAAAACAAATACA
>JBARRZ010000063.1:0-2886 GCA_049644465.1 Limnothrix sp.
AGTCAGGGGTAACAATACTCGGCGAATTAGCAATCCTTCACGGCCATTTAAGCCAACCGTAGCCGAAGCCGCAACCACATTAGAGACGCAAATCATGTTGCCCGCAGCAGCACCGATTGCTTGTAACGCAGTCACCACCGCTGCCGAAGCACCAATTTTAGTCGCGACTCCAAACTGGAATAGGGAAAACATCATATTGCTGACGGTGGCACTACCCGCAATAAAAGAACCCATCGCACCAATAATCGGCGCAAAAAATGGGTAACTAGAACCCGCTAAACTCGCCACACCATCTGCCAAAGTTACGGGCATACTGGCAAGATCAGCTTGATTAAAACCAGAGTTGATAAATACTCTCGCCATCGGTACGGCAGCAGCTAAAACTAGGGCTGTTCCGGCTAGGGTTGAGACTGCATCGACGGTTGCTTTGATTGTTGATTTCCGCTTCATACGGTGGAGAAAATAAGTCAAAATTGCCACAAAAACAAAAATTGTGCCCGGAAGATAGAGGGGTTGAGAGTTAATACCTATTTCTGTTCCGAATAAATTAGGTAGGTCGAGCTTGGGTGATTTAAGCAATCCTTGGAACGGTAAAAATGGCAGTCTGGAAAGCATTAAAAACAAGCCGACTAAAACATAGGGAGTCCAGGCATTGATTAAGCTGAGATCTGACCGCGCTTTATTATTGATCGTTGCGGTTAAGCTACCAGACCAGCCATCCGGCCAAGTTTCTCTGGGCGGGAAATCCCAAACTTGTTTTGGTGTTAAAAATCCCTTTTGGGCTGCGGGGATAACGATTGCTAAACCGACTAAGCCACCGATTAGCGAGGGGAATTCTGCGCCTAAAAAGATTGCGGTCAAAGTTGAAGGAACAGTAAAAGCTAATCCTGCAAATAAGGCAAACCAGCCTACAGCTAATCCTTCTCGCCAAGATTTTTTCTCACCATAATAGTGAGTTAAGGTACAGACCATAAATAGGGGAATTAAAGTGCCAATAATGCTATTTAAAACCCCGACCCTCTTGACGATTATCTTGAAATATTCGACGTAGGTAAAACCCTGTTCGGCAATGTAGTTATTGACGATCGCCACTCCTTCGAGACCTGTATTAATTCCTAACGAGACGGGAATACCGACGGCCCCAAAGACGACGGCGGTACTGTTAGCAATTAAGGCAATGGTGACCGCAGCTAATGCCGGGAAACCTAAAGCGACTAATAAAGGACTACAGACAGCGGCTGGCGTACCAAAGCCCGATGCCCCTTCTAAAAAGCTGCCGAACAACCAAACGATAATGATTGCCTGAATACGCCTATCGGGAGAAATCGCTAATAGTCCGCGACGAATGGTGGCGATCGCCCCTGATTCTCGTAGGATGTTCAGCAGCAAAATTGAACCAAAAATAATGTAGAGAATCTCTGCTGCCATCACTAACCCTTGGAGCGTAGAAGCCGTGATTACAGCGAAAGGGACTTGCCAGATCAATAGGGCGATCGCCGCGGTGACGAGGTAGGCGATCGGCATAGCCTGTTTTGCCGATCGTCTCGCGATGACTAGCAATAGAAATACCGTCACAATTGGAGCCAGAGCGAGCAAACAATAAACTGCAAGTTCCATAAAATATACTGCTTGATTTGATTTTTTTAGGGAGTGCGCCGTTAGCTAAGGCGATCGCCACTTTAAGCAAAGTATCCTAAAAAAATGCGTTACGACAGATTGAAATCTTGTTTGTTTATGTAATATTTTCCGCTGTCTCTACAGCATTCTACCCTGCTGTTTGAGGGGATTTGCCGATAGGGATGGACTGGGGAATCGTTCGATAGTTACCGAGAATTTTGAGAATGTCCGTGTGGGTTTGTAACTCCGCCAAAGAATCCTATAGCCGCTGATCCGTCAGGCAACCTTCAAAATCGGTAAATCGTAGAGCTGTGCCGCACGAGGAGAGGCGATCGCCGGATTTTGTTGGGAACAGGTTGGCGATCGCCCTTTGGTTTGTTTAGCGCCGGAGTAGCCAATCGAGGTAAAGGATCAGAATGTTCAGTTTGAGTTGGCGGGTGAGTAAATGCCAATCAATCTGGGCGAAGAGCCATTCCCACATGTGGGTAAAAATAACTCCACAGAGGGCATCGAAGACTTTGGTCGTGACAAAAAGAACTACGAAACCGACAAAATTTATATTCATACAATTAACTCGTTTTTAGGTGAATACTTTCAAGCTAGTTCAGGAATAAATCGAAAAATATGTTTCCATGCGATTTGCTGGTCTAAGGAGCTCTTTTAAGATATTGCGGGTATTTGAAGAGAGGAATCCCAAACAGCTCGCTAACAGAGGCTGACTTGCTAACATGGGCTGACAGAGGTCTGAATTACCTTAGTTTTGGTATGTGAGTGATGATGCAGCCGTTCCCAAAAGAGTTTTTAGAGGCGATCGCCACAGAGAAATATCTCACAGAGGAACAAAGGGCTGTTTTTGTTGCGCTGTATCATAATGCCAATCGCGCCCCAGAAAGTATCGCCAATGATTTACACATTTCGCCTAATGCGTTTCGGACAAGGCTGACGGGGGTTTATAAAGCGTTTGGAATTGACGGGAAAGGCTCAAACAAAAAGCGGCGGTTACATAGTGAACTGCTGGAAATGTATCGGCAGCGGCAGGGTCGGGATTCGGATGATCCGATTTTGGATCGGGGGATTGATGATTTTGTGGAGCGGGTGCGGCGGCAAGTTGAACCGGACATTCGGCAGCGGTGCGGCACGATGCGAGTGCTGGATATGGCGCAACCTGTCGGGCTAGGGGAAATCTATACAGATGTAAATATTCTCGCGAAGGTATCGGCAACTAGCCGTAAAGATATCGCACAAATTTATGAAGAGATTGGATTAGAT
>JBARRZ010000064.1:0-2618 GCA_049644465.1 Limnothrix sp.
AAAGATTACAGTTTTGCGGATTTGTTCTCTGGGAATTTGTTGGCGCAGGGTTGGGCGGAGGTGATGCAGGCAAGTCGGCAGACTGTGGCTCCAGAGCCAGAAATACCGGAACCGATGGAAGCTGTTGTTGAATCTCAAGAACTGGCTGTTGCAAAATCTGAGCAACCTGTGGAGGAAACGCCTCAATCAAGTAGCAAAGATTTGGTGGCGAGTCCGAAGAATTGGCTGACCGTGGCACAGGCGATCGCCAAATCTCCGGCATATTTGCAACGAATTCAGGAGGTGACCGCTCAACCTTTGCAGGAGAAAGCTGTAACTGTGATGGAAAAAGATTTTGCAGTATTTCAGCAGTCCATGACGGCATTAAGGCAGTGGTATCATTGCGCCCGTTGTATCGATAAAACTGCCACTTACTTACAAGGAATTCAGGCGATCGCCGAACAATTCAAAGCAGGTCAACCCTTACCAGAATCGATTCAGCACGCCATGTTGGAAGACCGCCGCGTGGCAACCTTTGAACAATTGGCGAGAGGATTAGACCGACAACATCCCGAAACTTTTCTCCAAAATGTTGCTCGGAAAGGCTTACAGAAGGGACTCCAATTACAGGAACTTGCCGCGACCTTATTACAGGGAGATCCAGCCCTGCGCGATATTCATAAAATTTAGCCCCAATCGACCCAAACCTATCTGCAAAAAATCCTGACTTCTGCCGAGCAATTATTCACCAGAGAACAACCACAACCTGTGCCAATTCAAGTTTCCAGTGAACAACGTAATCATCCAAAACTTTAAACACCATGAATAATCCCCAAAAAACCGTCCAAGACTTGAATCAAGCCGTACTCGCCACCGCATTAAGTAAACTCTTCAGTAATGTGCAATCCTGCCAATCTCGATTGGATTACGCCTACGCCAGAGCCGCCCGTTCTCAAAATGCACAAATCCAAGGCAAGTTATCAGCCGCATCGTTAAAGCTTTCGGAAATGCTAGAAATTCTTGATGATTAAATGATTCAATCCTTGGTAACTCTTCAGCCAGAGCGGGATTTATTGCAGGAGTTTACGGCAGACATAACCATTCAACGAT
Source organism: Limnothrix sp. (assembly GCA_049644465.1). Lineage (GTDB taxonomy): Bacteria > Cyanobacteriota > Cyanobacteriia > Cyanobacteriales > MRBY01 > MRBY01. The sequence continues at coordinate 1,090 of JBARRZ010000064.1, forward strand.
CAGTCCACGAAGAAGAGATTAACTTCTAATCTTGTATATTTGGGATTTGCGAATATAGAATAGAGGTCACGGGAGGGCAAAAAATATGCTCAAATCTCAAGACATCGTGATCTTGCTTCAGGTTCATTGTCTCGGCACGACATGGACATATAGCGAATTAGCTAAAGGTTTAAAAATGAGTGCTTCAACAGTCCATGAAGCTCTACAACGTTGCGAAATAAGCCATCTATATAACCAGAAGAGAAAAAAAGTTTTAAAAGGAGCATTAGAGGAATTTTTAGTACATGGTTTAAAGTATGCTTTTCCCGCAGAAGCCGGAGCTATTGTGCGAGGAATTCCCACGGCTCATTCCGCAGCACCTTTGAATAAATTGTTGATGGTGGATGAAACAAATCCCTACGTTTGGGCTTCGGCGAAAGGTAAAGTAAAAGGCCAAGCGATTATTCCTCTTTATAAATCTGTACCAGAAGTAGTGGAAAATCAAGAGAATTCTCGATTGTATGAATTACTTTGTTTGGTGGATAGTTTACGAGTGGGAAAAGTACGAGAACAGGAACTAGCGGGGATGGAGTTAAATAAAAGATTGTATGCCTAATCCGCAGATTGAGAATTTAGAAAAAGTTGCAGCCATTTTATCGAAAATTCCAGAACAATTTGTGTTTACAGGCGGTGCAACGATCGCCCTTTATTTAGATGAAATATTATGGGATGAGGTGCGCCCGACAATCGATGTAGATTGTGTGGTTGAGATTGCCTCTCGCGTTGAATATTATGCGTTAGCAGATCGCCTCAGAGCTTTGGGTTTAGAGGAATGTACTGAACCTGATGCGCCGTTATGCCGTTGGTTATATCAGGATTTAATCGTGGATATTATGCCCTGTGATGCCGAGATTTTGGGTTTTAGTAACCGTTGGTATCAGGCAGGAATTCAGCATAAAATGACCTATATTTTGCCCAGTGGTCAGGCGATCGCCATTTTTTCGCCCATTTATTTACTCGCGAGTAAAGTTGAGGCTTTTTTAGGTCGAGGTCAAAATTTTCGATTTTCTAAGGACATCGAAGACATTGTAATTTTGTTGGATGGTTGCGAGGTCTTACTCGAAGAATTTGAACAGGTAGAGGTGGAAGTACGTGGGTTTTTGAGTGCTTGGTTTCGGGAGAATCGGGATGATTTGGAGGAAGCTGTGCTCTGTTTTTTGCCTACATCCGATAGTGAACGGGAAGATATTGTGATTGATATTATTGAACGATTTGCGCAATAAAAACGCAATGATGAGACCATTCAAGGATTGTTGACTCTCCACCAAGACAGGGAACTGTTGCAGGACTTGAGAATAGATGAATTATAGGATTCAGTGACCCAAGCCCATAGCCATGTGACCTTTTGAGATAGTCCATTGAGAATTTGCCAATATAGAATAGAGAGACAGTATTCTGGTTGAGCCATGGCACAGATTCTTCTCGATTTACCGGATGACCTTGCGAAACAGGTGCAAAGCCTAGCCCAAAGCGATCGCCTTGGCGAAGTG
>JBARRZ010000065.1:0-12559 GCA_049644465.1 Limnothrix sp.
GAAGTCGTCGTCGGTAATATCGGCTCAGAGAAACGCGCAAAATACGGCGTCGTCGGCAGCCAAGTGAATCTCACCTATCGCATCGAGAGCTACACTACTGGCGGCCAAATCCTTATCTCAGAACACACCTACCATCTCCTTGAAGACATCCTCGAAATTCGCGGTACACAGGAAGTTTCACCAAAAGGCGTCAAAACTGCGATCACGATCTACGAAGTGTGCGGCATCAAAGGCAAACACAATCTGCGCTTACCTGAAACTATTGAAGAATTTTATGAATTAACAGAGGCGATCGCCATCGAATTTTCAGTACTAAAAGGCAAAGATATCGTCGAAGATCGGCAACAAGCCCAAATCATTACTTTATCTGAGCGAGAAGCCACCCTGCGCCTACAGAATTCACAAAGCGCAACCTTACCGCAACCCCTCTGGAACCTAAAATTTAACTTTTACCAACCGGAAAATATCGATCTTGATGATGATTTTTACGTCAAAGTCATCGAGAATAATGAGCTAACTTTTCCTTATTTTCAAATTCGGTTTACCATGCGCCCACCTAAGATTCACGCCAAGTTTGATACAACCTATAAAAAGGCTCAAAAATCTACAACAAAGGCATTTTGATACCGACTAATAAGCCAGCTTAAATACTTGATCTAGCAGCGAAATTAAACGTGACTAAATGTAGTTTGACTTAGAGATTGAACAAGCTGAAAATATTTTAAATCTTCAGCTTACATCCATTAAAACTTGCAAATCTTCTAATGTTACTGCTTAGAAACTCCAATTGATTGTAACGGAGGTATTGCAAGTTACAATACTGTCCTTACCCGGGCTTACACTCTTCACTCTCTTCGGATTACCACCAACATTGTTGGTATTAAACACGCTAAAACCTTCGGCCTGAAATCCCGCGATAACAGCATCCCGTTCGCTTTGAGTACCACTTTTTGCACCAACATAATCTGGAACAGTACAAGTCGCTACCTTTACTTTCCCACAAGCTGTCGAACTGAAAGAACTACTACCGCTACTATTTCTCGCCCGTACAGCGTAACAATATTGCTTAGAATTCGATAGTGGTGTACTTTCTGTAAAGCTTGTACTAGCGGAGCCAGCACCCGTAACATTAACGCCAGTACTTGGGTCACAAGTTGAAGTATCAGAACAACGGAACAACTCATAAGAAGTTGCACCAGGTACAGTACTCCACTCTACAGTTGGTAATGTTGCTCCATTAATAGCAGATGTGTTGGTGAAGAAAGGAGCGGTTAGGGCTGTGTCTCCACAGATAACATTTGAGAGAGGGCTTTCTTCATCTGGTTCTGGAGTCGTGTTGATCGCCTTAACTCCATAACACCAGCGTTTGTTTGTTGCTGCGGTTACTGTTTGGGTGGCTGTATTCGCAAATTTAGGGAAACCAGTGAAAATGGTTGTTGGATTACAAGGAGGATTTGCCGAATCTTCCTGACATTGAAAGAGATTGTAGCTCGTCGCACCAGTGACACCTGTCCAGTTAATGATGTTGGAGTTGCTAGCATCTAAACTAACTACTGGCGCAGTTGGCGCACCGGAACTATTCACCACACCACAGTCAATGTTGCTTTCGACAGGTGATCCTGTTGAGTTCGTTGCTTTAACGATGTAACACCACTTCGTTCCAGCTGGCGGATCAGTAGTTTCGTTGAAGGAAAGCGCCGTATTCGGAGCTGGATTGATTGCTGTCCCCGCCGTATTCGGTGTGCATTGGGTGTCGGGAGTGCTTGTAAGAGTCGAGCAGCGATATAGAAAATAGTTCTCTGCATCGACGGATTCGCCCCAAGTCACGGCTGGCCGTAAAGCGTCTGAGGCATCCAAGTCTGTGATTTGTCCGGGAGCACCGCCAGTGGATATGCCACCGCAAACGGTATTGCCTAATTTGCTCGTGTTCGTACCGTCGGATGAGATACCTGCATAACACCAGCGATCGCCCACAGTCGTGTTAGTCGTTTCGACAAAGTTAAGATTAGAACCAGTGTAAACAGGAGTCGTTGTCTCATCAGGGTCACAGTTTGGCGCGCCGCTCACTGTCGTACAACGATAAATCGAATATGAAGTTACGCCCGGTACTAATTCCCACTCGACTTCAGGGGTTGGATCTGCGTCAGAAACGAGCGTCAGAGTGGGAGGCGTGAGAGCTGGTGAAACGCTACGGGCGATCGTCTTAGTCCCAATCTCGACCTCTTTCGAATTTGAAATTTCTCCGAAGATAGAAATGCTAACCCGATATACATCAACAGAACGATTAGAATCAGCTTTTTCCACACAGCCAAAGAAACCAGTAGAATAGCTTGTCTGGTTACTACCACTACAACTAGGAAACGTAACAGCGTTGTCTGTAATTGCATCAACCAACACTTGAGGTGCGCCACCATCCACACTACGCCGAATCATGTTCGGACCAAGCCAAGGATCCGCAGAAGCCTCCATGAAGTATTCAATTGTGTGAGAATTTGTATCGCTTGCGTTTTCAAAATAAGTCAGAATAACCGTGTCGTCTGTCGTATTTGTTGTTTTGATATCAGCAAATCTCGCTCTTTTGATATCTTCATTCATATAATCAACTGCTCTATTTAGTTGATTTTTTAGATTCGCTTTTATTGCCGATTCTTTTGTTGTGCTAAGAACAGCGACTAAACCTGATCCTAGACCCAATAAAACAATACTACTCATGACAATCGCAACAAGCAGCTCAATAAGCGTAAATCCTTTTGATTTGTCTAGAATTTTCGGGAATTTCAAATAAAGCTTGAGGATATTCATGGATAGTAAAAATCTTAAAGTTATTGTTGATTAATGATTAAAAATATTTTCAGGCAAACCTAAAAACTTACTAAGAAGTTGGGTCACAATTACTAATACTTACTGTGCTTAAGTTAGTCGTATAAAAGCCAGAGCGTATTATTCCAACGCCGTCTGAGATGGCAATGCATTTCTGAAACTTGTCTGAATCTTCTTGAGTAATAACGATCGCCACGTCATTAGATAAGGCTGTGTCTGTTTGCCCTTTAAAATCGAACAAATCTAAAATAGTATTGTCAGGATCGGTGTCAGTGTCAGGCAAATTGTGACGTATTCTGACGCCTTCTAACTCAAGCGGACCAGCAACTAAACAGTTACTTGTAACTTCTAATACATCGTTAGCCTGACTGCTGGATGTTGTTCCTGATGCGGGAAAGGTGATCTCACAGTCTTGACTTCTTTTGATTGCTTCTCTTTGCATTTCTTGCAGCCCTCCCTGTAATTGGTTGTGGGCAGACGAGACTTTACTGCGCGCAACGAAAGCCAACATGCCGGGAGAAGCGATCGCCGCCATCACGCCAAGCATAATCGTCGCAACGAGTATCTCAATTAAAGTGAAACCTGTCTCTTTTTGTTTAGTCGCAATCAAAAGCCGCATCAGGGATTACCTCAGTGTACAAATCAGCAATAACAAGGCCGCTGTCAGGATCCACCACAGAATAACTAGCTGTCAATAAACTGTATGGTGCGAAGTTATATACATCTAAAGCTCTTTCCATTTCGTAAGGCTTATTGAGCATTTCTCTAGTAGTCGGGTCACCATCGCCATCATCATCAGGATCCGGCGAAAATTCATCAATGAAATTTGCTGATTCAACATAAGCTTTTAAACTTTGTCCATAACCTGTCGCCTGAGTTGTCGCATCACAAGCGTTCTCATCAGCAGGTGCAAATAAAGCTGCAAACTTGATGTTTTCTAAATCTTCTTGAATCCAGTTGACAGCCTCAGATTCTCTTTGTGCACGCACCCGAAATAGCGCAGAGAGGGCGATCGCCTGAGTAGTAATTAAAACAAACACGGTCGCCATGACCATACCCGCCAAAACTTCAATTAACGTGAACCCAGCTTGCTCTTTTTTCCGTTTTTTTCCTAAGCGATGCAACATTTATGGATTCTCCGATTCTATTCTTTCCCAAGTACTCGTCACCGTGATTTGGGGTTCCACATCAGTCGTTGTCGTCGTAGAAACCAAATCGCTCAACTGTCCCACAGCATCCACTTTGACTTTCGAGTTATTTGACAGTGGATCCCAATCAAATAGCCATAATGTACCTTGGAAATTACCAGATGTCGTACCACCACCAGCAACACCACCGACCGCTTCAGGGGCATGAATCAAAGCTTTAACGTCCGGCGTACCATTGAAAAACATCTTTTTCGTTGGGCAAGTTACACCGCCAGAACAACCATATTTGAAGTTTGTGCCATTTAAGCCACCGCTAACAACAGTCGTATTTCCGTAAATCTGTAAATTCGCAGGAGTATTGCCGTTAGCCTGCATGTTAATTGACAAACTTCCTCCCATATCGAGATTGCCTTGCAGATAGAAAATGACTTTCGCGCCTGCCGCAATTTCGATAGTTGCGCCACCATTCTTTTCAAGCGCTGGAATTAAGTAATGGTAGAAGCCATCGGGAGCCTCGTCATCTCCCGGGCGTGGATAGGTACCAGCAGAAAAAGGATCCGTGATTCGGGGATCGTTTGCCGGAGTATTATCCGCAGAAGGAACACCATCACCAATGAGAAATTGCCCTTCCGGTAAAGGCGGCGTATCCGGCATCGGATCTGTAGAAGAGGATAATTTTTGGGTAGTTGGATCAAGCAAATTATCTGTGTCAATACCACCCGGCACCAAACAACCCTCAACTAAAATATCGCCATTTACTTTGTCGTTGGCCATATTCGTTGAGTTTTGATACTTGATCCACAAGCCCGGAACAGAACCTGTTGTCGTCAAAATGTTCTCATTAACCGGAATTTCTGCTCTAATGGCTGCTGTCCCAGTGTTATAGGCTTTGTCAGCTTTTACTGCATCGGCTTGACCTTGACCGGTTCGGCCTTCTACGACCAATTCGGCCATGCCGGGTAGAGCGTTGCCGGTAGTGCCAGTGTATTTTATGAGCCGGAACTGTCCTCGGCTTGGGTCGTTGTCATCAATATCTTTCCATTCTTGTGATGTAGCAAGTTCTTCAATCACAAGCAGAGTGTCATCACTTGTTGTCGTGCCGCAAGTGGTCGTGGTTATCGTATTGATGATGCCGTCCGTGTTAGACCAGCTCGGTATACTATTCGCTTTGTCGGTACACACTCCTGCATCTCTAGCGACACAGTCGGGATACACAGCAAGGTCTCGTTGGGTATCGATGATGGACTGGATGCGAGCCAAGCCGACTTCTGCGGCGGCTAATGCTTGGGATGATTTTTCTTGAAGTTTAGAGCTGGTTTCACTGCTGCTACTGAGTTTGATTGCGGCAGCTCCTGAAATCAGCATAAAAAGACCCATACCAAGTACTAATGCAATGGTAAATCCTTGTTCTTGGTCTCTATTTGAAAGCAGATATTTCCAGAGTTTCATTAGCGAGCTACCTCAATGCATATAAGCTTGACAACAACGCTAGCATTGTCTGCCTCTATTGTTCCCATTAATCGGGCGATCGCCATCAGTGAAAACTAAATTTCCACTAAAGTTTTACAAAAAATCTTATCAAAGCCAGTTTAATTTCTCTGAGCAAAGATATAGCGATCGCCTTTACTTAAATCGTTGAGAACCTGTACGTCTTTATAATAGCGGCTTGAGCTTAAAAGTTGGGCAATTTCTTCCCCCTGACCACGCATCATTTCTATGAGCCAAATCCCATCAGAAATCAAATAATCTGGGGCTGACATAATGAGCTGACGAATGTCGTCTAGGCCATCTGAGCCACCATCAAGGGCGGCATGGGGTTCGTGTTTGTAAACTTCTGGCTGAAGATCGGGGAGCAAATTAGAGGGAATATATGGCGGATTGGAAATCATTCCTGAGACTTGGCCTTTTAAATGTTTTAGTGGTTCCCACCAATTGCCTTGATGAAATTGAATTTGTTTTTGATATTGATAAACTTCGCTATTTTTTTTGGCGATCGCCAACGCTGCTGCACTGTAATCGACGGCATGAATTGTCGCGTCGGGAAAAATTGTCGCTAAACCAAGGGCGATCGCCCCGCTGCCTGTCCCCAAATCGACCCAATGTTCACGGGCTAAATCCGGATTGTGCTTAGCAACTTTTTCGCGAGCCAAATCAATTAAATATTCTGTTTCTGGGCGCGGAATTAAAACATCTGGCGTGACAAATAATTCAAATTCACGCCACGGCGTTTTACCAACTAAATACTGTACAGGCACATTTTGCTCGATTCGCTGCCGCCATAACTCTGATAATTTTTCGATTGGTGCGGCGCTTTTAATCGTTCGTGATAAACCTAGCCGCAAGTCGAGAGCCGTAACGGAAGTCAATGCTTGCAAAAACCAATCCACTTCAGATACAGAAACATCAGCGGCGATCGCCAGACCATTAGCCCACTGTCGCCACTGATGAAATTCGGTTGCCGAAATGCAATGCGGTGATTTATCGCTCACAACTAATTCGGATTTAGTTACCCTGTTGCCCCTGCTGTTGCTCGATAATACTTTGGATCAAACGAGTAGACTCCTCTACCGGAATCAACGTCATTTCGTTAAAAAATTCTTGCTCATCAGCAGGCAGCTCTTGATCGACCAATTTTGCAATAAACACTTCCAGCGCCATCACATTGATATTCAAATCTTCTTGGCTCCCAAATCCCTCGATCTGCTCAAGAATTGGCTCTACTTCAAAGAAAACAGGAATTTTTCCATCCTTATCCGAAGTCGGGAAAGTCGTGATTGCTTCACCCTGCTCGTTCGTCGATTGCATCGAAAGGAAAAAGAGCGGTACGCCGGGGAAAGTCTGTCCTTCAATCACTTGAGCTGCCGCGTTGAGCTGCTTCATTGTGGGGAAAAACTTAAAGCTCAAGTCTGCCGCATCGTCGCTCTGGGCAAACTCATAAATTTTGTCTAAACTAATGGGCAAAATATTGGCTTCTTCCCATAGCTCAACCTGCTGTGTCAGTGCTGTAATAGTTGCTGTATCACCGCCGCTAGCCTGCTCTTCTTGCAAGATTTTTTTCGCTTCTTCTCTACGACTCAGCACCAAGCGTTCTGCATCGGATGGGCTAACAAAAATACCCGTTACACCAGTCGCATCACCATTTTCATTTTCTACACTGGCAAAAATGGGCTGTCCAGAATCGTTGATGAGCATGTACATCGGTACTGGCTTCAGCTTCTCGATCACGACTGCTTCTGGTAAAGCTAGGGCTGCTGGCAAGTTAAAACCGAGGGTCGATCCGGCGATCGCCACCCCTGCGAGCAAAAATTGACGACTAAAGCGGATGATACTATTCATAAAATAAACCTCTAAAAATATACGCTAAACGACAGCAAAAGTTCGATAAAAATATCGCTTAGAACGATACCCTTTCTTCTGAAATTAAGCTTCGCCAAAATCAGACCTTCTGCCAAATATCCTTGAGTCTATAAGCAAGACATGCTAAGGCGGCAGTGAATTCACGCTTGGTGTTCATCCGTTCAGGCACACCGAACGTACCAATAACCATGGAGACGAGCCTAAACAAATCAGTGTTCCATCCATAGATGTATTTGATAACCCGTTACCACTTAACTGACAAGGTCTAGATTATATAGTCAGTAAAATTTTGATCGAATCTGACTCTAGCACAAAAAATCAAGAATTCTCTGTACAGCCAAAGCCAGCAGATTATGTACTGTTCAATAAAAAATCGGGATGACAGGATTCGAACCTGCGGCATCCTGCTCCCAAAGCAGGCGCGCTACCAAGCTGCGCTACATCCCGTAGTCAACGTTTTTTAGTATAACTTAGACCCCCTCTTTTTTGAAAGAAGATCTAGCTCGGATACCAAAACATTCCTTTAATGCCCTCAGGATCTAAGATAAATCCGAGGCGACGGTAGAACTCAACCACTTGCGGATCAGCGAATAGGGTGATGTTACTAATGTCCGACTCGCGTAGTTTGTTGATGATAAATCTCATCAAACCTTTGCCGAGGCCTTTGCTCTGGAAATCGGGATGAATAACGACGTCCCAAACTGTAGCGTTGAAGGCACAGTCAGAGGTTGCACGGGCAAAGCCAATTAATCTTTTACGGTTAGAATTACGGACTTCCCAGACTGTCACCACTAAAAAACTATGCTGAATTGCTTTTCTGACTTTACGGATCGGTCGTCTGGCCCAACCGACTTTATCGCACAGCTCTTCTAGCTCGTATAAGTCAATGTCTCGATCTAAACTAAAAAAAATCCGGGGTTGTCCGGCAGACTCTAGCTGTTCATCGCCAGTTTTTCTAGGGGTTGGTTTGTCAGCAGTATTATTGAGTAGTCTTTTAAAAAAACCCATGCTTTTCTTCGTAGGGGCGATCGCCGAGATTTTACGTCTGGAGAGACAACAGACAAAATATTCTTGATAATCTTACACCGAATATCCCGCTCGAGTCCGCTTCTCTGCCATTCCCCAATGCTTTAATTGCCACGATTGAAGCAAAATAAGACATCAAACTCATGGGTTACACTAATAGCTATACAGGTGGGGTCTGTAATGGTGCAAAGCGACTTCAATTGATTCATTATTGATTTGAGCCTAATTATTCTAGTTCTGAGCTTATGACCACGGCGTTAAAACCATCAACTCTAGACTTGCTTAAGCGGTTTAATCGCTCATTTCCCCAGTTCTACGAGCAGTTTGTCAGCAGCGAGATCCAGCTCCAAAATTTACAACTTGCCTATCGCCTCTACAAATCTAAGCAAGCGATTATTGACGTTGTTGCCGAAGGTTCAAAAAGCGCACTACATTTTGCGTATCGCAATCAATCTTTTCTCCTGAGCGATATTTTTGGAGTGTTGGCGGCCTATGGCTTGAAAATTCACAGCCTAAGTTTGTACGGTCAAATAAAACCGCCGATGTTGGTGTTTATTAAGCTCGTGGTGTCCCGTGGTAATCAGGCCCTAATCTCCCAGACTTCGGATAATGTTTGTCGAGCAATCCGTGAAGCTTTGGCTGGTCGGTTCGAAGTAGAAGAGATGCTTGCTGTCGAATTCAATCTCGATGCGGGTTTGGAGCAAGTAGAAACGGAATTTTATATTGATCCAGTGTTTCATCTGCCAGCGTTATTAATCGAGGCGGATAATCAACCGGGCTTGTTCTATAAGGTGATGTACGCAACTTGGCAAGAAGATCTGCTGGTCGTCAATGCGAATCTGTTGGTGTGGCGGGGCAGAACACGCTTGATTTTGTATTTATTGGGGCCGAATGAAAGTTTGATTCCAGATTATTTAGGTCAACGGATTGCGGAAAGCGTTAAATCTCGGCTGCTTGGTGCGTGATGCTTTGTATTTTTATTGGTTTTGAAAATTTCATGATGGCTTCCTTTGTTTAGAATTAGAAGAGGTTGCACTTCAACGACTTAGGTTAAGACAGCAATATGGCAACAGCGGAAGTTCGAGGAGTTCTCCATGCCTATGATTTTACGGTTATGGATAGGTCAAAGCATGATCTTGATGGGCAAGGTAATGCGGATGCCCCCACTCTCGTATTTGTGCATGGGTGGTTGTTGAGTCGCTCGTATTGGCAACCGTTGATTGATTGTCTATCGCCTTATTATTCTTGTTTGGCTTATGATTTGCGCGGGTTTGGGGAGTCTGGGGCAAAGAATGAGGGCGATCGCTACCCAGAACAAGGTTATACTCTTGCGGATTATGCCGACGATCTACAAGCTTTGCTCGAAAAATTAGAAATTAAACAGGCTTGGTTGGTGGGTCATTCTCTCGGAGGGAGTATCGCGCTGTGGGCTGCAAAAAAGTGTGATCGTGTTGTTGGCGTAACCTGCCTCAATTCCGGAGGCGGAATTTATCTTAAGGAAGATTTTGAGAAATTTCGGTCGGTCGGTCAACAGCTCGTGCGCAACCGCTTTCCTTGGTTAATTTACGTACCTTTTTTTGATTTTGCATTTGCGCGCATGATGGTGAAAAAGCCTCTGGCACGGCGCTGGGGGAAGCAACGAATTCGCGATTTTTTGGCGGCAGATCCAGAGGCTGCTTTACGATCTTTATTAGATACAACGACTGAAAAAGAGGTGCATCAGTTACCTCAGTTGGTCGCTCAGCTACGTCAACCCGTTTATTTTTTGGCGGGGAGTCAGGATTCGGTCATGGAACTAAAATATGTGCACCATCTGGCAAGCTTTCATCCCTCTTTTGGCTGCATGGGTGAAAATGTGATTGAAATCAGTGATTGTGGGCATTTGGCCATGGTCGAGCAGGTGGCTACTGTTAGTGAAAATATTTTGACTATTTTGAGTAAGAATACGCCATAAAAAGTCTGTAAAAGTGTAGGGAGATTGACTACAATGCTTAGTAGAGAAATATATGTTCGTTCGACTTTAAAATTTGGAGAAGCTTATGCTACACCGCAAGATTAACCAAATCTGCAATGATGAAAAAGAAGTTTGCATATTCTTGCGGGATCAACAACGCTGGATTGAGAGTGCCACAATCACGGCTTTCGAGGGCGAGATTCTCACGATTCGCTATGAGACGGAAGAGGATGATGAGGTTTCTTCTTGGGAAGAGCTAGTTCGTCTGGAAAGTGTTGGGGCAATTACTCAAAAATTAGCGTCTGTGTCCAAGCTACAAATGGATATCCCGGTATCGGAAGATTGTCCTGAGGCTGAGCAGCTTTTTCCTCGCTTCCCGGATAATAAAGAATCTTAATTAGTCAATTGTTTGCTTTGGTGGCGATCGCCTGAAATTCTGGACAATAACCCTCCGGTGTAATCTTAAAACGATACAGCGGTGATTTTGGCTGTTGGCAGCGCATAGCTTTTTGGAAGCAACAGTTGATGCAGCAGTCGAGATTTACAAACCGCTCTGCATCATTACCGTGGCGTAATAATTCTCGTTCGTTGATGCCGCGAATGACCAGCTCTTCTCCCTGCCAGTGGGCTTCGATTAAGCCGGTGTCGGCAAAGGCCTGCCAGCGTGGATCTTCACTGACGTTATTGGGCAAACTGATCGTCACCCATGAGCCTAATTCGTTAATTTCGCCCTCGTACTCCAGTTTTTGGGGGACTTCAGGCTGCATAAAAGTTTCGCCGATAGGCAGCTCCACGAGATTACCAGTATTCGGACAATGTAGCTGGTAGCGATTTTGTAATTCTTCAAGACCGGTCAAATTACTGAGGTCGTCTCTAGAGCCATGGTAAAAAATGACGTGTTGGGGTCGCAGATTGTGAATCAGTTGGGTCGTATTCAACCCGTCGCTATGTTCTGCCAGCAGATAGGTTTCAATCTGGACGTGGCGTTTAGGGGCGATCGCCGCGAGCGGTGGATCATCGAAATTTAGCCAGACGCCCGGATGTTCCGGTAATAGCAGCAGACAGGGAGCCGTTTTATCGTCGCAATACCGCGCAAAATCGTGAGTGTAGTCGGTGATGATAATGTGATTCCCTTGACTGATATCCGGGAATTCATCCGCCCGTAAACGGTGCATCCGAGGGTAGACGCGCTCATCCCAAAACAGCGATTGATGTTTCGCAAAATTTTGTACAGGTTCTGGCAGCTCAAACAAAATATCGAGATACAAATCGCAGGCTTTTGCTACTTGACCTTCAACCCAGATATCAAGTTTTTTGCCTGTAAATTGGTGGTGCGATCGCAGCAGTTTTAAAATTTCTTGCCCCAAACCAAGACGCGGCACAGGCAAAATTACCGATTGACCAGTATTTAAAGCTTCTAGAATGCGATTGGCTAAATATTTTTCTTGCTGGCGACGGTGAGGATGGCGCACGATACCGTAGCTTCCTTCCACGACTAACACGTCTGGATTGAGACCGCGTAATTCTTCGATAGATAGGCCGTTAACTAACTGGAAATGGGAAACGGAAAAGTCGCCGGTATAAAATAATGTGTAATCTCGTTCGGCAGTATGCAGAGTGAAAAGCGCGGCAGCGGCTCCCGGTAAATGACCGGCGGGAAAGAGACGGATCGTCAAGTTTTTAAGGACTTCAACGGGCGATCGCCAAGGCAAAATTGTGCCCAAATCTTCTGGAACTTGGCGCTGAGACCAGTTGAGCGGCAATAGTTGCTTCGTGGCCTGAGTCATATACACAGGCAGATTAGGCAGTTGTTGATGAAGCTCCAATAACCCTTCCGCATGGTCGCGATGGGCATGACTACAAAAAACCAGATCCAAAGCGGCTGGATCTGATCGGGTTGCGTCGTTATCAAGAAATTCTAAATTCGTTGGGCCACAGTCGAGCAGAATGCGGTAAGGCCCCATCTGCACTAGTAAACAAACGCCCTCACCTTGGCGACCAATCGCATAAGGTGTGCAAGAAAATGGTGTGGGGCTAGGGGCAGTAACACTCGGCATTTCAGACAAAATTCCTAGAATCTTCAGTCTTTAGCTTCTCTACAAAAGATCCTAGCAGCCATACGACATGGGTTGTACTAGTACTGGAAAATAAAGATATAAGTCTGGCGATCGCCCCATTAATGAGCAGAGCCATTGCCATGATAATCATGAGAATCATAAAATCCGTTCTTCGTGCCGAAAAATAGACAAGACAC
>JBARRZ010000066.1:0-8121 GCA_049644465.1 Limnothrix sp.
ATCTTAAGGAGACTCACTATATAAAAAGTTAAGAGCAGTGAGGTCTCGGAATGTGAAAGCAAAAAGAGAAAAGGAATTTGTGTCAATTACAAGAAATAAATATAAAATCTTTCTTGAGAATTGTAATTGGGTATCAAGCTCTTCTATTTTAAGCCAGATTGTAGGAAATTAAATTCCTTGTATCTTTTCCTAAAGATGTCTAGCAATTTAGCTTTGTTTCTATATTCAATTATCCAGAATGATTATGAGTAGAAAATAAGATATTGCGTAAAAGATTCTAAATTTTGCATATAAAAATAGGTATTTTTTATACCTAGCAAAAAATGCTGCAACGGATTCGTGAATTTTGAGTTTGTGAGGCCAATTCCCCATCATGTTAGACAGCTCACCAAATTACAGTGAGGCGATCGCCCTCAAAAAAAGCAATCTATAACAAGCTAAACACGTCGAAAATCAGGTGTTTAAATTGCTGCATCAACCCAGTATTTGCTTCGGTGTGACGACATTTTTAATGGCTAGATCATGGCGATCGCCTCAAGATCTTCTCACAATCCCCATTTTTGAAAGTGAAGTTACGAGACCAAAGACTGTTACAATCCTTAACAAAAAATTATTTATATTCGGTAAACACCGCAACTGAGAGAGCCTTCGTTATCAGTATTAAATGAGAGCATCCCGCGAAGCCACACTCTTCTCTCACCAATTATCAGGATCATTGCGGCTCCCTCAAATTTCTATTTTTTTGATTACTTACTGATTTATCTGAGGAAAAATCAAACCATGAGCATTGTCAACAAAATTTCCTTCCAAAATTTTAAAGGAGATTTTTTCGGTGGTCTCACCGCTGCCGTCATTGCTTTACCCATGGCACTGGCCTTCGGTATCGCCTCTGGTGCCGGAGCATCTGCCGGAATCTGGGGAGCAATTTTAATCGGCTTTTTTGCTTCTCTGTTTGGCGGGACACCGAGTTTGATCTCAGAACCGACTGGCCCCATGACAGTGATCCTAACCGCCGTCATTGCAGAACTCATTGCTACAAATCCAGAAAATGGCTTAGCAATGGGTTTTACCGTCGTCATGCTAGCCGGAGTATTTCAAATACTATTTGGCGTATTGCGTTTGGGCAAGTACATCACGATGTTGCCCTACAACGTCATCTCCGGCTTTATGACAGGTATTGGCGTCATCCTGATTTTCTTGCAGATTGCCCCCTTCCTCGGACAAGCAACGCCAACAGGTGGAGTGCTGGGAGTACTGAAAAATCTACCCAGCCTTATTACTAATGCAAATCCGTGGGAAGTTGGCCTTGGTGTATTGACCCTTTCAATCTTGTTCTTTTATCCCAAAAAGCTGCAAGGAATTTTGCCACCGCAATTGACCGCTTTAGTCATCGGTACAATTATTTCTCTCTTCTTCTTCGGGAATATTGAAGTCAGGACGATCGCCACGATTGGCGAAATCACACCGGGATTTCCTTCGCTACAGTTACCAATATTTTCTTTTACCGATTTACGCCTAATTGTTGTCAACGCCCTAATTTTGGCAATGGTTGGCTGTATTGACTGCTTACTGACCTGTTTGGTGGCGGATAGTTTGACCCGTTCGGAACACAATTCCAACAAAGAATTAATCGGCCAAGGGGTCGCTAACATCATCACTGGTTTATTCGGTGGTGTGGCGGGTTCTGGTGCAACGACGGCAACGGTCGTCAGTGTGCAAGCTGGTGGACGGACAGCTTTAGCGGGAATTATTCGTGCTTTTGTGCTGTTAATTATTGCGCTCTGGGCGGCTCCGCTCACTTCTGGCATTCCTTTGGCTGTATTAGCCGGAATTGTCCTCAAGGTTGGTATTGATATTATCGACTGGGGTTTTCTGAAGCGTGTCCACAAGATTTCTTGGAAGGCAGCAGGCATTGTTTATAGTGTTATCCTGCTAACCGTTTTTGTTGACTTGATGATTGCGGTGGGTGTTGGTGTTTTCATTGCAAACATTTTAACGATTGATCGCCTTTCTTCTGTGCAACATGATGCGGTAAAAGCGATTACGGATGTGGATGATCAGATTATTTTGACTGATCGTGAAAAACAGATTTTAGACCTCGCGAATGGAAAATTATTGTTATTTCATCTCAATGGCCCGATGATCTTTGGGGTTGCGAAGGCGATCGCCCGTGAACATAGCGCTATCGATAGTTATGACGTGCTAATTATGGACTTAGAAGAAGTCCCAGTCCTTGGGGTGACATCTTCCCTAGCGATTGAAAATGCCATCCAAGAAGCGCTGGATCTCGGTCGCGACGTAATTGTCACTGGGGCGACGGGCAAAGTGCAGTCTCGCTTGAAGAAGCTCGGTATTGGTGGCCTAATTCCTGAGGCACATTGGACAAATAACCGTTTAGTTGCGCTAGAAGAAGGCTTGAAAATCCTCGAAAAAAGACAGGGTATTCCGATGCAACCCGTAGCTTAATTTCGAGCATTAAATTTTTGAGATTAATCTAGATCTCCCATTCCTTCACTGTTGATGTGGGAGATTTTGTTTGTGTAAAATATTCTGGCGATCGCCCTATTTTCTTTCAGATTTTCAACCCTACTGTTTCTAACAAATTCCTCAGCAAAAAATTATTTCAGATTTTGTCCTGAGACTTCCCGCATAATGATCAGTAAACCTTAACAAGGAATATTATGAGCACTTATCCAAGAACATTTTCACATATTGGGATTTCAGTACCTGATGTGGAGAAAGCTGTCGAGTTTTACAGCAAGGTGATGGGCTGGTATCAAATCATGGAGCCTACAGTGATTACAGAAGAGTCCGATACACCAATCGGCCAAATGTGTATTGACGTTTTTGGTGAAGGTTGGGGATCTTTCAAAATCGCTCACATGTCAACTGGCGACAGAATTGGGGTTGAGATGTTTGAGTTTAAGAACAATGAAAGTCCCAAAGATTTCGAGTACTGGAAAACGAGCACTTTTCATTTCTGCGTCCAAGATCCTGATGTTGAGGGTCTTGTAGAAAAAATTGTTGCGCATGGCGGCAAACAAAGAATGCCTATTCGTGAATACTACCCGGGCAAAAAACCTTACCGGATGGTCTATGTAGAAGACCCATTTGGTCTAATCTTTGAAGTTTATTCCCACAGTTATGAGTTGACTTATTCCCAAGGTGCTTATTAAAAAACTGACAGCTTTTTGCAATTAACTCCCGAGCTTTACGAACAAGATTTCTAGAGAAATTTGTAATTGCCAATTTTTTGCTTAGACAGGCTACTAAATTTTATTTAGTGGCTTCATTTACCCAAGCTTTGATAGTAGAAACAACTTCATTTAATGGTAGATCTTGGCGATACGTGATTAAATCGAGTTTGGATGATAAGCAGTAATGACACGACGTAAATCTGGGCTATAGATTGATTCTACCCGCCGATATTCGGCATGAGTCCACCATACTTTAATGCGCTTTCCTTGGGCAGGAGCAGAAGCACTTTTGCCGTATCCTACTTTCAACATTTGTTATTCGAAGATTTCTGCGGGTAAAGTTCTTTGAGAGAATCGGCCAATCCCATCAAGTTCATGTCTATCGAGGGTTATAGGAATCTTGATAGGTTGTCCAAATGTGATAACCCGGAAAAACGATCGCCAAACCACTTTGACTATGAATCATCCCCGGATAACGTTCTGGACTATCTTCAGGCATTTCACCGCCAATGCTTAGATGTAGTTGTCCCCACCAAAAATAAATTCCCGGAATGAGCAAATCCATAGAGTAAGCAATTTTCCGCATACTAGCGTCTTGTTTTGCGGCTGAATTAATAACTGAAGAATCCGAGGATTGCATAGTAGAACATTGGCGACATCTTTATACTTAGTGATTTTAACAGTTTAGTTTTGAGTCGCTTCTGTTACCCAACTTTTAATCGTAGAAACGACTTCATCGATTGGGAGATCTTGGCGATCGCCTTCTTTTCTCTTCACCACTTCAACTAAGCCATCTTTGAGGGATTTTCCAGTCACCACGCGGAAAGGGATGCCGATTAATTCAGAATCTTTGAACTTCACGCCAGCCCGCTCTTTACGGTCATCGAGAATGGTTTCCACGCCCGCCGCATTGAGTTCGGTATAGAGTTTTTCGGCTGCTGCCATTTGTGCTTCGTCTTTGATATTCGGCACAACCACAACGGCATGATAGGGGGCGATCGCCACGGGCCAGATAATGCCATTTTTCTCGTAGGATTGCTCGACGGCTGCCTGAGCTAAACGGGAAACGCCCACGCCGTAACAGCCCATAACTAATGGTTTAGCTTTACCATCTTCATCGGTGAATGTTGCACCCATCGCCTCGGAATATTTTGTGCCGAGTTGAAAAATGTGCCCCGCTTCAATGCCCCGTGCTGTTTGCAAAATTTGGGATGGATCGTGGACGGAGTGATCGCCTGCCATTGCTAATCGAATATCAACTGTCAACTTAGGCAATTTAAACTCTGAATCCCAATTTGCACCGAGGACATGGAAATTAGCTTCATCTGCACCCGTGACAAAGTTTTTTAGGTCAACGGCAGTTTCATCCACCATGCGCAAGAATTTACCTTCAATCTCTTTTGAACCCGCAATATATTCATCCGCTAAACCGGGCGAAATATAGCCGAGGGGTAACGGTTTTGCTGCCCATTTTTGTTGCGCATCGGCATCAGGAACAGTCAACGCAATGATGGTTTTTGCTTTGTAATTCGGTGCAAGTTTTGTGAGTTCGTTAGTCAATTTCACTTCGTTGATATCCTGATCGCCACGGATAGAAATTAAAACCAAAACCGTTTTGCCGTTGTCATAAACCACTTGATACAACACGTTTTTCACAATTGCCGTGGGTGAACAATCGAGCAATTCACTCAATGTGGCGATGGTCGCAGTGTTGGGGGTTTCCCGCTTTTCGTAACTAGTGAAGGGAGACTCGACGACATCGGCAGGCAAAGAAACCGCCTTCTCGGTATTTGCTGCATATTTTTCATCGTCGGTGTAGAGAATTTCATCCTCGCCAGCATCCGCCAAAATCATAAATTCCTGCGAACCAGAGCCACCGATCGCCCCAGAATCTGCCTCTACTGCCCGAAATTCTAGACCACAGCGGCGCAACATATTACGGTAGGCCTGATCCATTTCTGCATAGGTTTCCTTGAGACTTTCCTCGGTGGCGTGGAAGGAATAGCCGTCTTTCATAATGAATTCACGACCACGCATCAAGCCAAAACGGGGACGAATTTCATCGCGGAATTTGGTTTGAATTTGGTAAAGATGTTGGGGCAATTGGCGGTAAGAACGAATCATATCCCGCGCCACAGCGGTAATCACTTCCTCGTGGGTGGGGCCAAGACCGAGTTCGCCATCAACGCGATCCGTCAGCGAAAACATGATGCCTTCCGCCTTCGTGTAGGTATCCCAACGTCCCGATTCTTTCCAAAGTTCCGAGGGTTGGAGCTGCGGTAAAAGGGTTTCCTGTGCGCCTGTCGCGTTCATTTCTTCCCGGACGATCGCCGACACCTTTTGCAAAACCCGCCACATCATCGGCAAGTAGGCATAAATCCCGCGACCGATGCGACGAATATAGCCCGCCCGCAATAGGAGCTGATGGCTAGGGATTTCTGCCTCGGCTGGGACTTCTCTGAGGGTGACGAATAAACTTTCTGAAAGGCGCATGATTTCTGTCTTCTTTGGCGATCGCTATTTAACCATCGTTAATTATGGGTCACTTCTATGCATTTGGGATAGGGGCTAGCCTGAGTTGTGCCAAAATTGTAGACAAGCCTTTCAACGCAGGTAGAGGAAATCACGATGGTTGCAATTGTCTCGCAGGGGATGACTCTCACAGAATATCTGGCTTACCAATCGGAAAACGATACTACTTATGAATTGGACAATGGGGAATTGCTGGAAATGCCACCAGAAAGCGACATAAATCAACGCATTGCATCCTTTCTGCTTATCTACTTTGCTCAATTAGGCGTTTCTTCTTATTGTTTACGTATTGGTGCTGAGATTGTTGTTACTGGTTCCAATGTTTCAGTACGTGTGCCCGATTTAATGGTGTTGTCTGAGGACACAGCTCTTGCACTTGAGGGTGCAAAAAGATCGACAATTACATTAGAGATGCCGCCGCCGGAGTTGGTGATCGAGGTGGTATCACCGGGTAGAGAAAATATTGAACGGGATTATCGTTACAAGCGATCGCAGTATCAGGCGCGGGGAATTAATGAGTATTGGATCGTCGATCCGCTTACGGAAAAAGTCACTGTTTTAACGATGAATAGAGGGCTATATGATGAGGCTATTTTTGCAAGTTCAGAGCAGCTCGTTTCGGCTTTTCTTCAACAGAATAATGCAGAGGAAAAGCTGATTGTTTCTCAAATTTTGCAGAAGTGAAAAGATAATTCAGTGAATTGAATATTTCATCGAAGCTGTGATTGAAATGGCGATCGCCCGCTTGCTATTCCGATCAAGAGATATCTCGAAATTGCTCAAGACCACCGAGGATTAATTCCAAGCCAAACTCAAAACTGTGAATCCCGTCATAACGTTCTTCTATCACCTCATGGGTCAATTTATTGAGGTAAGGATATTGAGCAGCAGGCAAAAGATCTAGATAATTCTCTGCCACCTCTGAATATTCTGCCGCCTCAAACGGAAAATTCAACTCCTGAAGCGTGAACCCATAAATATGGCTATCCATGGCATTCCAAGCATGATCCGCCATCTCCAACGAAAAACCAGCTTCCCGCAGACAACCAATGGTTGCATCCATATAGCGCAACATGGCCGAGCCCACATTCACCCGCGAGACGATCGCCATCGTTGCCCATGGGTGACGCAGCAAAACTTCATGGGCTGAATTTGCCCGCTGTCGCATCGCCATTTTCCAGGCAATGCCCACCTCCGGCAAGACGATTTCCGCCGCGACAAGATCAACGATGCCATCAATAATATCGTCCTTATTTTTGACATGGTTATAAAGCGACATAGCCTGAACACCGAGCTCTTGGGCTAGTTTCCGCATAGAAAGAGACTCAATGCCCGCCTCATCCGCGAGGTGTAGAGCCGTACTTAAAATACGCTTGCGACTTAACGGTATTGAAGAGTTTGTCTGAGGATTTGTGGTCTTTGCCATGATTTTTTTCTTGATAGACTTACACTGTATGTTAAACTTACGGCGTAAGTCAAAAGAGGCTATGGACAATGAAAGCGATCGCCCAGTCAGAGTATGGTTCGCCGGATGTTTTGGGCATAAAAGAAGTCTCAAAGCCGGAAATGCGGGATGACAAAGTACTCGTAAAAGTTCATGCCGCCTCTGTCCATGCGGGGGATTGGCATCTGATGCGGGGCACGCCTTTTCTAATTCGTCTTCTGTTTGGTGGTTTGCTGAAGCCGAAAATCAAGATTCTCGGTACAGATATGGCGG
This sequence comes from Limnothrix sp., assembly GCA_049644465.1. GTDB lineage: Bacteria > Cyanobacteriota > Cyanobacteriia > Cyanobacteriales > MRBY01 > MRBY01. The sequence goes on from JBARRZ010000066.1 coordinate 7,447, forward strand.
GAACCGTAGAAGCGGTGGGTAAAGAAATCACCCAATTTCAGCCGGGGGATGAAGTCTTTGGAGAGCTTTCTAGTTGTGGGTTTGGGGCATTTGCAGAATATGTCAGTGTGCCGGAAAAAGTCTTGGCAAAAAAGCCCAATAATCTTAATTTTGAAGCGGCTGCCACCGTGCCCGTTTCTGGGATGTCTGCATTACAAGCATTGCGTGATTTTGATGAGATTAAAGCGGGTCAGAGGGTGTTGATTAATGGCGCATCCGGTGGTGTGGGTTCCTACGCAGTGCAAATTGCGAAGGCTTTGGGGGCAGAAGTGACGGGAGTTTGTAGCACGCAAAAAATGGCTTTTGTGCGATCACTGGGGGCAGATAATGTTCTTGATTACACTCAAACTGATTGCACGCAGACGGCGCAACCCTATGACCTAATTGTTGATACGGCGGCATACCGTTCGGCGAAGGATTTTATGTCAGCTCTGACCCCCGATGGGATTTATGTTTTGGTTGGTGGTGACACAGGTCGTTTGCTACAAGTGATGTTATTTGGTGAATGGATGGGGGGTAAAGGCGATCGCCAAATCAAATGTTTAGAGCAGCAATCGAGTCAAGCAGATCTTCAGGTTTTAACAGAGTTGATTGAGGCCGGAAAAATCACGCCTGCGGTGGAGCGATGCTATGGTT
>JBARRZ010000067.1:0-9791 GCA_049644465.1 Limnothrix sp.
TTTTTGGCTAAGGAGTTGAATTCGCCTTCCGACTTTATTAACCCAATGTCTGACATTGTGGATTTTGTGAATGCTGAATTGGGGGAAGCTTAGCTAAAAATTTTGTGACGATAATTGCCCTTGTCAATTTAACCGCCGCTGACCGGAGGAATTAAGACAACTTCATCACCGGAACGAAGCTGTGTTTTCGGCTCGACAAAGGCCATGTTGATGCCTAAACGAGTGACATCTCGCCAACTGGCTAATTGTGGGTGCTCTGTAATGACGCGCTCAATTACATCGCTGGCTGTGGCGGTTGTGGGTAATTGCCATTGCAGCTCTTCTGCTTGATAAGTCTCTTGATAAATGGCAAATAGTTTAACTTTGATTGAAATTTCTGCACTCATACAAATATTTGCAAATCCCAGTAATTTATGGCTACTTGGGCATAGTAAGGGCTAGACAAGGCGATCGCCAACTTTCTGCTTAGGCTCGCTCAGAAGGTTCAACAATCTGTATGCGACCCCGCAAGACCCCGTGCAAAACACGATTAACGGCACGGCGCTCCTCTTCTGACAAAGTTTCATCGAAGATTGCGGCCATTAGCCCATAGCGGTCAGCTTTGGTCAAACACTTTGATTCACTTACTTCTGCCAAGATTTCTGCAATAGAACCAGGGAGAAGACGGATAGGCGAATCCATAAAAACACTACTCGCAAAATTAACCCCTAAACGTTACAAAATCCTGCTCAAAAAATCTCGATCCAAATCAACAATTAATTGTGATGCAAAGCGGTTTTGTCTGTGACCAAAATCACATTTCAGAGATTTATTGGGCTTCTATTTTTTAGGGTATCCTTAACAAAAGGTCTCTGTTTACTTTGATGTGAGTCTTGATGAACCTCCTCCATTGCTACGAAATTTTAGGGTTACGAGTTGATGCCAAACTAGATACGATCAAGGCTTCCTATCGGCGTTTAGCGCGTCGCTATCATCCAGATATCAACGTTGGGGATCAGCAAGCACAAGAAAAGTTTATTCAGATTAATCAGGCTTACAAAATTTTATTGCAGACATTCCCAGAACTTTATAAGGAAGAGTCTGTTGTGGCTTCGCCGAGCAAAATTGTGCCTGATTTGTCAGCGCATGAACATCGTCTCAAATGGCAGAGTTACCGCACTTTGCAGCAGTGTTTACGGCAGGAGCGGTATACAAGGGCGATCGCCTTAACTGAGGGATTAGCCAGTCGTTTACCGGACGATGCAGAAGTTCGTCAATGGCAAAGCATTATTTACCTAACTTGGGGTTCCAAGCTCATCAGTCAGGGACAGCAGCTAAAAGCGAGAACTTATCTCCGTAAAGCGTTTCTTGCAGACCCCCAAAATCGCAAGTTGCGGCAGCGTATTGAACAGGTGATGGCAAAAATTATGGTTCCGGCAGTTTAGTTTTATCCGAGTAATCCGAATCGCAAATTACTGGACATATTGGGCGATCGCCTGAACAAATTGCAGCGGGTTAAACGGCTTAGTGAAATAGTCATTTGCGCCTAAATTTTTAGCCTTGGTGCGGTGCAGATCATTATCACGGGAAGTCAGCATCACGAAAGGCAATTCGTCCCATTGGGATTGAGCGCGCACCATTTGCAGCAGCGTAAAACCGTCATAACCGGGCATTTCTAGATCACAAATAGCCAGGTCAAAAGTTTGATTGGAGCGGTTGAGCATATTCCAAGCTTCCTTACCGTCGCGACATTGCTGCACTTGATAACCACATTGGGTTAGCAGTTTTTCGAGAGTACGACGCACCGCCACAGAATCATCAATCACTAAAATCGAAGCTTGACGTGAAATCGTTGGCTGAGGCTCCGTTTCAATCGGTTGGGCAACAGCTGGTGTTTTCGGTGCAGCAAGGTTTTCGACTAAACGATCAAAGGCGTCGGGTACGAGCACGGGCACAACTTCTCCAGTACCCAGCACGGTACAACCGGCGATATAGGGTGGATAAGCGACGGTTTGATCGAGGGCTTTGAGTACTAATTCTCGTTCACCCATAATCTCATCGACGGCGATCGCCAACGGTGCACCACCTTGACGAACCACTACGCTAATAATCGGTTGAGGACGTTGGTCAGCAGGCAGAAAAATATTATCTTGAGGAAACGGTAAAAGCTCATCAAGAGGGTAAATTTTCAAAGACTCGCCTTGCCAATCAAGATATTCTGGTGGTGGCGTTTTTGAGTCCTTATCTACCAGCGAGACGACTCCCTGCACATTAGCCGACGGTAAGGCCAGTACCTGTTGCTGACAGCGGCACAGTAGCAACGGCAAAATATTAAAACTCAGCGGAATCCGAATGGTGAATTTTGTGCCTCGTTCAGGCTTACTACTAACGACAACATTGCCCTTGAGTTGGTCTAATTCCAAACGTACAATATCGAGTCCCATCCCACGCCCCGAGAGATCGCTTACTTCTTGGCGCGTCGAAAAGCCCGGTGCAAAAATAAAGTCAAGGATTTCTGTCTCGCTGAGGCGATCGCCCGCATTTTCGTCATAGAGTCCAAGGCGTACCGCTTTTTCCCAAACCCGTTCCACATCAACCCCTTTGCCATCATCCTGCACTTCCACTTCCACCGTATTACCCTGCAGCTTGGCCGATAAAACAATCGTGCCAACATCAGGCTTTTTCAATTGACGACGTTGAGTTGGCGGTTCGATACCGTGGTCAAACGCATTACGAATTAAGTGCGTGAGTGGCGTTCGTAATTGCTCCAGAATGGCCTGATCTACCAGCACATCATCACCAACAATTTTTAATTTTGCAGATTGCGGATAACGCTGGCTTAGAGTTTCTACCGATTGCACAAACCGTTGCGCCAACTTACCGAAAGGCACAAGACGCGATTGCGTTAAATCTTGGTTGAGATACTCTAGTTGCTGCCGCATACTGTCGAGGGAGTTTTGAAATTCCCAGCGAATTAGCTCAATATCTTCGCGGATCTCCTGCACCTGCACCATCAGCTCCTGAAATTCTTGAAGATTGGAGTGAGCTTGGGTGTATTGGTCAAAATGAAGGCTATCAAATTCAGAGTTCTCTGCGCTGTCTGCGGCGGTTGAGTCAGCATTTTTTGCCACTTTTTCGGGTGATGCGACCGCTAATTTATCGTAGAGAGTCGCGACTTCATCACGAATCGGATTTAGTTGTTGCGTGCGTTGCTTGAGGTTGCGGCTGGCTTGTAATAGTTGCTTTTGGTGCAGTGACAGTTGTTCATAACCGATAAATAATTCACCGACGGCATTACCCATACGGTTGAGTTGTTCGATCGGCATTCGGACTTGCAGGCTAGAGGTTTTTTTCGTTGCTACGGCTGCGGGTTGTGTTGGCTTAAGAGCTGCGACCGAAACAGAGCTAGGCAGGGGCGCAACGGAGGCTGCGTTATCAGAAACGGTAGGTGTCGGTACGGGCGCAGGTGTCGGCAAAAATTGGCGGAAGGTATCAGAAATTTGATCTTGTTCGACGTCTTGTAAATAGGCTGCGGTCAACCGACGAATTTCGGCGATCGCCAAAGATGCAAATTCAACCAGTGGGGTAGTCTTTTCTTTGAATACATGATTCATGATGCCCGAAATCTCTTGGAGCCATTGGAGGCCGAGCGCTTCACCCAAAAGCAGACATTCATCAGCAAGCGTTTTAACGTGATTTTTGACTACCTGCGGTTGGGGTTTCGCCGCCAAGATTTTGGCTAATCGCTGTACACAAGCTTCGAGATCAACGCGCAATGAAGTCGCAATAAATTTGCTGGGCGCACTACCATTAGTCAGATCTTGCGGTAGATCTATTGTCGATTCTGGGATTGCTGTACTGAGAAATTCTTCAAGGGCACGGGTCAGTTCTGGCGCGCCGGGTGCTGCTCCGGGGTTATCGTCACTGCTGGAGGCTAGATCGACACAGTTTTGCACTTCTTCCATTGCCAAAGTAACCAGCTCGAGGCCAGTACTCTGGTCTTGGATTCGGCCTGCCGCCATAGTCTCTAGCAGGTCTTCCATGTTGTGAGACAGCTTACCGAGCACGCTCAAATCGGCTAAACCAGCACCGCCTTTAATCGAATGGGCAGACCGCACCAAATCTTTGTAAAGACCGTCCAAGTCTGCACCAGTGGGCTGAGCCAGCTCTGCTTGTAGCTGTTTGACGCTTTGGTGAAATAGGTTAATAAAATCCGGCGCGTCTTCGTATAAAAAGCATTGACGAGCTTCAAGGGCGATCGCTTTTAAACTGGCGGCATCCAACATGGGGGCAATAATCCGATAGGTGGTGAGCGAAAGGACAGTCTGGCTTTCGGTAGTGGCTGCGTAAATTTTGTCAATTCAGTTAGTTTTTTAGTCAACTTTAAAACGAGAAGATGATTGCTGGAGGGCGATCGCCACTTCAGAGAGACTTTTGAGTTGAGAAGACATCATTTTCGATTCTGCGGCTGTTTGTTGGGCAACCACTGCAACAGATTGCATTGTCTTCGTTACTTTGCTGGAAGCGTCTCGCTGAGAAACCGTCGCTTTCGAAATCGAACCCAGTACTTTATCGATTTCTTCACTAATGCGGGCCACATTTTGCAACGTTGTTTTCGTTTTGCGAACAAGCTCCGTTCCGGTGACAACCTGAGACGTACTTTCTTCCATCATCTGCATCATCTGCACCGTTTCTTCCTGAATGCCGCCAATGAGTTGTTCAATCTCTTGGGCAGAAGTGGTGACCTGTTCCGCTAGACGACGGACTTCATCGGCAACAACTCGGAAACCTTGACCGTTTTCTCCAGCACGAGTCGCCTCGATGGAAGCGTTAAAGGCCAGTAGGTTCGTTTTCTCAGAGATGTCTGAAATGATGCTGACAATTTTAGAAATTTCTTGGGAAGATTCGGCCAGACGTTTGGCTTTTTTGGAGGTGTCGGCAACGGAACTACGGATGGTGTCGATGTTTTCCACTGTTTCGTCCATTGTTTTCTGACCCTGCTGGGCAGCTAAGCGAGATTTTTTCGCAATTTTGGCGGCAACTTGGGCAGATTTGGCAACGGATTGGATTGATCTAGCGATGCCTTGGACAGATTTTTCAGCCGATTGAATGGCTTGTTCTTGTTGGGTTGCTTCGTCTGACAGCTTGGTGATGAGACCGGTATTGGCGATCGCCGAATCATGGACTTGGTTCGCCGAGGTCTGTACCTGTGAGACCAAGAGTCGCAAACTGCGCAGGGTGGCATTAAAGGCGTCAGCAATAGAACCGACTTCACCCGCGTCTACTTCGGCTTGTACTCGTAAGTCTCCACGGCGGGCTTCTTCAATTTGTAGCAACAGACGGATTACTGCTTCTTGGAGACGTTCACGTTCTTGTTTCTGGAAGGTTGCTTCATCTTCGTTGCGTTTTGATTGGGCGGCGATCGCCTCTGTAGACAGCGTAATTTGGTCAGCCATCACGTTAAATGTTTCTGCCAAACGACCAACCTCATCCTGTGAAGTCGCTGTTGCCCGCGCATTTAAATCACCTTCACCAAATTGTTCAGCCGTTTCCTGCAACTCCTGAATCGGCTTACTAATGGCCCGTCCCAATAAGCCCGCTAGAACCGCTGAGAGCAAGACCGCCAACAGACCGACACCAGCTTGTAAAAGTAAACTGTTCCGCAACAATGCGTTTAGACCATCTTCTGTTGAACCCCGCACTAGGACAGCAACAGGCTGACCATCAACCGTTTTTAACGCCTGTGCCGCGAAGGTATATTGCACACCGTTTACCGCCTGAGTATCTGTCACAATTTCCCCATCAGCAGCAAGCGCTTGGGTCAGAAGTGAGTCGTCTTCGAGCTGTAATTGATCTTGGGCGTTGGCGCTTGTTTTTAATGAAGTATCACCACTCGCCGCTTGGGTCGCAGCCGCAGCCAAGGTGAAGCTACCGTCTGGATTTACCTGATAAACAGAGCTGTAGCCACTCTCGAACGATTCAACTGTACTTTGGGCGATCGCCACCTTATCCTTAACAACCACGTCGCCAGAAACAAGCACACCGACAATCTCGCCATTCGCACCATCCACAGGCGTCACAGTGTAACGAACAAGCGCATCCTGTCCTTCTGGTGTACCTGCCGGCAAAGGCGGATTTTCAGCCTGCAACTCAGCCCAACTGACAATTTCACTCGCCTTAATTTGTTCAGGATTTGCCAAGACCTTAGACACCAGACCATTCGGGTCAAAGACTTCACCACGGCGATCCGCATTTGCACTAGCGAGAATCCGGAGATCCGTGCCTACCAAAGTGGCATACTCAATTGTCCGGGCCTGAATTTCGTTTTTGAGAATGGCTTCTACTTGAGCCTGTAATGCTGGGGGAATCGGCTGATTGTTGGTATTCAGTGAGCCTGCTTCCACGACCGCCGCGTTATCGGACTGACCCCGAAAACCGAAACCCATTTGGTTGATTTTAATGTTGTATTGAATCTGGTTAACGGCTAGCTCTGCCGCCGCCTGACTTTTAAGCTGCGATCGCCCGGAAATACCTGTAATCGCAATACCAGCACCCACAACCCCAGTTAACGAAATCACACTAGACAAAAGAAAACCCACAAACTGCTTTTGGGCGATCGGTAGATTACGAACATTGCTCAGGATCGGCGAAATATCACCCGCATCCTCGTCATAATCATCGGCTTTTAGCTTGACGCGTTTCCCTGATTTCGCTTGACGTCCGAGGGGAGCAGGTTCAGGCTCAAGCATCTCAACAGCAACACTAACAGGCTGATCTTGCAGAGATTCTAACGCCTTGGCTGCACTAGAAGAAAATACACCATCCGTATCGTGATCAATGATGTATTGATAAGTTTGGGCCGCTTCTTGGCTGTGACCGGCATTTTCAAAAGCACTCGCCAAACTAATTTGCGCCACCATGTCCGTCGGACTGGCCGCAACTTCTTGTCGTAATTCTTCAATCGCTGGGGAATAAGTTTTTGTCGGTGCAGGGGTTGGAACTGTTCTGGTCGCCGTAGTCTGACTTGGCTGCTCAACGGACGGCTTAGCGGGTTCTATGTTGATCGATAACAAAGCCTGTTCTGCACTGGCTGCAAAAACGCCGTCTTCGTCGGTATCGATGATATCTTGGTAAACTTTGGCCGCTTCTTCTAAAAAGCCTTCCTGCTCTAATTGGCTCGCAAGCGTAATTTTGGCGATCGCATCTGTCGGATCCACGGCGATCGCCGCCTGCAACTCTTTCACCGCCGCCGAAAAACCAAGCTGATTATTATTGAGAGTGTCCGTAGTGACAGTCATAAAAAATCCTTACCGTAAATTAAATGAGCACAAAAAAGCAGTAGACCAAACCCATCACCCAACAACCAGCAGTAGCTCAAACCGATTGTAAATATCGAATCAAAGCCGCCGTATCCAGCACAATCCCCATCGTCCCGTCCGCCAACACCAACTGCCCCAAACCAAAAGGATAATAAGCCTTTAGCTTCGGCGTAACAGTCAGCAGCTCACTCGGCACACCAGTCGTGATCCCCTGCAATGTCGCGACCAAACAGCCAATTTGTCCCTGATCACTCTGAATAAGGACAATCGTGACTTTTTCTTGAGGATTGAGAGACTGTTGCTGCGTTCCCTGCTGACGAGGCTGAACCATCCGTAAGTCCGTAACCCAAATTAATTGCCCTCGGAGGTTGAGGACACCCGCGACCCCTCTTGGGACACCCGGCAGCGGACAAATCTCTCGCCGTTGCACCGTAATGATTTCGGCCATGTCGCCGAGGGGCACAAGCAGTTTAGTTTGGGCCAGAAGTTCAGTCGCCGTACTGCTGCTATAGAGCTGTACTTGGAAGTAATCAGTTGTGACGGTTGTCGTTGTCATGGGAGCTATAACCTCAAGCGGCTTGGGACGACAGAGACAAAAAACTAGGCTTCAAGATATTCTTTGACAGTCTTCATAAAATCCATTGGACTATAAGGCTTCGTCAAATAAGCATTCCCACCTTGGCGTAAAGCCCAAAATCGGTCAAATTCTTGAGATTTGTTGGAGCAAAAAATAATGGGCACTTCGGAGTAGCCCAAGTTTTCACGGATTTCTCGACAGAGATCAAGGCCATTCATGTCTGGCATGACGATATCTAAAAAGATTAGATCAGGCTGTTCATGACTTTTGAGCCAAGACAAAGCTTCTGTGCCGTTATCAGCGAGATCAACGCTTACTTTCATTTTTTCGAGTAGTGCTTGAATAAGCTTCTGCTCAGATTTAGAGTCGTCTACCACTAATGCTGTTTTCATGATGTTGTTTCAGATGTCCTGTGATGCTAAATAAACAGTTAAGAGATTTTGGATTCAGGAAGTTTTGCTCCTAGGTAGGATTGCACGAGCTGAATGAGATCTTGGGGATTGAAAGGTTTCGCAATGTAGTCCGAAGCTCCGACCATGCGGGCGCGGATTCGATCGAGTAACCCATCTCTTCCGGTCAGCATGATGACGGGAATATCTTTGAGCACGTTGGACTGATTGAACATGCGACAGAGTTCATAACCGTCGATTTCTGGCATGTTAATGTCCATTAAAATCACTTCGGGTCGTTGGCGGGCAAACAGGCTCAGGGCTTGGGCTGGTTCGGTTACGCCAATTACTTGAAGCCCACTGGCTTCTAAGGTCATTTTGACGATGCGCTGGGTTGCTTTGCTGTCGTCAATGCAAGCGATGAGGGGCTTGGGTTCGTCGGCGATCGCCGCGTAAGGAAGCGCTTTGATACAGCCCAACTGAATCAGCGGTTGCATCAGAATGCCTAAGGTTTCTGTCGTCTGGCCGTTGTCTGAACTAAGTTCATAAAGTGTCTTCTTGTCGTAAAGCTGATCAATCATCTGCTCGATGATCTTAAAATCTTTTGGGGTAAGCAAAGATTGATTAATTAGTTGCTCAACATCCTCGACGTACAAGCGCTGGAACGGCGAATTGATCACCGAGCGAATCTGTACCCAACTGCGCAACTGAGGCTGTAATGGCCGCACCATCTGGCGTAGCGACAAGGACAACAGCAACGGATCTAGCCCCAAACTCTTATCGAAGGCGATCGCCGCCCTTGGCAACGTCAAAATCTGCGTGAGAGCCTCTTGAGTCAGATAAAACAGCACTTGCCGTACCTGCTTCAGAGAAAACTTACCCATTTTCCAGATCTTGCACACATAGTTATAGTCGTGGCGGAGACCGTCCGGTAGTGGAAATCGAGTATTCGGAAATAGCCGCTTGAGCAAGTAAGCCAAACGTTCTGGTTTGCCCATGCCACTCGTCGCAAAGTGAATCTTGCCACCACCAAGGTACAGATTCCAATACACAGACTCATCAGAAGGATCAAAGACAGTTACTTTACCGGATACTTGCCGAGTGATCAGACTCTGGAGAGCCTTACCCGGAATTACAACTTTTTTTGTAGGAGCGTCCTGCACTTCCATAAAACTAGAATTTTTAGGTTAGGGGATGGAGGATATCTGGTCGAAACGAACAATCGATCACGAACGAGAATAGTGAATTTCAAAAATCGATCTTTTAGAAATTAGACAGTCAGATCATCATTTTTAGTGAAATTCTCCTAGCAATACAAGGTGCCAACTTTGAGTGCAATAGACTATTTTTTGAGCTTCTGTGAGTTCACGACAATTACAAATCTTGTTATTAAACTCAGAATTGATTGCTGAAGATCCGGATCATTTCCAAAAAATCAGTTGATTTTGCTCTTGTTTTTTTACTTTGTCCCAATTTCAAATCTCGATTGACCAAAAAAAGTATTAATAGCTACTTAAAGTACATCTC
>JBARRZ010000068.1:0-7119 GCA_049644465.1 Limnothrix sp.
GGTTTAACCTTGAAATTTATTAATCGCCTTGAACCAGAAGATGAAATTTTTTACGCAGATCCCGTGCGTCTCGAAAAAATCCTGACGCATTTACTTTCTAATGCCATCAAATTCACTTCCCATGGGGGCGAAGTGACGTTTACTGTATGGCGCGAAGATTACCATGATGTGCTCTTCCAAATCAAAGATACGGGGATTGGCATTCCACCCCAACAATTGCCCTTGTTATTTGAAAAATTTCAGCAGCTAGAACCCTCTATCAGCCGCAGTCATGACGGTGCAGGTTTTGGTCTCGCTTTGGTCAAACAGTTAGTCGAGATTCACCAAGGCCAAATCCATGTAACTTCTGCTCCTAAAAAAGGCTCAACATTTACGGTGCGTATTCCTTGTCAAACTGAGGCAAAAATAGATGTGACCGAGCCACATTTAGTCCCAGAAAGTCGGGGTGGCACAATTGTTTTGGTGTCCCAAGATGAAGAAATTGCGACGCTTATTTGTGATCTACTGACTGCGACAAATTACCAAGTGATTTGGCTGATTGATAGTACAATCGCCATCGATCAGGTGACTGTGTTGCAACCGATATTAGTGATCTTAGATGCGCAGCAAAACGAGACTCAAATTGCAGACATGATGGCAGACTTACAAGGTTTGCCAAAAACACAAAAAATTCCAGTTCTTTTATTAAGTGAGTCGCTGTCTGATGTGCGTTGGCGACAACTGCAAAAGTCTGGTTTTCAGGATTATATTCAGAAGCCGATTCCCTGCGAAACGCTGATAGAACTGGTTAACTATCATGTAACTCGCCACTACGCGGCTCAACAAACGGCGATTAATAATCGTCAGGCGATCGCCTAAACGCTAGTTCAGTTCAGCTACTTTTTTTACAAATCACCATACAATGCAAACTATTCCCTAACCTTTGCGACTATGCGTGACCTGTACCCTGCAATCCAAGCCTACAACACAGGAATGCTCAGCGTTTCAGACATTCACGCTCTCTATTACGAAGAGTCCGGCAACCCCAAAGGCAAGCCCGTCGTGTTTATTCATGGTGGCCCCGGTGGTGGCTGTCCGCCCATCTATCGGCAATTTTTTGACCCAAAAGTCTGGCGGATTGTCATCTTTGATCAGCGTGGCGCAGGCAAAAGCCTTCCCAAAGCAGAACTCCGCGACAATACGACATGGCATCTCGTCGCTGATATTGAAACCATTCGAGAGCATCTGGGCATTGAGCAATGGTTTGTTTTTGGGGGGAGTTGGGGCAGTACTTTGGCGTTGGCCTACAGTGAAACCCATCCAGACCGATGTTTGGGCTTAATTTTGAGAGGGATTTTCCTCCTACGCCAAAAAGAAATTCAGTGGTTTTATCAGTACGGTGCGAGCGAAATTTATCCTGATGCTTGGCAAGATTACCTCAAGCCTATTCCGCCAGCAGAGCGTGACGATTTAGTGCAGGCTTATTACAAGCGTCTAACTAGTGGCGATCGCCAGATTCGTTTAGAAGCCGCTCAAGCTTGGGCCGTATGGGAGGGCAGCACGAGTAAACTTGTGCCTTCTCCAGCTAACAAATCAGGCTTTGCGCGGCCCAGCTTTGCAGAAGCCTTTGCGCGAATTGAATGCCATTATTTTGTGAATAAAGGCTTTTTTGAAGTAGAAAATCAGTTATTGCGAGATATAGATCGCATCCGACATTTGCCCTGTGTGATTGTGCAGGGTCGGTATGATGTGGTTTGTCCGATGACAACGGCTTGGGATTTGCATCAGGCTTGGCCGGAAGCTGAATTTATTGTGGTGCCGATGGCAGGACATTCAGCGTTTGAGGATGGTATTCGTACAGAATTAATTCAAGCGACAGATCGGTTTGGCAAATTGGGCGTTTAACGGGGAGAGTTGGGCAGATGTGGCAGTATCAAACACCGGGCATTCCGGATAAATTATTTGAGCGGTTACCGGGCATTCCTCTGACAAAGCGTGAGGCGAGGTTGTTGATTATCTCGGCGTTGCGGATGAAACCAAATTCGGTGCTGTGGGATATCGGTGCGGGCACGGGGACAATTTCGATTGAGGTTGCGTTGCTTTGTCCTGAAGCGACGGTGATTTCGGTGGAGCGGGACGAGGATGTCGCGGAGTTGGTGCGGGCAAATACGGCAAAATTCAGGACAAAAAATATCACAGTGTTTGAGGGGAATGCGCCGGAGTGTTTTGCAGAGATTTCAACGAAGCCAGATCGCATTTGTTTAGGCGGCGGAAAACCAATCAAAGTGCTACTGCATCAGGCTTGGGAGATGTTGCCTGTGGGTGGACGAGCGGTTGCTCTAGCGACAAATTTAGAGCAGCTTTACAAATTGTCAGAAGGGTTTGCCGAGTTGCAGGCGCGGCATGTGGAAGTGGTGCAGGCGGCGATTAATCGGTTGGAAACGCAGGGGATGCGGCAGGTGTTCGCGGCGGTGGATCCGATGTTTATTTTGAGTGGCGAAAAGATTAGTTGATCTGAGTGCGGGATAGGGTGTTGCAGAGATGACGCGGGGAGGGGGAGAGCGGGTGATGGGGAGATGTTACGGAAAAAGGTTTCTGCTGAAAACAACTATTCGTCTCATCTTATCTCCGTGTCCTTACGTCTCCGTGTCCCCGCGTCCTTTTCTCTCCGTGTCTCTTTTGTGACCTAACTTCTGATTGATTAAGTCGGGTTCGGTGTGTCAATTGGCAGGCGAAACAGAACGGGTGGCGATCGCTGTACAATGGCACATCTTTAGTTTTTCTGGTCTGGTTTGATATGCGCGCTCGTAAACGATTTGGTCAACATTGGCTTACTGATGAAACTGTTCTGGATCAAATTATTGGGGCTGCGGAACTAGAGGAGGGCGATCGCCTGCTAGAGATTGGGCCGGGGAAAGGGGCGCTAACGCAGCGATTATTACCCTATGTTGAGTCGTTGCTGGCGGTAGAAATTGACCGTGATCTCTGCAAATTTATGGTCACCCACTACGGTGGTCAAGATCATTTTTTGTTGCTGGAAGCCGATTATCTCAAGTCTGATATTGATGAATTTCTCGATGATTTCCCACGCTTTCAAAATCCGCGCAAGGTGGTTGCAAATATCCCGTATAACATCACCGGCCCGATTCTCGAAAAATTGCTGGGCCGTATTTCTGACCCAAATCCGCGTCCTTTTGATTCGATTGTTTTACTCATCCAAAAAGAAGTCGGCGATCGCCTCATTGCCGTACCCCACACCCGCGCTTTCGGCGCATTAACCCTGCGAGTGCAGTATTTAGCCGAGTGTGAAACCATCTGCGTTGTCCCCCCCAAAGCCTTTCGTCCCAAGCCCAAAGTCGAATCCGTCGTTGTGCGGATCAAACCCCGTTCTTTGCGTAAACCCGCCGAAAACCCGAAGCTTTTAGAAACCCTAGTTAAAGTTGGCTTTGCGAGTAAACGAAAAATGCTACGGAATAATCTCAAAAGCTTGTACAGTACTGATGTTCTTGATCCACTGTTTGCCGAGCTAGATATTAGCCCCCAAGCCCGTGGCGAAGAAGTGGATCTAATGCAGTGGATTGCCCTCAGCGATCGCCTTAATCAACACTCAAAAGAATAGTATTTTTTTACTGCTTTACGGATATCCCAAGTACAGACAACACCCGGCGCAAAATCCACTAGATCACCAGCTCTAATCGTGATAGGTTCACCACCTTCCGGCGTGATAATCACTTCCCCTTCAAGGAAATAACACATTTCTTTGATATCAAACTGCCAAGGAAAAACAGAAACTTCTTTCGTCCAGATCCCCCAGCTAAAAACATCCAGCTCCTCAAGGCGTTCTGGACTAGGATTATGCTGCACTTGAATTGCACTAATTACGTTGACCATTATTAGATTTCAGTTTATGAACAATAGCTTTGCTATCAGCAGCTAAAAAATAAGATTATCAAAAATAATTAATCCTGAAAATACAACCGCCCGTCTAGATCCGCACCTCGTATCTGCGTATTAACACTAGAAGCCTCACTACGGCTCGAGAAAGGGCCGATCGCCACATGGTAACCACGAGGAGCCGTTCTGATCTGAATCAGGTTGGGATTGATACCTGCTTGTCGTAACTGACTTTGAATTGCGTCAGATTTCCGCTCATCTGTAGGGATCGCCACGAAATAACCCACATCACTACTGCTAGATCCCATAGGTGCATTTATACCAATAGAAGAGGCAACAGTCACAATATTGGCAGCAATTCCTTTGTTTTGAAGATTTGCCTGTAAATTCTGGGCGTTTGTCTGTTGAGAAAATGAACCCGCTTGGATGCGATCGCCCTTCATAAAAGCAGTCGGTTCAATCCGCTGCACCGTTGTTAGCATCAGCGGATCAGTGCTGGGCACTTCCACCCGATAGCGTTGGCTCGTCGCTGTCGGCGCAGTAAAATTAAATTCCTGTATCGACGACGGCGATCGCTGGGCTGGCACAGGCATTACTTGAGTCGGCTCATTGTCCCTTGGCGTCTGATTCAGACTAGGAATATTTGGCGGTAGTGGAGGCAAACCCTCAAACACCGTCACCTGAGCTTGTACCGTTGTACTCATCATGCCCAGAGCAACAGTGCCTACACTTAGCACAGCACAAATTTTTGTTGTCGTCGTTGCTCGTTTGATCATCAGCTTATTGACCGCAGTGCGGAACAGTTTAGGTCAAGATGCGCCCTCGGAGTAATCTTTTTCTCTCGGGATTGCAAAACAAAACTAACTCAATGTGATTTTTCCTGCATCCAAATTTTAAGAGAAATAGACAACTTCAGCGAAATATTAAGCCGTTGTCAACACTTTCTTTGCTGCTTTTTTCGGTTCCATTGGCGCAACAAGTGCCTCTTCGAGCGAAGATTTGCCCAGTCGTTGCTCCAAAATAGCCATCACTTCCCGGCCAAAATCATCAGGATTTTGCCGCCATGCTTGCAGACAGACTTCACCGAAAAATGAGCCGAGTGGTTCGGGATTCCAGAGTAACTTTTTCGCTGTCCACGGCATCAGGCTCATCGGGTTGTAGCCGGGTTTAATGACCTTGTTTTCAAAAGCATATTCTTCTAGATGGGTGTGAGGCTGAAGTCCGATAAAGAAAATGGCGGGTTCGACTTTATCGACACCAAAGATTTTTTCTAGCTCGCGATGGTAGGCGATCGTTTGGCGGATCGTATCAAAAGTTTCGTCGATGACGTTAAAGGAGTAATTCACCGACACAATATCGTTAAAGCCGGCTGTCCGTAGATCTCGACAATTTTGCAAAACCTTGCGCAAGTTGTAGCCCATACGCATTTTGCGGACGAGTTCTTGGGAGCCGCTGGTAATCCCAATTTCAAAATAATTCATCCCGGTTTGCACCATCAAATCGCAAATTTCGGGGGTGAGATTATCGGCGCGAATGTAGGAAGCCCAGTGAATATCTTGCATACCAGAATCGATAATGGCTTGCAGAAGTTCCACCACATCGGACATGAATTTTTTGGCGGGAATAAATTGGGCATCGGTAAACCAAAAATTCCGAATGCCTCGGTCGTAGAGCTGACGCATTTCTGCGACGACTTCTGCGGCAGGATTAATGCGTACTTGTTTGCCTTCGACAACGGTGTAGACGCAATAACAGCAATTATGGGGACAACCGCGCTTTGTTTGGACGCCGATATAAAAGTCGTTTTCTTGGAAATAGTAGTCAAATTCTGGCCAAATTGTGGCGATGTAATCGTAATTACAGGCGGTTTTCTCGATGGCAGTAGGTTCTTCGTGGATCATGCCGGGGCGTAGTGGTTCATCACCGACGACATAGCAGCGTTGATCGGAAAAGTCTTGGTTGTTTAGGTAGCGTTCGAGGAGGGTTTCGCCTTCGCCGATGGAAACGATCGCCCCTTTTGGTAGAGATGTTTTGAGCTGTTCGTAAAAAACGCTGACTGCACCGCCGCCGACGATCACACGAGCCTCTGGATTGTATTTTTCTGCTCTTTTTAAGCCACGTTTTACTAAGCCAATATTGCGCCAGAGTTCGCCGTAATAGGCGGTCATGACTCGTAGACCACCGAAGGCGCCGCGTAATTTCACAAAGGGATTTTTGGCGTAATAGACTTCAAAAGAATTTTGTAAGGGGTTGCCGCCGCGTCCGCCGACTGGGGCATAAATCTGGATATCGCGCCACGAAAAGACGAGTAGGGTTGGTTGAAATTCGTCTACGCAATCATCGAGGGCTTTGTTGTAATCGAGGGGAGGGACTGTGCCGAGGTCAAAAATCTTTTGTTCGATACCGGGAAAAAGCTTATGTACATGATCTGACAGGTACACTACGCCGATGGGAAAGATGGGATTGCAGGGGAGTCGGACGTAGAGGATGCGCTGGGTCATGATCAAAATGAGAACGCTCTGTTACATAAGTTAATCTCCTTTCATTATAGAGAAATGGGTGGTCGGGCGATCGCCGCTAAGTCTATTTCAGAGATGTTCCACCACTTTGGACTAGTCAATTTAACGAAAAAGTAGGGGTTTGGGGAGATGTTCCACCACTTTGGAACTGGCGATCGCCAGATAAACTTTAATGCTCGTCATGGACAATTTCTTTGTGATCGGTGTCACTTGATTTTGAGATTTTTACTTAGGTACTGATGTAATTTCGGTGAGGCGATCGCCTGATCAGATTCACGATAACAAGACAGCCACGTCACAGAGATTTTCTAGCCGAAACGAGATACTAAGGTTATTGAAACAACAAACAATTTCTCATTCCGAATTCTTTTCTCTTTACAGATCTCAAAGCCATGACCTTCCAAATTCTTTTCGAAACAGCGCTAGCCCAAAAAATCATGACGCCAGATATGGAAGCAGCGCTGGAATCGATGCTGTGGTCTTACAAATTTACATGGCAAGAAATGAATTTTTTGGAAATACTGACTCAAAAGCTTGAGGCTGGCGAAATTAAACAGATTTCAGCTTAGGCAAACGAGATCAATCGATTAATCAACAAATAGGCAAAGCACAGCTCCAAAAATCACAGGGGCTGTTTTTTTGCTTAGTCAACAGAATTTTGGGATGTTCCACCACTTTGGACTCGGTAATTTTGTGTCGATAAAGATAAAGTTCCACCACTTTGGAC
>JBARRZ010000069.1:0-13777 GCA_049644465.1 Limnothrix sp.
CTCGCGCGGGATAGCACGAAAGAATAGGGGTTTCAGCGATTTTGAATATCCCACGGCTTTTGGAGATATCTGTAGATAAACAGAGCTTAAGAAGAATTTCGGCAAAATATTAAAGCTCATAGTCAAATAAGACTTTAAATCAAGATTTTAGTGTTTTGAGACTTTCCAAGAAATCGTTGAAACCATTATACCACAAGCATTTTAGGTGTTTTTTGTTGTCTCATAAGATGCCAATAATTGAGTTTCTAACAGTAACTAACCGAAAGATAGCCTGTATTTCTAAATAATTATTACGTCAAAATTCTCTCCCACTAAAAATCCTATCCTCACAAAAATATTTTCCTTGTTTGAGGAGTTGATCGAAGACTGCAATGAATTTGGGTAAGTTGCGTCGTTGCGTCACTAAGATTGTTTCCAAGTTACAAAAACTGTCGAGCGAAGTCTAGGAATACTTTTGCCCTGTCGATCTGTGTACGAGTTTCCTCTTCATCGAGAATATTCAGCTCGCCATAGTCGCCTAATAACCGTAAATCCTGTGCTTCTTTGAGATGACGATGAAACTCTCTGGGAATACGTCCAGTTTTTGCGAACTCTCGACCAAAGGCTGAAATCACGGCTGAGTGTTTAGAAAAACTCAAGCCCTCACCTTCTAAAAATGCTGAGGCGATATAAAACATAGTGTAGTAAGCCCTCGCAACAGCAAAATCGTAGTACTCGCCTTGGTAAAGATATTCTGCCGCATTGAAACTTTGTTCTGCTTTGGCGATGAGTTGTTGTTGGTTTTCCTTCACACGATGATCCCTTCCATTTTGATGTTGCGGATCAGCGGTGTTTTTTTTGTGTGATATTGC
The DNA here is from genome assembly GCA_049644465.1 of Limnothrix sp. Classification (GTDB taxonomy): domain Bacteria; phylum Cyanobacteriota; class Cyanobacteriia; order Cyanobacteriales; family MRBY01; genus MRBY01. The sequence continues at coordinate 852 of JBARRZ010000069.1, forward strand.
TCGGCAGAAAGATATAGACAATTAATCAAAGCATCTGTTTCGAGGCATAGGTCACAAATCCATGGATTGTTTTTCTTGATTTCTTCAACTGGGTTGATGCTGCCTTTAAGCACTACAGCAACATCTATGTCTGATTCTGGCGTTGCTTCTCGACGAGCTTGGGAACCAAAAAGAATAATCTGCTCAAGTTGCTCTGGATATTTCTCCTGTAATTTCTGTTTGAGGATTTCTAGCAACGGTTCAACGTCAAGCATGGCTGGTAAAATGCCGTGATATTTCGCTACGGCTGGAGTTTGCTGATACTACGCTTCATTTTAATCGTGCCATACCCATTTCAGCTTTTAGCTGTCTGATTAACCTGTTCAGGCGATCGCCTCCTGAATCTAAGCCAAGGGGTTGTGCAAGGTTCCATCCTCTCCGGTGCATTAGCCAATCTCTATCTGAATGATTTTGACCGCACCTGTCTCCGGGAAAACGTCAACCTCGTTCGTTATGGCGATGATCTGGCGATCGCCTGTGGGAGTTTCCGCGCTGCCGAACAGACCCTAACCAAAATTCAAACTTGGCTAAGGACGATTCACCTGCAACTCCAAGCAGAAAAAACCGAAATTATTGCCCTAGGCCAAACCTTCATTTTCCTCGGTCACGAATTCCGCGAGGGCAAAGTCTATACACCACCGCATGGGACATGATCGATACGGCTTGGGAAAATGAATTAGAGTTTTGGGGCGATTAAAAGCTGCTGCACAAAAGTGAGTTTTGGGGCGATCGCCAAGATTTATGCCGTTTCTTTAGGTCGAACTGAGAACTGTTTTTGAGAGCGATTATCTACGGGTTACATCATGAGCTGTGTCCAAAATTTGCAGCATTGTTGCGGCGGCTTCGGTGGCGTTGTAGGGAGACCATACAGGATAGGCTTGATCTGCTGGAATAAGCTCTGGCTCTGATTTGGCAAGTTCGGCGATCAGGGTTTGAATAATCTGAAACTTATCGGCACGAGGCAGATTTAGCAGGGTGGACATCAACTCGGTAGTAACCATTGAAATCTTTTGTTTGTAGGATTCTTGTTCCATTTTACGAGAGAGATAATCAGAATTAGAATTTTTGCTTTAGGGCGATCGCCTTGCCATTATTTCTAGCGAGATTTGCCACAGGCTGTAATTCAACGTTATGACCTAAAACTAATTATTTATAATAGTGATATGGAGGTACTTGAATCATGGATAAGTTAGTAAAATATCGCCAGTATATTAAGGATATTCTTGAGGAATTTAGCCGGATCAAACCAGCTAATGGTGAGATTGATAGTGAGCTGATCTTTGATGATAAAAATGACCGATATCTCTTGATGCATATTGGTTGGCTGGGGGGACAACGAATTCACTCAACTGTTTTTCATTTGGATATTATTGACGAACAAATTTGGATTCAGTGTAACAATACTGAGCTTGTTTTAAAGCAGGAATTAGTTTCGTTAGGCGTACCAGAAAAAGATATCGTGATTGGGATTCAACCGCCATCAGTAAGAAAGATGTTGGCACTAGAAAACGCAGCATAATTTTTCTTTATTTAGAATCAACAAAAAAGGGATTTAGGCGATAAACCTAGATCCCTTTTTGTTTCCAATTAGTCTCTTTCTCCGAAGAGAAAAAGAGGGGTTTGTGATTTTTCTTGGTTTAGGCGGAGGAAAGTTTCCAATTAGCCTCTTTCTCCGAAGAGAAAAAGGAAAGGCCTACTTCCAGATAGAACATTTGAAGTAGAGTTTCCAATTAGTCTCTTTCTCCGAAGAGAAAAAGGATCCTTTTGTTCCTCCTACTGTAGATGAGGTGCCTAATAGTTTCCAATTAGTCTCTTTCTCCGAAGAGAAAAAGCAGGACGATGCGCAATGGTATGTCGATAATATCATGTTTCCAATTAGTCTCTTTCTCCGAAGAGAAAAAGTGTTGATCAAGGTCAAGGCCAAGCTCAAGGCCAATTGTTTCCAATTAGTCTCTTTCTCCGAAGAGAAAAAGTTTATGTTGTCCAAGAGGCAACGGCTAATTGCGGTACGTTTCCAATTAGTCTCTTTCTCCGAAGAGAAAAAGTGGATCCGGAGGGAAACCCACTTTGGTTAACCCAGGTTTCCAATTAGTCTCTTTCTCCGAAGAGAAAAAGATTGCCTGCTGGCAATGGGAGGCGTGTTCTCCGAAGAGTTTCCAATTAGTCTCTTTCTCCGAAGAGAAAAAGGACAAAATCTTGGTGTACCACCCTGCACTCCATGCGTTTCCAATTAGTCTCTTTCTCCGAAGAGAAAAAGCTGATTCGGATCATTTTTACTTCCTAGTTTCGGTGTTTCCAATTAGTCTCTTTCTCCGAAGAGAAAAAGGATTTTGGCTTCTTATTCGATAAGATCCTCCGTAGTTTCCAATTAGTCTCTTTCTCCGAAGAGAAAAAGTTTAATAATGACCCAATGGGTTCCTTCACCTTTGGAGGGTTTCCAATTAGTCTCTTTCTCCGAAGAGAAAAAGGGGCAAGTTGGAGGGATTGGTTCTCCAATTCTCCACGTTTCCAATTAGTCTCTTTCTCCGAAGAGAAAAAGTTGTTTATCATGCTCCAAGAGTCAACGATATAACGTTTCCAATTAGTCTCTTTCTCCGAAGAGAAAAAGTATAATAACGGTTTCGAAACAGTTTAAAACACTTAGGTTTCCAATTAGTCTCTTTCTCCGAAGAGAAAAAGGGTAGGGGTTTAGAACCCCTGATATGACCGCATTCTAACACCCCATTTTCGCGGGATAGAAAAAAAGGCCAAATGATTGATACTCATTCTCAATAAGGAGCACCCTCCAACGGCTAGAACCCTTGCTGTATAAGGCTCGCGCGGGATAGCACGAAAGAATAGGGGTTTCAGCCATTTACAACATCCAACGGCTTTTGGAGATATTCGGCGCAAAACAGAGATTGACAGCATAGAAGACTAAATATCAAGGCTCATCCCGAAAAAAGGCTTTAAATCGTCATTTCTATTTTTGGCGACGTTTTCATGAATACTTGAAACCATTATACCATAAGCATCACAGCCATTTTTGAACATGCTTTTGGCAGTTCCTCCACCCCAAAAAATAATTACCAATAGCAACCCCAGCACTTTATTCAGCTTTTTCTAAATATTTATTGCAGTGATTTTATCCGCAACAAGCCACAGTCAAACTAATGACGATTCTTCGGCAAATCCGAACATCATCACCGACGAATCACAGACAATACCCACATTTCACCGTCGCCCATTCCCCTCTGCTGGAGCTTCTCCTTAGCAAGACTTTCCGCATGGTTATTGAAGCACCCTCCGATCAGGTGATCGCTGAAATGATCGTGAAAAACTAGATGTCCAGACACCCGCTCACAAGAGCAGTCAAAATAAAACATCCATATGGCAAAGATCAACAAACCAGTGACTCACCGTTAAAACTTCATTCCAAAACCCGCCTTAAATCACCCAAAGTCATATTCACCAATATTTGCGTAAGCTCCCATCCCCAAAAACTTATCTGGGGCTTCACTAAATATTTGTCATGCGCACCAAAAATATTTGCCTAACCACATATCGCCCCTATCCTGAATCAATAACTCCCAAGTTCAACCCTATGAAAAATATGAATATTGCACGAAAATTCCAGAAATTCCGTAAAAAAGCTCAAGAATCTAAAGATTTCTAAACACTAAGTTCCCATTCCCCGGCTTGGCACCACCATTAAAGACAAAATCCCCCCAATATTCCCCACACCCGTTTCCTGATGACAGAAAAAATGTATACCGCCATCAGTTTTGCTCCAGTCCAAGGTTTCATCGAAAAATCCCGTAAGCTCCGCGACCTTATCGGCGCATCTCAAATTCTTTCTTATCTTTCCGCCTACATCATTGCCCATACCGATGGCTATAGTGTCATATCCCCCGCCCCCATCAAAACCAGCGGCGACGAACCTGAAAAAGGACTCCCCAACCTCATCATCATCAAAGGCGATCAAGAATTCAAAAACTCGCAGGACATCCTCCTTGAAGGCTGGAAAAATCTTCTCAAAGCCTGCCACGACTACATCGAGAAAAACCTTTCACCATACAACTGGCAATGCCACGGTTGGGACGAAGCATGGACAAACTGGGGAAACCACGCTTGGGAAATCTTTGTTGCCTCAGACGAAAACCGACAAAAAGCCCTAGACCAACTCGAAGCCCAGAAACTAAAACGAGCATGGACAGCCATTAACTGGACAGGCGAAAGCTCTAGTCTTTCTGGACAAGATGCTATCTGTCATCCTCGTATGGGTTTATCGCCTTACCTTAATGAAACAGACTATATTGAGAAATTTTATGAAAATCTAGCGAATGTAACTACGGAACATCGACGAGGGGAAGTCATTGATGAAGACAGCATCAATAAATTTATCAACACGAATGAACGCCTGAGCCTACCCGAACTCGTCAAACGCCTTGCTACCCGTGATGAAATTATCAACGAACTTAACGGGCTGATGCCGAATCTCGAACAAGGCTTTCGGGATATTATCCGCGCTCCCCAACCCCCCCCAGAAAAACCAACTCCTCCCTATCGACAATGGACAGGCTGGTTTATGGGCGATGGCGACGGCATCGGCGATTATTTAAAAGCATTGGGTCAAGATAAGCAATTAACTCAAGCAGAACAAGATCAATCTCTCCATGACTTCAGCCATAGTATGCGCGATTGGGGCAAGAGCTTTGCCGAAGAATTCAAGATAGGGCGAGTAATTTATGCCGGGGGTGATGATTTCTTTGGGGTAATCTATGACCAAGAATTTAATGGTCACAAAGAAAGTTGCATAACAGGCACAACCATCATCGATTGGTTAATGGGACTCAAGGAGCAATGGCAAACCCCTCCGAAAGTTGTCAATGATAAGCCTGTTAATTTCAGTATGGGATTTGTGTGGGCTGCCCCCTCTGTACCCCAACGGGATATTCTCCAACATTGCCGCGAAGCCGAAAAACTCGCTAAATTTAAGGGTAAAGATAGAGTCACCATTCGAGTCGTTTTCAATAGTGGGCAATATGTGCAATGGACTTGTCCTTGGGATCATCTTTGGCTACTCACCCAATACTGCGATCGCCAAGGCATTCAATACACAGGCACAGGACAAAATCGAGAGCTAAGCCAATATCAAACTATTGACGGTAAACCATCTAAAGATCTGCCAAATTGGGGACATATTTATAGCGATCTAGCCCAACTTCAATCCCGTCGCGCTATTGATTTAGAGCAAATTGAAGAAGCTAATGATGAAGGCATTGAAACCTCCATTGCGATTGCTTTATTCAATCTCTACTTCAACAGTTATGGGGAATATCTATCAGATCATCGAAACCACATCACAGGCAGTGAAGATGGGGAAAACGCTGACCTCTTGCAGTGGATTAATGATCTCATTCATATCGGCTGGCAACTCTGCGATCGCCATACTCCTGACCTTTCCCAAACAAATCCACCACAGGGGGTTGTGAGCAATGTGTGAACTTAACTATCTCATCACGATTACTTCCCTAGGTCATCTCTACGGTAGTTCCGGCGGTTTCCTTTCCCCAGAGAATCTCGTCGGGCGATCGCGAGAAAAATTTCCCCCAGATGCTGCAACCCTTGCAGGTCTGATCACTAATGTGACCTATGATCACCAACAAGCAAAAAGCCCCATTGCTAAAGAACTCCATGTTATTGGGGGATTCTGGGCAAAACAAGACAATCCAACCAGCTTTTTTGTACCGATGCCTTGGACAAAAATTATCGCTGACGAAGATTGGAATGAATGGCAACTTGATGAAAAAGGTAATTGGCAAAAACAACAGGAGAATGAGGTAGAACCGGAATATCAATGGATCAACATCGATTCTTGGGAAGACTCCGCAGACATCTTATATAGCAATCGCACTTCTGAAGTTGCCAAAAACCCTTGGAAATTCTTACCGATGCTCCATCCCAAGATGAAAAAGCAAGAACGTAATGTGGTTGAGTCAGACGGTCTTTTTCTCGAACAAGCTGTTCAACTCGATGAAGAGGTTTGTTTGGTGTATCTATCAAGCCATGAGATTCCAGACGGTTGGTATCGTTTTGGCGGTGAAAATCACATGGTTGATCTGCAATGCCAAGCCTTACCGGACTATCGCAAAAAGCTATTCAATGAATCCATTCAACACAGTTTTGCTCTAATTACACCGGGAATTTGGGGTTCAAATCGTTTTTCCCGACGTTATCCAGACCCCGCCCAAACTGACTTTCCAGAACCCACCCATGTTCTCACGGATAAACCCATTCCTTTACGTAGTCGAGGGCGTGGCTTGCTTCAAAGAGGTCGTTATGGTGTCCCGGCGGGGAGTGTCTATGTCTTACCAAAAAACTTAGAACAACCTTGGCGGCATTGGTCAAAAGATTGGTTTCCAACCTCTGGCTATAGCCTCAAGCAAGTAGGTTACAGCGTAGCATTACCCCTCACAATCAAGCACATTTAAGTATTTAGTTAATAAGGAGTTTCAAGATTTACTATGTATAAAAAAGCCTACGGACTAATCAAAACCCTTGCACCGCTCCATGTTGGAGCAACAGCTGGAGAAGAAGCAGGAAATTTGAATCTGATTTTCCGTGATCCTTTTTTGCAAACGGGCATTATCCCCGGTAGTTCTCTCAGAGGTCGTTTACGGGCAGAGACACGACTCGATAAGGGAACTGAAGAGGAAAACTATTGGTACGGTGATGATGGAGAGAATGAAGAAAAGAAGACGGGAGAATCAAGGGTTAAATTCGAGTTTGCCTCTATTGTCTGGTTACCTGTGTTCTGTCCTGGTCAACCAATCGTTTGGGTGAGCTGCCCACGTCTGTTAAAACGTTACCAACGTATTGCTGGGCATCATGTGAAGTGTACTCAAAAAAATGAGGATGGAACAGATAAGGAGATACTGCTAAAGGATTTACCAGTTAACTGGGATAAGGGTGGGGATATGCTATATCGGCGATCGCCATCTCTTAAGCCATTGAAAGTTGATGACAAAGAGAAATTATTCTTTAACTTTGGTTTCCTCGAAATTGAAGGAGTAATGGAAAATCCAGAGCCTTGGTTTCCTCTCGGTAATTTGCCTGCCGTGATTGTTGCTGACGACGAAATTGGCATGATTCACGATATGGCATTGTTTCGCCAAAGCCGTGTCCGCCTAGAAGATGATGTTAAACGAGTCGATAAAGGTGGCTTTTTTAATACTGAAGCCTTACCTGAAGATACCCAAATGGTTTTCGCTGTAGCACTGAGAGAAGATGCGGCACAGCCCAAAAAAACATGGCAACCTTTCGATGAAAGTAAAACTGGGGAAGTTTTCCTTGGTGGTCTAGAGTCTATTGGTTTTGGTTTATGTGAAGTAACTATTCAGGAGGTTTAAACGATGGCCTTTACTAATTATCGGATTGATCAAAAAGCTCATAATCTAGTGCAAAATCACTACCAAAAAGGTGTTAATAATCAAGTCTTTAAGATGCGTACAACTGTTGCCTTTGGTCTAGAACGTTTTTGGGGTGAACAGTGGCGGTTTTCTCCTGAAAAAGAGAAGGAAAAAGATAAGCATGAATATTGGAAAGCAGTCTGGCAGCAACTGGTAGACACAATGGCAGAAGTCGGGATTACCTCTTTACCCAATGAGGAAGTTAGAACCATTAAGGGGGGACAACTTGATACAGTTCAAATTCGGGCGATCGCCGATCAGATTTGGGCAATGGATCAGAATGAGCGCAAAATTGTTCAAGCTATTCTCCTGCAACTCTGCGACAGCTTAATTTGGTGGACACAACGCTACAAAAAACTAGCCCCTAATGGAGACAATGACGATGAGTAATATTCCGCTAATGTATCAAGCCCAGCTTTCGGGACGTGGACAAGTCCAGTATTTCAGCGATGAAAATAAGCCCGCTTATCAGTGGATAGAAGAATGGCAAGATGCCCTCAGTCAAGATTGCCCTGACTTTGCTCCTCCTCATCTTGTCCTAAAAGAAGACGCAAAAATTAATTGGCGTTACGTGTCCAATAGTGGTCAAGACGAAACTATCATCCGTCCTGTCATTGGCGCAAAAGGTTATCCAATGGTGACAGGCTCCTCTATGAAAGGACTATTTAAACGTACCTGCACCCGTAATCAATGGTTTAAATACTGTGGTGGCGAAACTGAAATTGATGACGTCAAGACCACCAAACCCGGTCAATTAATTTTTTACGGTGGTTTTGTTCGAGATAAAGGGGTAATCGATGATTCTGCTGTTGATATTGTCCACGAACAACAGGATTGGCAAGTTAAAAATTTCCAAGCTAGCCATAGTGCAAATATTCAAATTTCCCTAAAAGAACCTACATTTACTTTTATTATTGGAGCAACAACTTTCCTAACTCCAGAAGAGCAAGAAGAAGTTCAGATAATTTGGCATAAAGCTTTAAGTCTGGGTTTAGGTTCTCGCACTAGCGCAGGCTATGGAAAAGTATTAGTCAAAAGTAAAGGAACCAAAATTATTCAAAGAGTTCCTCTTTCTGGACAAGGTATAGCTCCTTTGCTACCAAACAAGCAAGCCGAGTTTCGTCTCAACATTTTCAAGGCAGCTCTACGAGGTCATACATTAAGGTTACTAGGTGGATTGTTAGATGAAGTATCTGCACTATATCTAACTAAAAAACTATGGGGAGGTTTTATCAACCAAGAGGAATTAAATGCTCTCAACAGAAAAGGAATTCAAGTCTTTCGAGACAATAAGCCTAAACCAATTGTTGGTTATCTCGATGTTGATTTTATTAACCAGTCGTCTATAGACTTCGTTACACGAGAATATAAAAGGTTGAGTAATAAAGGTTTTTTAACACGTCACAAAACTATTCATTTTGATCTAGAAAAAGGTGAACTTCAATTTCGTTTTACGAATGCGATAACAAATCAGAATCAAAATACTGTTAAAAACTTCTTGCGTCAACTTATACAATTTTCTTTATTATTAGGAGGATTTGGTAGATCCTGGAGGCGAGCTGATCATCGTATATTTAAACCCTCGTATAAAGGGGCTGCTATAGGATGTCATTGGTCTTATCATGCACAAACTGTTCGAAATCTTCAAAATCATCCTAAATTTGATCAACTTCAGAAAATATATATCCTTCCTTTTGAAATTGAATCTGAGCTAAGTTTAAGCAACTTTTTTGGCTCGTTGAATGAATCAATACTAGATTGGATTATTAACGAAGGAATTCAGATATCTAAAAACCATCCAGCTTGGCGAGAAAAGTGGAATAAATCTAATGTACAAGTTTGGGGTTTACTGAGAGAGAATAATAGCTCACAAGCAATAGACTGGTTTCATGATGATAAATCTTTTATCAAGAAAACATCCCTCACTGGAGGTTTTTTTAATGGAAAATTAAATATCAGTAGAATTTGGCATCGGATGTATCCTTTACATCAAGTCAAAAATAATATTTTAACTCTTCAAGAGAATAAATATATTGAATTACTTACTATATTTACTTCTGAAATAGATGACCTAGATATTGATTTCATAGACTTTCTGAAAGAAGATACACAATTTCAAAAAGTATATCCAGCCTAGAATTAAAATTATGAATAAAATTACTTGGATTATTTCTACTGGTAATAGTGATATTCAAATCCTGAATAACCCTGCATGGAATGGGATGCTATCAAAATACAAAAATTCTAATCCTAAGTATAAACTTAAAAACCCTAAACCCAGTCTTAATCCAAAATTTAAAGTTCATGGAAAAAGTCCTTATTTACTCGAAGCAAGAGTTTTAGGCACGGTTGCGCAAAATCCTAATGACTATAAAACATTAGATCTCACTTTTCCTCTTTTAGACAGCTTTGCCAACAAGCTAAAGAAAGAATCTATCAAGCCAGACAGAATTATTATTTTTCTCACTGATCAAGATTCTAATTTCAATGAGAAAGACAAAAAAGAAATGTCTTGTCCTTTTTGGCAGGATACTTATGAAGCGCAATCTATTTTTGAATGGTATTTTGAAAACCATAAATGGCTCAAGGATGCAACTTTAGATTTTCAGATCCTAAAGCCCGAATCTCCTAACAACTTTGGCTTATCTGACTGGGATAAAACACTGCCTTTTTTACAACAAGTCTTCAATCATATTTCTAGTCAAGAAAAGGAAATATTTTACGTTAGTCATCAGGCAGGAACACCCGCTATTTCATCTGCCATTCAATTTATCAGCCTAAATCGATTTGGTGATAATACAAACTTTTTAGTTGGTAATGAGGTTACTCTTGATAGTGCTGATATATTGGAAAGCTCTAAATATCTTAAATATCTTTTTATTGGTCAGGCTAAAGAACTATTGAAAAAGGGTAATCCTGCTGCCGCTCTTCAATTATTGAATGGTTTAGTAGAGCCAGGTGTTCTTAAGGATATCGAGAAACAAATCAAACAATTTAATTTGAAGCCAGATAACTCTAATCCAAAAGAAGAGTTTGAGCCTCTTCGAGCTGCTGATCGGGTACGTAAGTCTCTAGATTTGATTGAGATTTTTCTGGAAAATGAGAACTATTTACAGGCGATCGCCCTTCTTGCAGCAGCTCATGAAACTTTCTTGAAAGCGAGCATTTCTTACAGGTTTGAAGTCAATATGACCCTGCCTCCACACCAAATGCCTAATACAATTACTGTTGATGGTATTTCTTTAAATACATCAGAGATCTTAGAATGGAATGAGCAAGGACTAAGACTTTCTTTTTCTTATATTAGTAGAATGCTTTCTAATAGATCTATTGACAAAAAAATAGATGTACTAAAGAAGCTTGATTTTCTGACAGACCTTCAAGAGAAAAATATTAATTTTGATAGCAAGAGAAATAATAGAGAATATATAGACTTTAAAAATATCGCAGCTAATAATGCTCTAGTCTCTTGGCTTAAGAATATATATCCCAACGTAGAATTTTGGGATGTAATCAATGAATGGCTTTCAAAATATGAGAGACCATATAAAGATGATTTGCGAAATCAGTTTATTCATAACTTGAGAGGAATTGATGTACTCCAATTAGTTGGATATATGAAAGGATTTCGTGAAGGCTGGAAAGAAGAAAATAATAGCCAAATCCCTAAGGATGATAAAGAAAAAAGTGAATGGGCAGCAAAAATCTTCACTCAAGAAGTGCGATCGCCGTTTATTCAGGCAATGCATCAAATCGGCTTGATTTCATCCGATGAGACAACTAATCATATTCAGGAAGAGTTAGAAACCCTAAGCGATCGCCTGAAATAGGTGCGTATTTAGTTGAAGTATTTTTAGGCACAAAAAAAGACGGTTGTGCCGCCTTGATTTGCGTTCTCCTAGGAGTCGAGTTCGTTGATCAGTTCAATTGCTGCCGCACTGACAGAACTGACGATGATCATCTTGTGCTCACTCCCTTCGCTCTGGCTGAGGCTAACCGCGATCGCCGTGTATGTGGCAATCACCAGCAGCTTCCAGAAGCATTTGGAGAAGGGCTTGCTGTGTCGATTTGGGTTGTTCATCTTGCTTGTCCTCTCTTGCGACTTTAGTGCCAATGTCTAGCTTCCGAAGAAGTAGCATTAGCAAAAAAACAATCTCGCTTGAGTAACAAGTGCTGAACTTATCGACTCCCTTATTCTAGCAAAGAAAGTCTGAATGTAAATGCTTGAAAGATAAATATATCTGAACAGTGAAAATCGGTTTTTAGTCGTGCGCAGCTAATGTCTTGAATAATAATATTGCTTGTATTTTGTATTTTGGATTCACAAGAAAACAAAAATGTCCACAGACAAAAAGATCGTAATCTCATTGTTTCTGTAGACATTTAAAAAGCTTGGCGCACAGTCAGTCGATCGCCTAAACGACCGTGAAAGCTAAAAAATGGCGTAACAATTCTCAGCACGAACGTGTTTCCAATTAGTCGATCGCCTAAACGACCGTGAAAGATAGATGAGTGGAATTACCTATGGGATGTATTCATCGGGTTTCCAATTAGTCGATCGCCTAAACGACCGTGAAAGATACATCTACTGTACACATTTCCCCTGCACAGCCTGCCTAGTTTCCAATTAGTCGATCGCCTAAACGACCGTGAAAGTATCGCTTCTTCTCCCTGCACTATGCCATGACCAACTCGTGTCCAATTAGTCGATCGCCGAAGCGACCGGGAACTTAAAGCGCGAGCCTGACTACAGCAATGTTAAGTCGTTTCCAATTAGTCGATCGCCGAAGCGACCGGGAAGACACATCGGATGGTACGAGGCGATCGCCGATAAGGTTCAGTTTCCAATTAGTCGATCGCCGAAGCGACCGGGAAGTCAATGCAATATTTCTATTCTGGTTGTTAATTGTAAGTTTCCAATTAGTCGATCGCCGAAGCGACCGGAAAGCCCATGGAGCAGTGTTTCTTGGATACCCGGCCAGTCCGTGTTTCCAATTAGTCGATCGCCGAAGCGACCGGGAAGTTGTCTTCGGAAAATTAATCAATCAAGGCTTTGTCCTTTAATTTCCAATTAGTCGATCGCCGAAGCGACCGGGAAGTTAACAGTCTACGGGGTGGCACAAATCAAAGGATCCGAGAGTTTCCAATTAGTCGATCGCCGAAGCGACCGGGAAGCATCAAAATCCGTGAGCTTTTTGACCCTACTTCTCGCATCGTTTACAGTTTCCAATTAGTCGATCGCCGAAGCGACCGGGAAGGAGGCAACAAGAGTGTTCCACCAAGTTGTCTTCAGAAAATTGATTGTTTCCAATTAGTTGATCGCCGAAGCGACCGGGAAGTACGCCAAAAAAGAACAAATTCCAACTTGTCAAGATGTTTCCAATTAGTCGATCGCCTAAACGACCGTGAAAGCTGAACGAGCCAACAGCCAAAGAC
>JBARRZ010000070.1:0-5114 GCA_049644465.1 Limnothrix sp.
CCCTAGAAGTGGTCGAGACACCAGAGGGCTACAGTCTCCAATTGCGGGAAAGCTGCCAAGAAACGGTGACTCATCTCATTCCGGCCGATCTCAATACTGGCGCACTCCGAACCCTAGCGGCGATCGCCCTAAAATCACCCATCCTCCAAACCGACCTAATCGAACTACGCGGCAGCAGCGCCTACCAGCACGTACAAGACCTCGTCGCCCAAGGCTTCGTCAAAAAACGCCGCCAACAAGACGGGCGCTCATTCTGGCTAGAAGTCAGCGAAAAATTCTACCAGTACTTTGAAATCGATCAACTGTCCGAAGCATTCGACCAATAATTGTACGGTTATCAAGGTGTACAGTCCGAAAGATTAGCGTTAGAGTAGGTGGCAAGAAGTAAATACTCTCGGAATTACGAATGATTTTCAACTCTGACTTCTTTTCCTCTGACGTTGACGAGCAAACAGCAAACAATTTAATGAATTATTTGCAGCAGCAAAACCCTGACGTGATGAGCAGAATTGCCCAATCCGCCAGCCAAGAGGTAAAAGATATCATCGCCCATAATGTCAGAGGCCTAATCGGTGTTTTACCACCAGACGATTTTCAAGTCAGCATTACAACAGACCGGGAAAACCTCGCAAATCTGCTTGCATCAGCGATGATGACAGGCTACTTTCTAGGGCAAATGGAACGACGCATGACCTTAGAATCCAATCTCATCGATTCTAGTTCCCTAAGCTCCGATTTAGATCTAGATTAAACTTCGATTTTTCTTCGCTGCCAAACGAGCTTCTTCGCAGCATCGTTAATCAGTCAAAATTTTTAGTAGTAAAAAATCAATTTAAAATTCAGCCAGAAACATTCCGTGAAATGTCCCTAGCTGAATTTTTTACGTTGTAGAAAGAACTACTGTGATTAGCAGAAGTGTCGATACTCTAAACTTAATTTCTAAACGACAATATTGAGATTTTTCAAAGCCGATTCAACTCGCTCATCTGCGTTAGCTTGCAACTCATCGAACTGCTCCACCGCTTCACCGGGGAATTTTTCGAGCGCCTTTAAAGATAAAGAAATACGCTTTTTGCTTTCTTCAATATCAGTAATCAGGACGCGAACATCTTGACCAACTGTGAACATATCTTCAAGCTGAGCTGTCATCTTGTCACTGATTTGACTGCGGTGTAGCAATCCAGTCATGCCGTCTAACTCAACAAAAACACCGTATGGTTTGATATTTGCGACTTTACCCGTCACTAATGCACCAATACTCAGCTTTTGCATAATTTCAGCTTGAGCGGCATAACGTTGTGAAAGGACTAGTTTGCGACGTTCTTGGTCGAGTTCGAGAAAGTTGACTGTGAGAATTTGCCCCATCAGGGAGTCTGTGTCTTTTTCTACAAGGTGGGAATTTGGGACAAAGCCACGTAATCCTTGGATATCTCCTGTGACGCCGCCACGATTGCTGCCGGTGATACGAATTTGTACGGAATGTCCGGCTTCTGCTGCGGTTTCTAATTCTTCCCAGATGCGCTTTTCTTCGAGCTTGCGGCGAGATAGTGTTACTTGGCCTTCTGCATTTTGTTCGCGAATGATCAGAAATTCTGCTGTTTCACCGATTGGCAGGATGCTTGCAAGGTCTGTTTCGTTGGCAAGGAGGGCTTCTGGGGTCGGTACAAAGCCGGGAGATTTACCACCAATATCGACAAAAATGCCTTCGGATGTATGTTCAAAAATTTTTCCCTTTACCGCTTGCCCTACTTCAAAGTGATAATCATGTTCACTGAGGGCGCTCTCAAAGTCATCCATGGAGAAAGCGATGGAGGAGTTAGGGTCTGAAGTCATTGCTAGTTAGATTTTGCAAACAAAATATATAAGTAGGACTCAGTCTATCGTACTCCGTTAATTTTAATTATTTGCCTAAGTGTAGATTTACAACGGATTTTTTTGCTTTTCTGGGCGATCGCCGTTATTAGTGCAAACTGAAATTGTTTGCTTGAGGTTCGTATTTATTGAGTATGTGGCTTAACTTGAGCTAAAAAGTCAGGATCATCTTGTAACATTTCGGTAAAAGCCTCAACACTAACGGGTGGACTGAAGAGATAGCCCTGAATTTCATTACAGTTCTGCGCCCGCAAAAATTCAAATTCGGCAAGGTTTTCAACCCCTTCTGCAACTGTTGTTAACTTCAATTGCTCGGACATTAAAATAACATGTTTAACAATGGTGGCATTGGTTACATTTCGCATAATGTTACGAATAAAACACCGATCAATTTTCAAGATATCGAAGGGAAAATTTTGTAAATAACTAAGGGATGAATACCCTGTACCAAAATCGTCAATGGCAATCGGAAAACCACGATCTTTTAGGGCACGTAAGTTGGCGATCGCCAGTTCCACATCAGAGATTAGAATACTTTCCGTAACTTCCAGCTCCATCTGTTTTGGAGGAATACCATAGCACTCAGTAATTTGAGACAAATTATCAGCCAAATTCGCTTGATAAAACTGGCGTCCCGATAGATTTACGGCAATTCGTAAATAGTCAAAACCTTGATTGTTCCAAATTCGCATCTGTCGGCAAGTCGCTTCAATCACCCACTGACCAATACCACCGATGAGGCCATTTTTCTCCGCTAGAGGAATAAAAACTCCCGGTGAAATGATCCCTAAAGTTGGGTGTCGCCAGCGCAATAAAGCCTCAGCGCCAACAATATGACCCGTTTTCACACTGACCTTCGGCTGATAGTGTAAAAATAGTTGGTGACGGTGCAGTGCTTCATATAAATCTGCATCGAGAAGAATCTTTTTCTGATTAACAGGATCTTGTTGTTCTGAAGCATAAAAATAATATTGATTGCCCCGTTTACGAGCCGTTTCCATTGCCTCTTTAGCTTGATTTAAATATTTATCAAAATTGTATTCTTCATAGGGCATTGTAATAATGCCGGCATGCCAATTAATAAGTAGTTTTTGTTTGTCTACAGTAATAGGATGTGCAAAATTCTTGAGAATATTTTGAATGATAATAGTGGCTTCTTGATTAACGTCTTTTTGAGCCGGAGGATAAATTAAAACAAAATCAGTGTAATTTAAACAAGCTAAATAAGCTGACTCGGAAACCGTGCTGATGAGATGGCGCACAATCGCTTTCAGCGCGATATTGCCAAACTGATAGCCAAACAGCTCATTAATTCGCTCAAAGCGATCAATGCTGAGGTAAAAAACAGGAATAACCCAATTAGCATCGAGATCAAGATTGGCGTCGGTTTCTTCTGTTTGCCAGTGCTTTAAAAGTTGGTTGAGATCGTCTCGTAGGGCTAATTGATTGGGCAGTTGGGTAACGGGATCATGGGTGACCGTGTAATTAATTTGCTGGCTGCTACTGGTCGTTTGTTGCTTGAAATGTTCTCGCCAAGAGCGATGTTTACGGAGTCGTGCCCGAATAGAATCGAGGAGTTCTTGGGTGGTGAAAGGCTTGGTGAGATAGTCGTCTGCGCCAAGATTCATGCCTTGGCGAATATTTTCTTTTGTGCCTCTGGCGGTCAGAAAAATAAAGGGGATCGTTTCGGTAAGGGAATCTTCTTGAAGTGTTTCGAGGACGCGATAACCGTCAATGCCGGGTAGGGTAATGTCGCAGATAATTAGGTCGGGCGGTGTGGCGATCGCCATAGCAACACCAACATCACCATTTTCTGCTTCTATTACTGTGTAATCTTCTGCGATTAACAATGTCACAATCAATTCGCGAATGGAATCTTCGTCCTCGATGACAAGCACCGTGGGTGACTGATGTTCTTGGGACAGCAAAGCCAAATTATCCATGAAGTAGTGTGAGTGCTGCGACTGGTAAATAAAAAATATTCCTGCAGTTAGGAGTAGTTGTCGCTAATAAAAATACAAGGGATGTTAACCCGAAACGTCGTGCCTGAGTTGACAACGCTCGTGACCATGATCGTACCATCGTGCAAGGAAACATACCGTTCTACAATATGCAGTCCTAAACCTGTACCGGGAATTTTGCCAACATTCTGTGCCCGATGAAACGGTTCGAATAAATGGAGTAGATCATCAGCGGGAATACCAATCCCTCGATCTGTAATTAAAAAGGTAATCTGATTTTTTGTACAGTGAATTTCAAGGGTAACAGGTTCGCTTGGAAAGGAATATTTCAAAGCATTGGACAGCAAGTTTGTCAGCACATGGCGAATGATTTTGCTGTCTAATAATGGTGCTTGGGGGCGATCGCCGCTCAACATCGGGTCAATAGACAAGCGACACATATGAGCATTCTCAAACACAACCTCCAACTCTTGCAAAATGTCTTGACACAGCATCATTACATTCGTCGGGGCCAGCTCTAAAGCAAAATTATCCCCATCCACACGACTGACTGACAACACATCATCTACAAGCGTTTGTAGTCGCTGCGCCGCATCCTTAATCCGTCGTAAATGAGAGCGCTGCACCTCCGGATTGAACTTGTGCGAATATTGCTCTAACAATTCAGCAAAACCCAAAATTGAAGTCAGAGGCGTCCGAAATTCATGGGACGCGATGTCAATAAACCGCGTTTTAAGTTGATTCAGTTCTCGTTCTCGTACCAGCGCTTGATGCATGTCTACTTCAGCTTGTTTGCGATCGCTAATGTCTCGCATCACCCCCACGATCTTCAATTCATGGCAATCTCCTCGGCTGTCTTCCTGATTATTCGGAACACCCCGGTCTTGAATCCAAAGATAAGAGCCATTGTTATGACGAAAGCGATATTCCAGCGTATAGGATTCCCATTCCTGAAAAGCCGCTTCCATTACCGCTAAAACTCGTGTGCGATCTTCTGAATAAAGACACTCTAGCCATAGATTATTGTCATCACCCATTTGTGCTTGGGAATACCCTAGTACACGAGGAAAGTCTCCTTGCCAAGTGATTTTGCCAGAGCTGATGTATCGTTCGTAAACAACGTCCCCAAGGGCCTTGATGAGAGATTTGCTGTACTGCATTGTTTGTCGTAAAAGCAGGGGGTTATGTATTCGTTAACTAGATTGATTATTTTTTAATTATCAAAAGATTCTCTGAATTCAAAGAAAAATGTCATTCATGAGCATAACAACGATCTTGGCA
>JBARRZ010000071.1:0-11076 GCA_049644465.1 Limnothrix sp.
GCTGTGAGTTTGGCGATCGCCCGCTATCATCGTCTGAAAAAATTCTTGGCCCAAAAACAAGAAATTGAGGACAGATTAAAAAGATTAACGCAGTCTCTAGAAAGCATTTACAAAGACTTTGAGATCACAGCTCCGACTGAATCAGCTTGACGGCTTCGAATAGGTTATCCACGATAAAGTCCGGCTCGTATGCTTCTAGACTTTCGCGGCTTCGAATGCCGGAGAGGACAGAAATAATTGGGATATCTTGGCTCTGAGCAGCGCGAATATCAGCTTCGCTATCGCCAACCATCCATGTTTGAGAAGATTGAGGCAAGGTGATCAAAGTTTCTGCGAGGAGCAGTGGCTTTAGCTCAAGGTCGCGATCCCGTTCGGCAGCATCTGGCATCGTAAAACGGCGATCGCCCGCAATAAAATCACCCAGTTCTGGATAGAGCTTAAACATTTCGGCCAACTCACTCGTGCGACGCATCGTGACCGTCATAATTTCCCAGCCGAGATCTTGAGCAATTTGCAGCGCTTCAAGGGAACCATCAATCAGGCGATCGTGCACCATATTTTCTAAACTATGGGCATTTTCGTTGCGCAGCTCAATAAACTTGGGAATTTGTTTTTCTGTCAGACCTGATTTTTTGCCGATAATATCGCGGGGTGTTTGTTGCCGTTTCAATTCCCAAAAGTCTGCTTTGCTCAACACCGTAATCGCTTGCTCATCCGGTGCAATTTCAGTGAGAGACCACCGATACACTTGATAATATCGCTCAGACAAATCGGCAATAACACCATCAAAATCAGAAATTAGCCGCATTAAAAAGCCTCGTTCACAGAGATTCACATCCCTAAGCATAGGCCAGCAATAAGGGATAATCAATCTAGATTATTTTTACAGGATTTCATGTCTTCAGCCCGTCAACTTGCCTTCATTGCTCTACGTCAAATTATGTATCACAACGCTTATACCGATGTGGCGTTGGATCGTGTACTCCACAAAAGCGGCCTTAAGGGGAATGATCGTGCTCTAGTGGCGGAGTTAGTTTATGGGACAGTGCGGCGACAAAAAACGCTCGATTCGCTGATCAATCAGCTTGGTAAAAAGCCCGTTGATCAACAGCCGCCCGATTTACGTACGCTGCTGCAATTGGGCCTGTATCAAATTCGTTATTTAGATTCTGTCCCGGCTTCGGCTGCGGTTAATACGACGGTTGATTTGGCGAAAAATAATAAGCTCGGACAGTTGGCTGGTGTGGTGAATGGTTGTTTGCGGCAATATTTGCGGGAAGCGGAGAAAAATGGTGATCCGCTGGTTTTACCGGAGGAAGATTTGGCGCGGTTGGCGTTGAAATATAGTTTTCCGGAATGGTTAATTGAAACTTGGTTAGGGCAACTGGGTGCGGCGGAAACAGAGGCTTTGTGTGAGTGGTTTAATAACCCGGCCAAGCTGGATATTCGGGTTAATCCGCTGCGGAGTTCGGTGGAGCATGTGCAAAAAGTTTTGACGGAAGCTGGTCTTAAAGTTGAGGCGATCGCCAACCTACCTAATGCTTTACGTTTGCTCGAAAAACGGGGCATGATTCAAGATTTACCGGGCTATAAAGAAGGTTGGTGGACAATCCAAGATGCGAGTGCGCAGTTGGTGACCCATCTCCTTGATCCACAACCCGGCGAAGTGATTATCGATGCTTGTGCGGCTCCGGGCGGCAAAACGACCCATATCGCTGAACGAATGGGCGATAAAGGCACGATCTGGGCAAGTGATAAATATCAGGCTCGCATTAACAAAATTGAGCAAAATACTCGCCGTCTCGATATTTCGATGGTGCGTACTCTAATTGGCGACAGTCGGGAATATCCGCAGTTTCGGCAGATGGCGGATCGGGTATTGCTAGATGTGCCGTGCTCTGGCTTGGGAACGCTGCATAAACGCCCTGATATCCGTTGGCATCAAAATCCTGAGAAAATTGCAGAAATGACTAAACTGCAAGCGGAGTTGCTCGAATCTGGCGCAAAATGGGTGAAACCGGGCGGCTATATGGTGTATTCGACCTGCACGATTAACCCTGACGAAAACTGGGCGATCGCCGAAAAATTCCTCGCTGACCATCCCAACTGGAAAATCGCTAAACCTACCGAAGATTCTCCCGCCTTTTCTTACGCGGCAGAAGAGGGTTGGATCCAAGTTTTGCCCCACAAACACAATATGGACGGCTTCTTTATGGTGAAGCTGCAAGTCGAATCATTAACCTGAGTTTGAGATAAGTCGTTGTGGAGACGACGCGGAGAGTGGGAGACGCGGAGATGAGGAGAGTTGGAGATCGGGCTATAGGGAGATGTTATGGACAAAGGTTTCGGCTCAAGATAAATCTCCGTGTCCCCGTGTCTCCTGCTCTCCGTGTCTCCTGCTCTCCGTGTCTTTAAATTTTCAACCTAAACTCGCATCAATTAAATCTGGTTAACCTTGCCGCTCTAGTTTTGTCGCCACGATCTCGGTGAGCTGCTGCAATTCTGCTGAAATTACGACCGGATAAGCTGCGGGGGAATCCAATCGTTTAACGGCTGCGGGTAATTGGTCCACATTGGCTTTGGTGCGTTGTCGAATGGTTTCTAAGGTTTCGGGAGTGGTCAGGCGATCGCCCCCCACCATCACTTTTTCTAACAGCGGTATTTCCCCTACCAACGGAGATTCTGTCGCTAAAGCCATACGGTCAGAACCCGCTGCAATATTGCGGAAAATTTGTTTACAGCCGGGATAAGTTGCCTTATTTTTTGCCTTTTTCATAGTCGGTTTATCCGCAATTTCTACCAGTTTGTACACCCCATTCACCGGGGAACCCGTTACCAATTTTGTGCCCAACCCGTAGCCATCGATGCAAGCCCCAGATTTTTGTAATCGCTGTATTTCATGTTCATCCAAATCGCCACTCGCAAAAATATTGATCTCCGGCAACAACTCCCGCACTTGTTTCGACAACGCCACCAAATCCCCCGAATCCAAGCGAATACCCGATAAAGAAATTTCCTTTGCCGCCAACTGAGCTGTTAACCGCTCTGCCGCTGCGATGGTGTCGTAGGTATCGATGAGCAGGGGAGCCGCCGGGAAATAGCGATGGAATGCTTGGAACGCTTCATCCTCCGACCCTTCGAGGGTGGCGATCGCCATCACTAGCGCGTGAGCCATTGTCCCCACCGGATTGATGCCTAACTTTGCCGCCGCCAATACATTTGATGTCGCATCCAAGCCGCCCGCCAAAGCCGCCCGTGCCGCCCAGATTGCACCTTGGGGACTAAACGCCCGTCGTGTTCCGAATTCTAAAAGTTGGCGATCGCCTGCCTCGTGGCGCATCCGAGCTGCCTTTGTGGCGATTAAAGTTTGATAATTAATGGCATTCAAAATAAACGTTTCCACGATCTGAGCCTGCCAGAGGGGCGCATCAATCCGCAAAAAAGGCTCATGGGGAAACAGCACAGTCCCTTCCGGCGCAGCCCACACATCCCCCGTAAATTTGCCGTTTTCTAACAACGTCCAAAATGCATCGGGCGCATGGCAAAAAATGCCTGTATTTTGCAAATAATCAATTTGCTCAGCAGAAAACTCCAGCGTCTCCAAATAATTCAGCACCTGCTCTAAGCCCATCGCCACGAGATAGCCAAACTGATTCGGCAAACGACGGGCAAACATTTCAAAATGGGCAGGGGTTTCCGCGAGATTTTCCCCCACATAACAAGCCGACATCGTGAGCTGATAAAGATCGGTTAATAAGCTGTAATCCGCCGCCGTAATATCCAAATGTGCGCCTGTCATAGCGTGTTTTGTGACTCCAAATAATTTTGTCGGAAAGTTCACCTAGATTCTTTTACTATAATTGACACGATCTCAAAAATCAGGAAACTGGAGCAAATGTTAAGATCCGACTAGATGACCGATGGTGCATAGAAATGGCAACCCAAACTAAAAGGCGATCGCAGAATATAGAAGGAGAATTCTACGTTGATAGCACCTGTATTGATTGTGATACTTGCCGCTGGTTAACGCCCGACATTTTTGATCGCCAAGCTAGTCAATCTGCCGTTTATGCCCAACCCGAAACCCCTGAACAAAGGCGCGATGCTTTAAAAGCTTTGCTTGCTTGCCCGACATCTTCTATCGGCACAGTTGAAACGCCAAAAGACATAAAAGCTGTCCAAGCAGAATTTCCGTTAAATATAGTCAAAAATATCTATTATTGCGGCTATCACTCCAAAAAGTCTTTCGGTGCAGCCAGTTATTTCATCCAGCGTCCAGACGGTAATGTTCTTATTGATTCTCCACGGTTTAACCCACCCCTCACGAAACAATTAGAAGCCATGGGCGGCGTAAAGTATTTGTATCTAACCCACCGCGATGATGTCGCCGATCACGAGAAATTCCATAAACATTTTGGCTGCGATCGCCTACTCCATGAAGCCGATATTAGCGAGGGGACAAAAGACGTGGAAATTGTTTTACAAGGCGAAGATACTATAAATTTTCTCGCCGATGTCAAAATCATTCCAGTTCCCGGTCATACTAAAGGACACACCGTGCTGCTTTACGAAAACCAATACTTATTTACTGGTGACCATTTAGCGTTTTCTGCCCGCCTCGATCAGTTGACAGGCTTCCGTAATTTTTGTTGGTATTCTTGGGATGAGCAAATTGAATCAATGAAAAAACTGCTTGATTATCCGATTACTTGGATTTTACCCGGCCATGGCAGACGCTATCATCAAAACAGCGAAACTATGCACCAAGCTATCCAAAGCTGCATTCAATATATGGAAGAAGTGCGATGAAAATATCTGTGGCGATCGCCTGTAATCTCATCATTATTTTAGTAAATTGCTATCTTATTTTACAGCTACCAAAATGGCGCAAACTATTACGCAATCTTCGGCTAAAACTTGTGCAAGAAGAACGAAAGATCCAAGCTGATATGGATGAAGCAGTGACCAATATGGGGCAGCTTCAGAACTTAACCAATAGCTTAGAAAATCAAAAACAGACTGCGAAAGACTATATCTCGCAAGCTAAACTAGTCCTACTTTTATATCGTCTCATCACAGTCAGAAAGTTTATTTGGAAATAATTTAGAAATAAAGAAACTAAGCTTCGTCTAAATTGCTAATCAGTCGTTGATCAAATTTTCTTTTAGACCATTGTTGAATAAATTGTGAAGCATTAAATCTGTTAAGAGGTTTTGCAAAATAGAAGCCTTGACCAAATTCACAACCAATTTTTTTTAGAATTCTCAATTGTTCCGCTGTTTCGATGCCTTCTGCAATAATATCCATTCCCAAACTGTGCCCCAATGAAATTAAAGCATTAGGAATCGCTAAATTATCATTGCCATCTTGAATTTTATTAATGAAAGAACGGTCTATTTTTAAAGTATCTATCGGAAAATTGCTCAAATAACTAAGTGAAGAATAACCTGTACCAAAATCGTCAACACTAAGGCGAACATTAAGCGTTTTCAGATCTTTCAACATACTCGCCGCTTCATCAATATCATCCATTACAGTACTTTCCGTAATTTCTAATTTCAAAGCAGAAGGGTCAAGCCCTGTTGTTCGCAAAATAGCTTCTACCTGTTCCTTTAGGTCATTTTGACTAAACTGGCGGCTCGAAAGATTAATACTAATAGTAATTGAAGTGTCTAGCCCTAGTTCATTTTGCCATTCTTTAAACTGGCGACAGCCTTCTTCTAAAACCCATTGGCTAATAGGAATAATCAAGTCAGTTTCTTCAGCAATACTAATAAAATCATTGGGTGAAACAACGCCTCTAGCCGGACTATTCCAACGAACAAGTGCCTCAAATCCTTTTAATGTATCTGTCGCTAATGAGAAAATAGGTTGATATAATAATTCAAATTCTTGATTGGCGATCGCCTGCCGTAAATCACTTTCAATTGTGAGGCGATCAATAGACTGTGCCTGCATTCCCTCAGCGAAAATTTTGTAATGATTTTTGTGGGATTGCTTTGCGCGATTCATCGCAGTATGAGCTTTTAACCACAAATCTTCAGGAGTAATAGGCTCATCTTTTTTATAGAAAGCAACTCCTGTACTACAAGTCAAATAAACAGAGCGTTGCTCAATTAGAAAAGGCAAATTTAAACTACGTTCGATGTTGTGAATGATCTCAATAACTTCCTGTTTGAGTTTAGGTGTTTTGACTAGCAAAGCAAATTCATTTGCACCCATTCGAGAAACTAAAACATGGTCTCCGGTTTGACTAAAAATTCGCTGGACAATTTGTTTTAAAACCGCATCGCCGTAATAATGACCGTAGCTTTCATTAACTGATTTAAACTGATTAATATCTAAAGATAAAACAGCAATTTGGCGTTCAGGATCATTGGGTAAAGACTCATTGATTCGGCTCAATTTCTCCAGAAAATAACGACCATTTGGCAATCCCGTTAGCACGTCGTATTTCTCTTCGTAAAACAACCGATAGGCTAGCACTAAACTCCAGCTCGCAATTAAGGCGATCGCCGGCGCTGCGACAGGCACCCAAACATTCGCCAAAAATAAACCATAACTACTGGCCGCTAAGCCAACAACCCCAACAGCACTCACTGCCATAAACAAGCGAGTCCGATAGAACAGCCACGTACTCGCACCACCAAGACAAGCCCAAGCAAAAATCCAGACAATCTCTTGCCCTTCTGTCCAGAAAACAAAGAAATGAGCGCTACTTTCGACCGTTCTTAAAATTTGCTGAATCGCTTGGGCATGTAGAAAAACACCCGGCGTGAGGTGACCATCCGTCCGGCTTGCACTGTAAGGCGTTAAAAATGTATCTTTCTGAGACGCCGCAGTACTACCGAGCAAAACAATTTTATTTTCAATCGCTTCGGGATCAAAATTCCCCGCCAACAAATCGCTAATCGTAATGCTGGGGGCAATGATCGGTTCCGAAGCAAAAGTCAATAAAGTTTGCCAACCCTTCGCTTCACTATCGGGCAATTGATAATTACCAGAATTAGTATTGATTGCAGGGAAATAACTATCGCCAAGATAAAGACCTTGCCCATCGAGTTTGACGGGATATTGCTTTGCGCCGCCGAGGTAAGTTTGGGCCACCAGTAAACCGAATGACAGCTTGGTTTCAGTTTCGCTTAATTTGACCGCCAACATATTGCGGCGTTGGACGTTGTCTGGATCGATGACAAAAACATTAAAACCAGACCGCTCAGCAACTTTTGGAGGTCTCGACAGTAAAGAGTTTGGCGGTAATTTTTCGATCAAGATAACGTTGTCTTCATTCAGTTGCTCGTTGAGAAATGCTGTACCGGGAGCATTGGGAATATCTCGATAAATGTCCAAGCCAACCACATGAGGGTTGTGCTGCTGAATTGTGTCTAAGGCTCGGGCAATGGTGTCATCGGTCAGAGGAATTTGCTGAAATGCTTCTAAATCTGCATCACGGATTTCGACAACGAGGAATCGATCATCTGGCTCTGTAGCGGGCTGCCAGCGGACCATCCGGTCGAAGAGATTGAGTTCAATATTTTGTAGCAAGCCTAGATGGCGAGAAAAGGCGATCGCCCCCGAAATACCTAGACTGGCAAACAGAGTAGGCATGATCAGGCGAGGCAGCAGATGGTCAGACCACTTAAAAAAGGGCTTAGAAATCATCACAAAGGGGTGGCAGATTGATGCGAGTACTCACGACTAAATAGACTGGATTTTGGCTGGATTTTGGAATAAAAAATTTTCGCCAAATAGTCAAAAGTAGAGATGCTTTGATGATCTAATACAGAGCCGATGTAGGGCGATCCGCAAAAAATACGCACGTGTTCGATGTAATATAAACGGCGATCGCCGAGACTGTTGATTATTTCCTACATGGCTAAGTCAAAACAATGCGCCTGAGATGACACCCTCTACAATTGTATCGACTCAACGCTCTCTATTTGCGACTTTACACAATCAACAAAATTAGATAACGTGCGCTGATTTTCTGCTGGCGTGCCGATACTAATCCGTAATCCTCCTCCTGTATGACGAATCAAGCTGCCTTTTGCCTTCATTGCTGCGGCGAGCTGAGTGAGTTGTGATGCCTGAGTTTGACGACCATCTGGCTTTAACCGAACGTGTAAAAAATTTGCATCGCTGTGCCAAACTTCAACCAGTGGCAAACTGCGTAAATGTTGTGAAAGCTGCTGACATTCCTGCTGAGTCTCAGGGATCGTTGCGAGTAAAGTTTCTGCATTTTCTAACGCTAAAAGTGCCGCTTGCTGCGAAAAACTGGGCAAATTGTAAGGTAATCGCACCTTCTCCAAAGCTGTAATGATACTTGGCTGACCGACGGCATAACCTACGCGCAATGCGGCTAAGCGAAAGGCTTTGGAGAATGTTCGGGTGATTAACCAATTGGGACGAGTTAAGATCTCGGCCACAAGCGTTTGTTGGCTAAATTCAAAGTAAGCTTCGTCTACGACCACCAAAATATTTTCCGGAAGCGATCGCAGCCATTCAACTTCAGTGTTAGTTAAACATTGGCCTGTCGGTGAATTGGGATGTACGACGAAAACCACTCGCACTGGTGGATTCTGGGTCTGGGCGATCGCCTGTTGTGCCGCGTCCAAATCCATCGAAAAATCATCGAGATTGCGGGCGATCGCCTGAGAAGCTACCCCCAACGTTGTCGCCAAAATGCGGTACATCGAAAAAGTCGGCTCTGCGACTAAAACCGATCCCTCTCCACCCAAACAAGTCGCAATTAAAATAGAGCGAATCAATTCATCAGAACCGTTCCCCACAGAAATATTGGTCGCTGTCACAACCGCCTGCTCTAAACCAGCCGATTGATTCACGTAGTCCGCAATGCTGATTTTTAGCTGACCGTGGCCGCCATCGGGATAACGATTCGTTTCAATATTTTCCGCATAAATCGCAGCAAGCTTAGCCTTGAGTGCCGCTGGCAGATCGTAGGGACTTTCATTCGTATCGAGAATATCTACCGGCGTATTCGCTGCCCCACCCGGATGGGACACATAGGCATTCAGTTGGTGGAGATCGGAACGGAGAAAAGACATGGAAGAAAAATCCTTCGCTAGACGCAAAAATATCACAACGGTATAACTTAAAACAGCGTACAAAACCCTGAAAAAATAAGCTTCTAGAGCTACAGGCGAGTTTAAGCTTGCATTATGTAAAAATAACGTCGATGTGATTAGGTGTCACTTTACGCTACTAAAGGCTGAGTATTTTCTCGCTCCCTACTTATTTATCTTTTTTCCATCTTTAACAAAAATAACACCATGAAATTGGCAGCAAGAGTCGGTCAGGTTAAGCCTTCTATTACTTTGATTATTTCCGCAAAGGCAAAGGCGATGAAGGAGGCGGGTGTTGATGTCTGTAGTTTTAGTGCAGGGGAGCCTGATTTTAATACGCCCGCTCACATTTCGGCGGCAGCAAAACAAGCCCTCGATGACGGCAAAACGAAGTACGGGCCAGCAGCGGGTGAACCTGCTTTAAGGCAGGCGATCGCCACCAAATTACGCAAGGAAAACAATCTGCCCTACGACGCCGAAAACGTGATGGTCACCAATGGGGGCAAACATTCTCTCTACAATATGATGATGGCTCTCATCGAGCCGGGTGATGAGGTGATTATTCCGACGCCATTTTGGTTGAGCTATCCAGAAATGGTGATTTTGGCGGGGGGCACACCTGTTTTCATTGATGCGACGGCAGACAATAATTACAAAATTACGCCGGATCAATTGGCACAGGCGATTACAGACAAGACAAAATTATTTATCTTTAATTCTCCTTCGAATCCGACTGGCGCGGTTTATAGTCCCGCAGAAGTTGCGGCGATCGCCGACGTTTTAGTCGAACATCAATTGCTCGTGATCTCCGACGAGATTTACGAAAAAATCCTCTACGGTGAAGCTGTCCATCAAAGCATCGGTTCCGTAAGCGATGAGATTTTTCCGCTGACCATTACTTGCAACGGTTTTGCTAAAGGTTTCGCGATGACTGGCTGGCGCTTGGGTTACACCGCTGCCCCCGTAGAAATCATCAAAGGCATGACCACGATCCAGAGTCACAGCACTTCTAACGTTTGTACTTTTGCGCAATTTGGGGCGATCGCCGCATTAGAGGG
This sequence comes from Limnothrix sp., assembly GCA_049644465.1. Lineage (GTDB taxonomy): Bacteria > Cyanobacteriota > Cyanobacteriia > Cyanobacteriales > MRBY01 > MRBY01. Next base: position 10,142 of record JBARRZ010000071.1, read on the forward strand.
CGGACTCGAATGTGTCGAAACCATGCTGGTGTCATTTACCCAACGTCGGCTCGCCATGCTTGAAGCCGTGCGCAACATTCCCGGTGTGAGCTGCCCTAGCCCCGACGGCGCATTTTATCTTTTTGTCGATATCTCTAATTTGGGTTTGGACTCTCTCAGTTTTTGCGAAAGACTATTAGAAGAAAAACAAGTTGCTACCATCCCCGGCGTCGCTTTCGGTAACGATAATTGCGTGCGATTGTCCTACGCCACAGATCTGGCCACCATCGAAAAAGGTATGGAACGGCTCACCGACTTTGTTAAATCCCTTAGCTAATTCTTGGGTTTGAACGGATATTTCTTTGGCGCAGCAGGTAAGTTACTGTTATAAAACAGTGAAGAATGCCGGAACTTGCGCATGGATGAGTCACAGACAGACCTTTCTCAAAACTTAAATGCTGTTCCCCCAGCCGAGGAACCCAAAACGGAGTCAATCCCTCAAGCAGAGATAGTTATCGAAGATACTTCTCCTCTGGAACTCCAGTTGGGTTTAGAAGAAGAACAACTCATTATCGTTTTGCCCACAACAAATCGACGGGTGATTGAAGATTGGGATGCAGTCTGGCTCATGCTAGAAAGGCATTTGGAGCAACATGAAGATTTTCCAGTGCTGAATGTCAATATCTTGGCGCAAAATCAATTACTCGGTGGCCGTCAATTACAACAGTTAGCAGAACTGCTCAGTCGTCATCAATTGCAGCTGAAGCGGGTACGTACGAATCGACGACAAACGGCGATCGCCGCCGCAACAGCAGGCTATGCCGTCGAACAAGAATCCTTAGCAAAATTGTTAGCTGATATTCCGAACAAACTAGAACCAGTGAAAGCAATTGGCGATGGTACAAACGCGCTGTATTTATCACAAACCGTTCGCTCTGGCACAGAAATTCGCCACA
>JBARRZ010000072.1:0-13826 GCA_049644465.1 Limnothrix sp.
CCCACAAGATTAACGATATTAATACTCATCTCTCACTCATCCATACGGTTGTTCTTCTCTATTTTGCCATATCTGTTCGTGGCAATTTCTGATGAAGTTTTGTAAGGTGAGATTGGTTGACCTACTATCAAAGCGAGTCCTTATGCTGGAGTTATATCAGTTTGAACTGTCTCAATTTTCGGAGAAAATCCGCCTTATCCTTGATTACAAGGGTCTAGAGTACAAAAAAATCGAGGTTACACCCGGCATTGGCCAATTGAATGTCTATAAGATGTCTGGTCAGCGTCAGGTTCCGGTGCTCAAGGATGGTGAAACGATCATTAGCGATTCTACTGAGATCGCGTTTTATCTCGACCGTAAGTATCCGGCGAAACCTGTCGTGCCTGTGGATGCGATTCAACGGGCGCAGTGTTTGATTATGGAAGAGTGGGCTGATGAGTCGATTGGTACGAAGGGTCGTACTGCTTTTGTTGGGGCTTTAAATCAAAATCCTAATTTCCGTACGTCGATTTTGCCGAAGGAAGTGCCTGATCTGTTGAAAAACTTGCTGGGTGCTGTGCCGGGCGATGTGCTTGAGTTTTTTGGCGCGGGTGTCGGTATGGGTGGCGATGCTGTTAAGAGTGCGCAACGTAGTTTGAAGCAGGATCTGGAGGCTTTGACAATTTTGGTGGAGAATCAGCCTTATCTTTTGGGCGATCGCCCGACATTGGTTGATTTCACTGTGGCTGGCCTGAGTATCTTACTCAAATTCCCCCGTGGCAACTATTTCGACATGCCAGATTACCTCAAAGGTAAGGGCATTCCCGGACTCGGTGACAACGCTGAATATGCGCCTTTCTTTGCTTGGCGCGATCGCCTGTATCTAGAGTTCCGCCAAGAAAATAGCGGCATGGGTGGTAGTACGACAAAAACTGACGGCAGTACACCGACCACTATCGCGATTGACTAACTTGAAAAAGTATTGATCAACAAAAGCAATTAGTGAACAAAAACTTTAGCAACAAATTAGTGGGGCGATCGCCTCACTTTTTTTCAGCCTAATTGCCCCTGCCGCAAACCAGAGATAGATCGAAATATCAGCAAAATCTATGTCTAATAGGCGAGCATTATCAATACTTTGACAACAAATAGGCATAGAGTGTTTGACCTACATCAAGCTTTATGAAATAGCCTTAAGTATTGTAAACTACCCAAGAATCCATGAAATTTACCAAAACAAAGGAGAAAAGGAAGTTATGACGGCGGTGGCTGCGTCATCCCTAAGAATGTCCAAAGAGTATTTGCGCCCCCCGGGAGGCATGAATCCGAATGTCTGGATGATCATCATTTCCGTAGTCCTAATCGCCACATCCGTATGCGGCTATTGGCTGTGGGGTTGGTACGATTGGGTCTGTTTCTCCGAAAACGTTTTGGCACTCCACTTCGCTGGCACAGTGATCCACGACGCTTCCCACCGCGCAGCCCACAGTAACCGTACCGTAAACACAATCTTGGGTCACGCCAGCGCCCTAATGCTAGGTTTTGCCTTTCCCGTCTTTACACGCGTGCATCTCCAGCACCACGCCAACGTGAACGATCCAGAAAACGATCCCGATCATTACGTCTCCACCGGCGGGCCACTCTGGATGATTGCCGCCAGATTTTTTTACCACGAAATCTTTTTCTTTAAACGTCGTCTTTGGAAAAATTACGAACTGCTCGAATGGTTCCTCAGTCGTGCCTTTCTCGTTACCATCGTTTGCCTCGGCATCCATTTTGACTTCATTGGCTACATCATGAACTTTTGGTTTGTGCCCGCTCTTGTTGTTGGCATTGCCCTCGGTTTATTCTTTGATTATCTACCTCATCGCCCCTTCGAAGACCGCGATCGCTGGAAAAATGCCAGAGTCTATCCCGGTAAACTTTTAAATGTTCTCATCCTTGGCCAAAACTACCACCTCATTCATCATCTATGGCCCTCAATCCCTTGGTATAAATACCAACCCGCCTACTATCACATCAAGCCGCTTCTTGACCAAAAAGGTTCTCCCCAGTCATTAGGATTATTACAAGGCAAAGATTTTCGCAGTTTCCTCTACGATATCTTTGTAGGCATTCGTCTACACCACAAACCTAAACCCTAACTTCGACTCTTTCCCCAACATGGCAGATACCCAAGCGATCCTCGATGCCCTACGCCCAGTTCAAGACCCAGAACTGCAAAAAAGCCTCGTTGAACTAAACATGATCCGCAATGTAACCGTCACTGACGGTATCGCGAAATTTACACTGGTGCTCACAACACCAGCTTGTCCTCTCAAAGAATTTATTGTCGAAGATTGCAAAAAAGCCGTTCTGCCCCTAGACGGGATTGAATCAGTAGAAGTAGAAGTCACCGCCGAAACTCCGTCTCAAAAAAATACACTACCCAACCAACAAGGTATTGATAGCGTTAAAAATATCATCGCTGTCTCTAGTGGTAAAGGTGGCGTCGGCAAAAGTAGTGTCGCTGTAAATGTGGCCGTTGCTCTCGCTCAAACTGGTGCGAAAGTGGGGTTGCTCGATGCAGATATCTATGGCCCTAATGCGCCCAACATGATGGGCATTGGTGAAGTAGAACTTAAGGTCGATAAAACTGGCGATCAGGATATTCTCCAACCAGAGTTTAATCACGGTGTGAAGCTGGTCTCGATGGCATTTTTAATTGATCCAGACCAACCAGTGATTTGGCGCGGCCCGATGATTAACGGCATTATTCGTCAGTTTTTATATCAGGTGAACTGGGGGGAGTTGGATTATTTAATTGTTGATATGCCCCCCGGTACTGGCGATGCTCAGTTGACGATGGCTCAGGCTGTACCGATGGCTGGAGCCGTGATTGTGACGACGCCCCAAACGGTGTCTTTGTTGGATTCTCGGCGCGGTCTGAAGATGTTTCAGCAGCTGGGTGTGAATTTGCTCGGCATTGTGGAAAACATGAGCTACTTTATTCCGCCAGATATGCCGGATAAGCAATATGATCTTTTTGGTTCTGGTGGTGGCGAAAAGACGGCAAAAGAGTTAGATGTAGATCTTTTGGGCTGTGTGCCGCTGGAGATTGCGTTGCGGGAAGGCGGTGACAATGGCACGCCGATTGTGATTGCTCAACCGGATTCTGCTTCGGCGAAAGCGCTTGTGAATATTGCAAAGGCGATCGCCGCAAAAGTATCAGTGGCTGCTTTGACCTAAATCTAGACGACAAAAAAGGAGCCTAAATGAATAGACTCCTTAATATTTATCTTTAATAGTTAATTTTCGATAAAAAAGTGACAGCGAGTAATTAATTTACTTGCTAATTTTCTTGGCCATGTTACGGAACATATCCATGCTGCTATCTACTTTTACGTTTTTCATCTGAGGCGCTGAAATAGTCTCAGCTGCTGGTGTTTCTGTCCCAGACTCAGAATTAGACGAAGATAGGGGTGAAGAAAAAGAACTGCCAAAATTGCTAGCAGGACGCGCAGTAGGCTGGTTCGCACCGAGATCACGCATCTTGTCTGAAGAAACTTGCGTGATGATAGTTTTGCCGGGATTGCCTTTGAGCTTCGGGAAAGTCCGCTTAATCGTCTTGGACTGTTTCATGTACTCAGTGTTGCCGAGTGTTTGAGCGTCTTCGAAGTCGAGGAAAAAGTCTCCTTCTTGGGGCTCATTCTGTTTTTTGCTGCCAAATAAACCAAAGAGTGCCATAAATTTAAATTATTTTCTTAACAAACAACGTTACTTGATGTAAATGATATCAAAGTTTTTCTCATTTATGGGGCAATGCCTTCTTGTCTGGCGACTTCGAATCCCATTGCTTTTTTTTGCATCATTTTGAAAATGTTATAAAAGCCGTTACTTCGAGAGGGGGTGAGGCTTACATTTAAGCCTGTTTCTTCGATGAAATCTGGGGCGATCGCCAGAATCTCTTCAGGTGGCAAATCATTGAGGCCATTGATCAAAAGACCGACTAATCCTTTCACTAGCTGCGCGTCAGAATCACCGTGGTACTTGACTTTTCCCGCTTCATAGTCGGCAGTGATAAAAACTTGAGACACGCACCCATGCACCTTGTTATTCGCACTTTTGTCCTCTGCGGCCATCGGCTCTAGCTTGCTGGCGTACCACAGCAACTGCTGATATTTTTGCTTAGGATCGGTCTTGCGTTTGAAGCGTTGCACAATCTTTTCGAGGTTTGGGGGCAGAGCTGAAGCCATGATAACGATGCTTAAATTTGAGTTGAATGAGTATTACATATTGTTGCAAAAAAAAGTAGGCGATCGCCAGTCAAGAGATCACCTCAAACAATTAGAAGCATTAATTACTTGAAATTAGCGGCGAGGAAAAGAAGGTAAATCCACCGCGGCTAACGAAGCACGTTTCTTTTGAGTGCTTACCGGGCTAAGCGTTGGTGAAGGCCAATTTTTGATTAAAGGGCTTGTCATCAAGCTGCTGGGAGGAGTCGCAACAATTCTCGGACTCAACTCTTTTCGTGCCACTTTTGGCGTTGCCGATGCTTGAGAAAATTGTGGAACTTTGAGCGTTGTTTGACTCACCTGCTCTCGGGACATTGCTTCAATTTCCATTTCTAGCGCATTAAGCTGTTGCTCCAGCTCATCATTGACCTCTGTCGGCAAAACAAGTTCTGGTGCTTCTTCTACAGGCCGCTCGACAATTTCTGGAGACTCTGGTTCGGAAACTTGTTGCTCGTGCTTAATCACAATGGGCGAGGCTGGCTTCGGTTGTAAAGTTTGCTCCGACCATGGCTGAATTCGGCTCACTTTCGGAACAGGTGATTGTTTTGGCGCAATGATAATCGGCTCTTCAATTTCTGGTGCAGGTTGCTGCTGTTCTAGGGCAGATTTGTACTGAATGGTGTAGCGTTGCTGCCGTTCGAGCCGAGATTGCAAGTCCATCACTTCCTGTTCCGCTGCAACTAATCTGTGTTGCTGTTCGCTGTGAGACTCTTGCAGGAGACTACATTCCCGCTCAATCTGGGCGAGTTGAATTTGGCTCTTTTTAAATTTGAGATTCAGCTCTGTAATCACGGCTTTATGGTCACGGATTTCTTGCTTTGCGTGATCTAAGGCTTCGTTAAGGCGGTCAATTTCTGCTTGTGTATCACTCAGATTTTCAGATTGCTGGTCGAGCAAAGTATCGGCGCTACGAGAGCGGGCAATATGCGTTTGCAGTCGTTCTTGGGACTCAGCTAAGGCTTGTTCTAATTGGACAACTGTTTTGACGAGTTCGCGATTATGCTGTCTTAGTTTACGGGCGATTAAAAAACCATCGTTGTTGTCGGCTTCTGCGAGGGCGGGAAAATCGGGTAATGGGGCGATCGCCTGTCGTGTTTCCGCTGTTGCTTCTATTTCGTCGCTATCTGGTTCTTCAATATTTAAGTTTTCTAAGTCAGGCTCTTCATCTGCGAATGAATTTGTTGCTTCTGTATCTATGGCAGCGACATCAATCGTCGGCACTGACAATTCCTCTATATATGCCTCTGTTTCAAGGGGGTTCGGCTGTGAGGAAGGAGAATTGGGATGGCTCATAGTGTTGTGGGTCTAGACAGAAGGCCCGTATTTTTAGCGACTTGCAGGTGGGAAATCTTAATTGGAGTGTATCAAGAGATGACTGGAAATTCGATTAAAATCAACCAAATTTTTAGTCAATGAATCGAAATCTCAGGTGATTCGATATTGGCGATGTTTTTTAGACTTATTTTACGATTGTACAGAGGAATGCAGAAATCGCTAACTTGTTTTCTGGCATTGATAACAATTAGCTGAGTGATTTCATTTTAAGCAATGTGAGCAAGGGCAACTTCCCGCATTTCTTCTGGGGAAAGGTAGCTGTGCACAATTTCGCCATCTTTGAGCCAAATAATGCGGTTGGTTTGGCTGGCGACTTCGGTTTCGTGGGTGACCATCACCACGCTCATGCCTGTGTCGTGGAGTGTGGCAAAGAGATCGAGGATTTCTTGGGTAGTGCGGGAATCTAAGGCTCCGGTGGGTTCGTCGGCGAGCAGCAATAGGGGTTCATTAACGATGGCTCTGGCGATCGCCACCCGTTGTTGCTGTCCACCAGAAAGCTGATTCGGGCGATTTTGTAAACGATTACTTAGACCGACTTTAGTCAGGGCGACAACTGCGCGATCCCGACGTTCTTTAGTTGGGATATTGCCGTAAATCATGGGCAAAATGACGTTATCCAGCGCACTGAGTTGAGGCAGTAAATGGAATTGCTGAAAAACAAAACCGATATTACGATTGCGAATAACGGCCAACTGGCGATCGCTGAGGGTAGAAACGTTCTCTTGATTGAGAAAATAATCACCTTTGCTAGGCTGATCGAGACAGCCAATAATATTCATCAAAGTTGATTTGCCGGAGCCGGATACACCCATAATGGAACAGTATTCCCCCGATGGAATCGACAGATTGACGTCGCGGAGTGCATACACTTGGGTTTCGCCTTTGCCGTAAATTTTGTAGAGATTTTGGATGTCAATCATGGTGGCGATCGCCTAAAAAATGATTTAGAGATGTATCTACTTGCGTGCAAATTGGTTATGCAGTGAGTGCCTTGATCTTATAGCGAAAACTTCTGAAATGGCGTCAGCAAGAGTGAGCGGCGTCTATCAATCAGTCAAATCGCAAGACTCATCTCTTATCATCCACGACTAGCAAAGCTACCCACAAAATACTTAAGATAAAAATGTTACTGAAGAGACTACAAAATAAGTGAAAACGAGTTATAAAGTTTGTTGTTTACTACCAATAAAGCCTATTGCTGCAATTTTTTATAAACAGTAATTCCTCTCCAATCAATGTTTCACTAAATCAACAATTTCTTAGTCGGATTATTTTACTTGTGTCTTCATTCACTTTCAACCAACCATCGCAGGCGCTGATTCCAAGACGGCTCAATCAAGGCAAAATTTTGATTGTGGATGCGGCTCAAAACGACCTTCTTTTCTTCTCGCAATTATTAACTAAAGCTCATCATCAGATTGAAATTTGCGAGGCTGGTCGTCTCGCTCTAAAAAAGGCGATCGCCGCGCCACCAGACTTGATTATTTCAGATATCCATCTCGCGGAAATGAATGGTTATGAACTGTGCGATCGCTTCAAATCTCACCCAAAAACTGAGCATGTTCCTTTCATCTTTATTAGCGAAATCGATGACCTCGAAGCAAAAGCCCGAGCCTTTTCAGTAGGCGCAAACGATTACATCACCAAGCCCTTCGACCCGAAAGAAGTTCTATTAAGAGTCAGCAATCATTTACAAACCCAACGGCTTTATCTTCAGTTAGCAGAACAAAATCGTCTTTTACAAGCAGAAATAGCTCGGCGTAAACAAGCAGAACAACAATCAAAATTGGCCGAGGAAAAATTCACCAAAGCGTTTTACTCTAGCCCCAATCCTTCGACAATCACTTTGCTTAAAGATGGGACGCATATCGAAGTGAACGAAAGTTTTTGCCAATTAACTGGTTATACCGCTGAGGAAATGATTGGTCGTAGCGCTGTGGAGTTAGGTTTGTGGGTCAATCTCGATGATCGTGAACGCTTATTTCAGCTAGTGCGTCAGGGTAGTCGTGTACAGAATCATGAATTTGAATTTTGTACTAAGCATGGCAAGATTCGGACTGCTATTTTGTCTTGTGAAGTGATTCAAATTGATGGTCAAGACTGTTTGTTATCGCTTTCAAATGATATTTCAGAACGTAAGCAGGCAGAATCTCGTTTACAGGTAGCGAATAGTACGTTGCAAAAATTGGCAGGTCTTGATGGTTTAACAAAAATTGCGAACCGTCGTCGTTTTGATTCGTATTTAAAAAATCATTGGCAAGCATCTAAAACGAAAGGATTAAATTTATCGCTTGTCCTCTGCGATGTTGATCATTTTAAAAAATATAATGACTATTATGGCCATTTGCAGGGTGATGCTTGTTTGATCCAATTAGCGAAAATTTTGCGGACAAAAATGCCAACCCCGACTGATTTTGTGGCTCGTTATGGTGGGGAAGAGTTTGCGATTATTTTGCCGGGGCGATCGCCGGAAGCAGCAAAAGCAATTATTCAAGATATTTGGGACGTGATTCAACGGACGAATTTACCTCATGCGGCATCCCCGACGGCACCCTTTGTGACGCTTAGTTTTGGCTGTAGTGCTTTCACTCCGGATGGTGATATTCACACTTCGCGGCAGTTGATTGGTAGTGCTGATGCTGCGTTGTATCAGGCGAAGCAGCGGGGGCGAAATCAAATCGCGATCGCCGATGACTAACGTGAAAAAATCAGGCTAAATAATACATTTATGGACTGGGTGAGCTGAACTATGGCGCAGGAAATCGAACGAAAATTTTTGGTGCAGGGCGATCGCTGGCGAACCTTAGCGACAGGCGTGCATTACCGTCAAGGCTATCTACAACGGGGGACTGGCCGAACGGTGCGGGTGAGAATTGCCGGCGAGCAGGGCTTTTTAACGATCAAAGGTCAAACGACTGGATTAACCCGTTTAGAATTTGAATACCCAATTCCGCTCGCTGATGCGGTGGAGATGTTAGAGAAGTTGGGCGATCGCCCCCAAATCGAGAAAAAACGCTATCGAATTTTGTTTGAAAAAATGGTGTGGGAAGTCGATGAATTTTTCGGCGAAAACCAAGGCTTAATCCTCGCCGAAATTGAACTTGAAAACGAAGCGCAAACCTTTCCAAAACCCGATTGGATTGCCCAAGAAGTCACCCAAGCATCACGCTATTACAACGCCAGCCTCGTTAGCTATCCCTACAGCCAATGGTCAGCCGCCGAACAACAGCCCCAGTAATTCCCAAAGCTGCTACATTGATTAACCGATAACACGTTTTTTTAATTAACCAAACTTTAAATAAATTCGCCATGACCACCACAGGCAACAACGACAAAACTATCGTTAAAGATTATTTTAATGCCACAGGCTTCGACCGCTGGCAGCGCATTTATGGCGACGGCGAAGTGAACAAAGTTCAAGCCGATATTCGTGTCGGTCACCAACAAACAATCGATAAAGTTATTGCTTGGTTAAAAACAGACCAAAATCTCAATCTGCGTAGTATTTGTGATGCCGGTTGCGGAGTCGGTAGCCTCAGTATTCCCCTCGCTGAAGCCGGTGCAAGATCGATTTATGCCAGTGATATTTCCGAAAAGATGGCTGGTGAAGCCGCAGTCCGTGCCGAAGCATTATTTGGCGACAAACCCAATCTTGTCTTTGAAGCAAAAGACTTAGAGAGCATTACCGGCAAATACAATACGGTGATTTGTTTAGACGTACTGATTCATTACCCGCGTGAAGATGCTGCCAAAATGATTGCGCACCTTGCTTCTCTCAGTGAAGACCGTTTGATCCTGAGCTTTGCACCAAAAACGGTTTATTTGACAGCACTCAAAAAGGTTGGCGAATTTTTTCCCGGCCCCAGCAAAACAACCCGCGCCTATCAGCACAAAGAAGTCGAAATTCGGCAAATGTTGATTGATAATGGTTTTGCGATCGCCCGCACCGAGATGACCAGCACCAGTTTTTATTACTCTCGCCTCATCGAAGCCGTGCGTCTGCGTTAAACCTGCGCCTGATTTTGATTTTGATTTTGTACTTCCGGCAAATACGAACACCAATCACTCCAGCCTCCAGCGTAAAGCTTGAGGTTTTTTTTGCCCGTTAGCTCCAGCGACAGCCAATTCACACAGGCCGTCACCCCAGAGCCGCAGTACAGAATAATTTCTTCAGCACCATCTAAACCGAGATTTTGCCAAATCTTTTTTTGCTTGTTATAGCTCACCGCATAACCCGCTTCAGTCGAGACCTGTTTCCACGGTGAATTAATCGCACAAGGCACATGACCTGCAACCGGATCAATTGGTTCATTGCGACCAAGATAGCGATCGCCATCTCTTGCATCAATGATTACCTTTTGGCGAGCGTTGTCTAACAATTGCTCACGAGTGACTAAAAGCTCTGTGCGAACTTGCGGTACAAACTCGACAGATTTTGCCGTTGGTATGTCCGTAGATAGCGGCAAATTTTCATGCTGCCATGCCTGAAAACCGCCATCGAGAATACTGACATTATCATGGCCGAGATACTTGAGCAGCCACCAAAACCGAGCCGCAAAAGCAAACCGAAAGTCATCATAAACAACGATCTCAGTTTTTCCCCGCTCAATACCTAGACGCTCCAAAATTTGCACCAAATTATCAACGTCTGGTAACGGATGACGACCACCATGGGCTTGGATCGGACTCGATAAATCGCGGTCTAAATGCAAGTAATATGCGCCTGGAATATGTCCTCGCTGATATTGTTGTTCGCCCCAGTCAGTGTCGCTAAGTCGAAAACGACAATCTACGATGACTAAATTTTGATCGTTTAGGCGTTCTTTTACTCTTTCTGTCGAAACAAAATAGGGGAAAAGACGACTCTTTAAATTCTTTTTGATCAATAAACAATATTGCTTTTTCTCGGCGTCGTAACGGTAGCTGAGAGTATCGGCAATTTTATTGAGAATGATAAAACCTCGACCACCGGAAGCGTGTTCATTGAGGTGTGGATCGAGGTGGGCTAAATGACGTTCTAGATCGAAGGTGCTATCGCTGTGATCCCAAATACGAATATCGAGGCGATGGGGATACAGGCACAAACCAATCGTCACGGGGCAATTTTTTCGGGATTCACCGTGAGCGTGGCGTACAGCGTTAGTAAACCCTTCGGCGATCGCCATCTGACATTGCATCCAGTCATGCAGAGGAATCAGATCATTACGATTAATCTGACTACATTGGGCGAGCACCTGATCCAATAGGGTCAAATCGCTGGCAACATGAAATTGATATTGGTCTAAGATAGCCAAAGGGTGTAGCAGTCAGTAAAAGACGTCTTCTTCACTTGGTAGTTTAGCTCAATTATGATCCAGATTCTCGTTATTGATGATGACCTCGCGATCCGTTTTCTATTGAAACGAACCCTCAGCCGAGCCGGGTATCTGATTCACCTCGCAGAAAATGGTCAGACTGGTCTAGAAATGGCGATCGCCCTCCAGCCAGATCTTGTAATTTGTGATTGGATGATGCCTGGATTGAGCGGAATTGAAGTCTGTGAAAAAATCAAAGCCCATCCTCAACTGGCTATTTCAACCTTTTTTATTTTGCTAACGGCCCTCGGCACAACAGAAGACAAAATTATGGGTCTAGATGCTGGCGCTGATGATTTTCTCTGTAAGCCCATCGAAATTCATGAACTCCTCGCGAGGGTACGGGCGGTGTTACGAGTTCAACAATTAGCACTAGATCTTCAAGCCCAAAAACGACGCCTAGAAATAGAATTCAACGAAGCCGCCCAGTACGTTAAGTCAATTTTGCCCCCGCCGCTCAATCGTACCCGTCTCAAAATCGATACTTGTTTTATTCCGTCGTCTCAACTGGGGGGTGATGGCTTTGATTATTTTTGGATTGACCACACCCATGTCGCCTTTTACCTGCTGGATGTGTCTGGTCATGGTCTAAAAGCGGCTTTGCCTTCCATCGCCATCTTAAATTTATTGCGTTCTCGCCAAGGTCACCAAGGCATTGATTACGCTAGCCCCAAGCAAGTCTTGGAATATCTCACGAATAGTTATGGGTTTCTCGGTGAACAGGATCAATATTTCACTATCTGGTATGGCGTTTATGACACAGAAGAACGAATTTTGAATTATGCCAGTGCGGGGCATCCACCGGCTATTTTGCTGACAGAGATCAAAGACAAACCGTTACAACTCTTGCGGACTAAGGGATTGCCGATTGGTCTCTTCGAACCCCACGAAACAACCTATGCAGAAAAGCATCAATACATTCCTTTTGATTCGGTGCTGTATTTGTTTAGTGACGGTGTGTATGAGAATGCTCGTGCGAAAGACCACAAGGAAAGCTGGGAGGTTTTTCTACAGTTATTAGAAACGTCTCAGGATAAAAAGGATTTGAATTCGTTGGTGCAACAGATGGGCGATCGCCTCCACAATGGTCAGCCTGATGATGACTTTTCGATGATGAAATTGAGTTTCAATGCCAGTCACTAACGGATTATTTTTCTAAATTATTTGCGAGCTTCATTGTCTAGACTATTTTTTCAAAAGCCGCGCATGATGTTTGATATGGTCTTCCATAAAGGTCGCGATAAAAAAGTAGCTGTGGTCGTATCCTGTGTGATAACGCAGTCTCAGGGGCTGTCCTACTTTTTCGCAGGCGATCGCAAATTTTTCTGTTAGCAATTGATTTTCTAAGAACGTATCCGCTTTGCCTTGATCAATTAAGATTTTCTGCGGGAACTGCCGTTTTGTAATAATTTGGGTGGCATCATATTTGCGCCATGTTTTTCTGTCTTCGCCTAAGTATGCGGTAAAGGCTTTTTCACCCCAAGCACATTGCATCGGTGCAACGATGGGTGCAAAGGCGGAGACGGAATGGTAAAAATTGGGTTTCCGTAAAGCACAAATTAACGCGCCATGTCCCCCCATAGAATGGCCAAAAACCCCGCGTCTACTGTTCACTGGAAAATTTTCTTCGATGAGTTGCGGCAATTCTTTGGTGACGTAACTATACATGCGGTAGTGTTTTTTCCATGGCTCCTCTGTGGCGTTGACGTAAAAGCCTGCGCCGCTACCGAGATCCCAATCTTTATCATCGTCTGGAATGCCTGTATCGCGAGGGCTAGTGTCTGGGGCAATGAGCATCAAGCCATGTTCTGCCGCGTATTGTTGAGCGCCAGCTTTAACGGTGAAATTTTCTTCTGTACAGGTCAATCCCGACAAATAATAAAGTACGGGAACGGTTTCGGTACTCGTTTGGGGTGGGACAAAGACGGAGAAATTCATGTCTACGCCACAGGTGCGAGAAAGGTGGCGATAATACTTAACCTTGCCGCCAAAACAGCAAAATTCTTTTTGTAAAACAAGTGTGGTCATGGTGTATCTATGCAATAAACAGTGATGGCGATCGCCCCAAAATTAAACCCTGAAAACGACGCGGAGAAGGGGAGAGCGGGTGATGGGGAGAATGTTCCAAAACAACTTTTAGTTCACAATTAATTTTTATGTCACCGCGTCTCTATGTCTCCGTGTCTCCGTGTCTCCGTGTCTTCTTTTCTTAAAAGGTCACGACACTGCGAATCGATTCGCCTTTATGCATCAGGTCAAACGCTTCGTTAATCTGCTCAATGGGCATCACATGGGTAATCAAATCGTCGATATTAATCCGGCCATCCATATACCAGTCAACAATTTGCGGCACATCGGTACGTCCTCTCGCCCCGCCAAAAGCCGTGCCTTTCCAGACGCGCCCAGTAACCAATTGAAAAGGACGAGTACTAATTTCTTGTCCTGCGCCAGCAACCCCGATAATGGTCGAAACGCCCCAACCTTTATGACAGCTTTCGAGGGCTTGGCGCATCACGTTGACGTTGCCGATGCACTCAAAAGTATAGTCCGCACCGCCTTTAGTCAGGTCAACTAGATAGGGGACTAAATCGCCTTCGACTTCTTTGGGGTTAACGAAATGGGTCATGCCAAATTTTTCGGCGATCGCCCGTCTATCGGGATTAATATCCACGCCGATAATCATGTCTGCGCCAACCAATTTTGCCCCTTGAATTACGTTCAAACCGATACCGCCCAGACCAAACACAATCACCTTTGAGCCGACTTCAACTTTGGCCGTATTGATCACCGCACCGATACCAGTCGTCACCCCGCAACCAATGTAGCAAACCTTATCGAAGGGCGCATCTTTCCGAATTTTGGCGAGAGAAATCTCAGGCACAAC
>JBARRZ010000073.1:0-10566 GCA_049644465.1 Limnothrix sp.
TTTCAAAATAGATTGTATCCACAGCAAGAGAAGACTCTACATTCATTGCACAAGCTAGATCGCGAATTACACTTCGATTATACGTTTCTACAGAAAGTCAAAAGCTATAATTTGTTCCGCAAAGAAAAACGCCACAAGCTCAGCACAGATTTTGAGCATTGCCGATATAGCAACCAAAAATAGGTAGATTCTCAGAACTTTTGATCAAAAATTATCGGTGTAAAAGAGTGTTTCAGAACGTTTACAGACTTTTAAAAGATGTCGAGACTTTTCGTCTGAGCCGTGAAAGCTTCCTCCGACTTACCCGCCAATTTGCGACATCGTGCGGCCATATACACCGGAATCTGTACCCATCTCACGCATTTTAAAATTAATATCAGGTTTAATTTGTAATAAATGTCGAACTTGCTGCCGGATAATTGCCGGATTGGTGTGATTGCGGAGTGCTGTTTTAAGATCAACTTGTTCGGATTCATTCAGTAGACAAGGGCGCAACCAACCGTCAGCGGACAAGCGCATTCGATTGCAGCGATCGCAGAAGCATTCAGACATTTGGGAAATAAAACCGAGTGTGCCTTTTGCGCCGGGAATCTGGAAAATATCGGCTGGGCCATTACCCTGAATATTGGCGGCTTCTAAGCCCCATTTACCGCGAATTTGCTGGCGTAATTCTTCTGAAGGAATCCAAGCACGTTCGTCAAAAAGTTCGCTATTTCCAATGGGCATAAATTCGATAAAGCGAACATGCCAGTGGCGATCGCGGGAAAGAGCAGCGAGTTCGAGAATTTCGTGATCGTTCACACCGGGGATCACAACAACGTTTAGTTTGAGCGGATTAAATCCGGCTTCGTAGGCTGCTTGAATACCGTTCCATGTTTGTTGCCAACGGCTGCGGCCTCGGTTGCCAATAATTTGATTAAAGGTCTCAGCGTTAAGTGAATCGAGACTGATATTGAGACGGTTTAAACCTGCACTGTGTAGATCTTTTGCTACTTTTTCGAGTAGAAAAGCATTGGTTGTCATGGATAAATCTTCGACTTCTGGCAAGGCGGCGATCGCCCGCACGAGATCCACTAAACCGGGACGCAACAGCGGTTCCCCACCCGTCAAGCGAAATTTACGAAACCCGACGGGAATAAACACATCCCGCAGCAGCGTAATAATTTCAGCATTATTTAACAGTTCAGGCGTGAGCAAATATTGCAGCTCGGCATCGTCTGGGACACAATAGTGGCAACGAAAATTACAGCGGTCAATCAAGCTAATGCGCAGATAATCCACAATATTCATGCCAGCCGCTCATCCCCAAAAATTAATACAGGCTACTTCGAGGATACAGAAAATAAAAATTTGTGGCTTCGTCCAAATCCCACTTTCGGAAAAGAGCAATTTGTGTTATTTTGTTCGGAATATTTAACTCTTTTTATCTTCTTTTATAAACTTCTCTTCAGCTAACTTATTTTCCCAAGTCTGTGTGCAAGCAATCTTCACAGCGTTGCCGCATTATTTATACTGAGTCACTTTAATTTTTTTATGACTCTACTGTTAACTTTTACGAGGGATCTCTGCTGAACGTGACTACTACTCCTCTTGACAAACCAACTGACACAGAATCTCAGAAAAGCGACCTTCAACGGCAAATGCTCGTCATCTTAGATTTTGGTTCTCAATATTCTGAACTCATCGCCCGCCGTATTCGGGAGACAGAGGTTTATTCAGAAGTTATTTCTTACCGCACCACCGCTGAACAGCTGCGCAAGCTTAATCCGAGGGGCATTATTTTATCGGGTGGCCCCAACTCTGTTTATGACGAACATGCGCCGGAGTGTGATCCTGAAATTTGGAATCTTGGCATTCCGGTCTTCGGGGTTTGCTATGGCATGCAGATTATGGTGAAGCAGCTCGGTGGTACGGTTGAGCGAGCCAAGCATGCGGAATACGGCAAGGCGGCGATCGCCATTGATGATCCCACAGACCTACTGACGAATGTCGGTGAAGGTTCAACGATGTGGATGAGCCATGGTGACTCTTGTATGGCACTACCTGACGGTTTTGAAGTGCTAGCCCATACGGAAAATACGCCCTGTGCGGCGATCGCCCACCACGAGCGGCAATTATACGGTGTGCAATTCCACCCCGAAGTCGTCCATTCCCAAGACGGCATGGCGTTAATTCGCAACTTCGTCTATCACATCTGTAAGTGTGAACCCACTTGGACAACCGAAGCTTTCGTTGAAGACGCGATCCGCGAAATCCGCGCCCGCGTCGGTGACCAAAAAGTATTACTCGCTCTGTCTGGTGGTGTTGACTCTTCGACCTTGGCATTTTTGCTTCATCAGGCGATCGGCGACCAGCTGACCTGTATGTTCATCGACCAAGGCTTTATGCGCAAAGGTGAACCAGAACGCCTCGTTGAAATTTTTGACCACCAGTTTCATATCCCAGTCGAGTACATCAGCGCTCGTGAGCGATTTATCAACTTGTTGAAAGGCGTGACCGATCCCGAGAAGAAACGCCGCCTCATTGGTCACGAATTTATCGCCGTTTTTGAAGAAGAATCTAAGCGCCTCGGCCCCTTCGACTATCTTGCTCAAGGAACGTTGTATCCTGACGTGATCGAATCGGCTGATACTAACGTTGACCCCAAAACAGGGGAGCGTGTTGCTGTCAAAATTAAGAGTCATCATAATGTTGGCGGTTTGCCCAAAGATTTGCGGTTCAAACTTGTTGAGCCGTTGCGCAAGCTTTTTAAAGATGAAGTGCGCAAAGTGGCAGCGAATATTGGTTTACCCGGCGAAATTATTCGTCGCCATCCTTTTCCCGGCCCCGGTCTAGCGATTCGGATTATTGGTGAAGTGACTGCTGAGCGGCTCAACATCTTACGGGATGCGGATTGGGTTGTGCGGGACGAAATTAAGAAACAGAATATTTATAGTGATTTTTGGCAAGCTTTTGCTGTATTGCTGCCGATTCGTAGTGTGGGCGTGATGGGTGACAAGCGCACTTATGCTCACCCGATTGTGCTGCGGATGATCACTAGTGAAGATGGTATGACGGCGGATTGGGCACGGCCTCCCTATGAGCTTCTGGAAACGATTTCTAATCGCATGGTGAACGAAGTGAAAGGGGTAAACCGTGTGGTTTATGACATTACTTCTAAGCCTCCCGGCACCATTGAATGGGAATAGGTTTTGGGCTAGGTTCTGAATAATTTGGCTAAATAATCATTGGTTAGCAGTTAGGGGGGCGATCGCCTCCTTTTTTATTGCCCGTCATTCATTTAGATCAGCATGATCTATTGCGTTCACGGCTAAAAATGTTGAACGTTTTATACTGAATAGAGCTTTTTCCTGCCTTATTTCAAGGGTCGTTATCGCGAATACTATGCCTGACTTTTTTTCTACCCCCACAGTTATGCGCTGGAGTCGTCGTCAATTATTAAGAGGCGGACTTGTTGGTCTCGGTGCTGGGGCGATCGCCTCGCTAATTTGGAAATCTCAGGGCAAAACACCATTACAGGCTGCCCAAGTTCCAGCCGTAGAATTAGACCAAGAAAGCATTGACCTCAACGGGTTTGACCCTATGGAAATCCTGCGAGATTTTGATTATGGCGAAGTCAGTTACGAAAATGGTCAGCGGGTGCGAGAATTTCATGTCGAAGCCAACAGCACCACAATTAATCTCAATGCAGCTATCAAATATGTGAGCTGGAATCTCAACGGGCGAGTACCGGGGCCAACGCTCAGGGCAACAGAGGGCGATCGCCTACGCGTCATTTTTCACAACGCCGATGGACATTCCCACAGCCTCCACTTTCATGGCGTGCATCCCGCAGAAATGGATGGCGTTAAACCTATACGCCACGGCAAAACAACAACTTACGAATTCGACGCGACCCCAACAGGCGTCCATCTTTATCATTGCCACATTGCCCCCGTAACCCGCCACGTCGGCAAAGGCTTGTACGGATTATTTATCATTGATCCCCCGGAAGGTCGCCCCCCAGCTGATGAACTAGTGCTGGTGATGGGCGGCTATGACATCAACGACGACGAGCGGAACGAACTCTACGCCTTTAACGGCATTCCCAATGTGTTCCGCGATCGCCCGATCCCGATTATGCAAAACCAACTCATTCGCCTTTACGTGTTGAACATGATCGAATTTGATCCAGCGATCACCTTTCATACCCACGCCAACTTTTTTCAGGTCTACCGCACCGGGCGCACCCTGACCCCCACCGAAGAAACCGATGCGATCACCATGGGCACAGCGGAACGTCACATTTTAGAATTAAGTTATCCTTTCACCGGGAAATATATGTTTCACCCCCACCAAGATTTGATCGCAGAGCATGGTTGCATGGGCTTTTTTAATGTCTTACCAAACGAAACAGCCCAATAACTATCGATAGCCAATTGCTTTGAAAATAGGGTAAACTCATAATTTATTTTTGAGAATGACTTGCAATTAAACTAATGAAATCGATTAAACCAGTTGAACTATTTCTTTCTCTCGGCTTAGCTGTAACGCTAGGTGCTTGTGGTGCAGGCGGTGAGGGGGGTGAAGGCCAAGAGACAACAACTCAAGTGGAGCAAATAACTACAACAACTCAAGACGAGGGTGGTGAAGGCGGAGAAGGTGGTGAGGGTGGCGAAGGGGTCACGACAGAGGATGCTGAAGTGGATTATGCGACCACTCTATCTCTGATGTTGGGTCATTTGATGGTTGCAGAAGAGTTGATGGCAATGGGTGAATATGAACAGGCAGAGCCTCATATCGGACATCCAGTCGAAGAACTTTATGGTGATATAGAAGGGCAATTAGGCGATCGCGGTGTCGAAGATTTTAAGGCAACGTTGAACAGTGCCCATGATTTGATTAAAACCAGTCCTGATGCGCCCGAAACCCAGACTCAACTAGAAGAGTCAATCAAAGCAATTGATCAGGCGATCGCCGCAGTAGGCGAAGAAAAGTTAAATGATCCGGCCTTCAATCTAGACATTATTAATAATCTCTTGCAAGTGGCTGGACAGGAATATGCAGCGGCGATCGCCGACAATAAATTCGTTGAGGCGATCGAGTACCAAGATTCCAGAGGTTTTGTGATGCATGGCAGCATGATGTTTGAGCAAATTTCTGGTCAACTGGATTCCGAAAAAAGCATTGAAATTGGCAAAGCCTTTGCCGAACTAAAAACAGCTTGGCCGAGCATCATCCCCCCAGAAACCCCCATCAAATCTCCTCAAGAAGTATTGGGTCTAATTGTTAATATCGAAGCGAATAGTTAACTTAAGTCGCCAAACTCAGCAAATCTATATTTTAAATAAGCCGATACTTTATTTTTTGAGGTGTCGGCTCACTTGATTTTTATGATTTTTAAAATTCCTCAAGTTCTCCAGCCAGAAATATTAGAAAACATTACAAAAGCGCTTGAAAAAGCTGAATTTATTGACGGCAAACTTACTGCTGGCTGGCACGCAAAACTGGTTAAAAACAATCAGCAGCTCACTAAATCTCTTTCACAAGAAACTTTTAAGAAATTAGTAATTCAGGCTATCAATGAGCACCCTCTATTTCAAGCAGCCGTGCGACCAAAAGCTATTCATACACTACTGTTTAGCCGTTACGAAAAAGGTATGTCATACGGTCGCCATGTGGATAATGCGCTGATGGGGCAAGGGTTTAGGTCGGATGTTTCTTTTACAGTTTTTCTCAATAACCCAGAAGATTACGCAGGTGGAGAATTAGTGATCGAAGGTGCAGATTCTGAGCAAAGTTATAAGCTCGCAGCTGGCGAGATGATTCTTTATCCTTCGACAACATTGCATCGTGTTGATCCGATCATTTCAGGCGATCGCCTCGTTGCAGTCGGTTGGGTACAAAGTTTGATTAGAGATACACAACGGCGAGAAATTCTATTTGATTTAGAAGTCAGTCGTCGGGGCATGTTTGCGAGAGAAGGAAAAACAGATGAGTTTGATTTACTCTCAAAAAGTATTGCTAATTTGCTACGAATGTGGGTTGAATAGTTGATTATTTTACGAAAAGATCAATCTTAAAAATCAAGAAAATATCATCTCAAAGAAGTTTCAACTGATACTTTTAATGTCTCAAAGGCTTAGTTTAAAAATGAACAAAAAAAATCCCAGCCGGAGCCGGGATATCAATCAGGGTGCATCTACCAATACTTACCTTCTGTAAATGGGGACTGTTTCCGGAAAATAGGATGAATTTCTCTGACTTTATTCAGAAAAAGCACGGTTTCTTGATTTTGCTTTTGATTACTCTAAAAACAGGCAAAAAAAAGTCCTGACTTCAAAAGCCGAGACCAGCAAATCAGGGTGCATCTACCACTATTGTTTATCTAAATTTGATGAGCATTTCCGGAGGTTTTCTAAACATTTTTGTCAATTTATCCACTTTTTGAGGTTTCACGTGGAACAAGCTTAGGAATTTTCGCGATACTCAAGGCATAGCTTTTTTGCCGTCGGGGCAATTTACATGACTTCAACCTCCGTTCTCCCAAACTCTGATCAGTCTACGAACGTAATGACCACGACCCTTGATGTGCAGGGCATGCGCTGTGCGGGTTGTGTGAAAGCTGTTGAGCGGCAGTTGTCGCAGCAGTCTGGGGTGATTTCTGCGACGGTGAATCTCATTACTGAAATTGCGGTAGTGACCTATGAGCCGGAAAAAATAAGATCGGAGGCGATCGCCGCCAAACTCACTGATACAGGTTTTCCATCCCAGCCCCGCTCGGCCGAAACAGAGACTTTTGCAGAATATCAAGCAAAACGAGAAGCGACCCAAAAACAGCATTATTGGCGATTAGTAGCCGCAGTCTTACTTTTACTCGGCTCAACTCTCGGCCATTTGAATCATTTAACAGGTTTAAAAATTCCGCTCTTGCACCTCATGGGATTTCACTGGGGTATGGCGACTTTGGCGTTATTAATTCCGGGGCTACCGATTTTGCGAGACGGCTGGACGGGTTTGCGACAAGGTCACGCCAATATGAATACGCTCGTCGGCTTGGGAACATTAAGTGCTTATATTACAAGCTGTTTTGCTTGGGCTTTGCCGCAGTTGGGTTGGGATTGTTTTTTTGATGAGCCAGTGATGTTACTCGGTTTTATTCTGCTGGGGCGGACGCTCGAAGGTGGCGCAAGGTTAAAGGCGATGTCTGCGCTGGAATCGCTCCTCGCACTGCAACCCCAAGGGGCGCGGTTAATGGGGCGTGAACACAAAGGCGAAACCGAGGAGATTACAATTCCGGTGGCGCAAGTACAAATTGGCGAATGGGTGCGAGTATTGCCCGGTGAAAAAATCCCGGTGGATGGGTGCATTATTCGCGGTGAAACGACGGTGGATGAATCGATGTTGACGGGGGAAGCGATGCCTGTCGAAAAGCGGGTCACAGCTCAGGTTAAAGCAGGCACGATTAACCAATTGGGCGTGATCATTGTGCAGGCGACGAAAATAGCCAGCAACACGGTTTTAGCGCAAATTATTCGCACGGTAGAAACGGCTCAAACCCGTAAAGCGCCGGTACAACAATTAGCAGATACGGTGGCGGGCTATTTTGCTTATGGGGTGATGGCGATCGCCGTACTAACTTTTCTATTTTGGGAATTTATCGGCACAAAATTGTGGTTCACGGTGGGGACAGTTAATCCAGAATTGCTTAGTTTAAAATTGGCGATCGCCGTGTTGGTTGTCGCTTGTCCTTGCGCTTTAGGTTTAGCCACACCGACAGCGTTGTTGGTTGGCACAGGTATCGGCGCAGAGCAAGGCATTTTGATTAAAGGCGGCGATATTCTCGAACGACTTAATCAGCTCACAACAGTCGTTTTTGACAAGACCGGGACGTTAACCGAAGGCAAACCAACGGTGATGGAATTTGCCTGCGCAGAAGGCTGGCAAAAAGCGGAGTTACTAAAACTGATCGCGAGTGTGGAACAGCGCACTAATCACCCTTACGCCAAAGCTATTCTCAGTGAGGCTCGCAAAGAAAATATCGAACTACTCACACCGGATAACGTTGAAACAATTTTGGGCAAAGGTGTCAGCGGGAACATCGGTGAAAATCATTTAAAAATTGGTAGCTTAAGCTGGTTTCAGGCAGAACAAATTGCTTTGACTGAAACTGAATTACAGCGAGCAGAAAGCTGGTCGCGAGCGGCTCAGACTTCTATTTTTATTGCTGTTGACGGAAAATTGGCAGGGATGGTGGCGATCGCCGATCCATTACGCCCAGACGCCAAGCAAACTATCAAACTTTTAAAAGATGCCGGCTTAGACATTATTTTGCTCAGTGGCGACCAAGAAAATATTGTCCAGAACTTAGCCAAAACAGTCGAGATTGACCAAGCATTCGCCGTTGCTTCCCCCACCGAAAAAGCCGCTATTTTGACTAAGCTCCAAACAGAAAATCAAACCATTGCCATGGTCGGCGATGGGATTAACGATGCCCCAGCCCTTGCCACTGCCGATGTCGGCATTTCACTACATGGCAGTACCGATGTGGCGATCGCCACCGCCGATGTTGTACTAATGGGCGATCGCCTGCTCGACTTACACAAAACCCTCAAACTCAGCCATGCAACCGTTAAAATCATTCGTCAAAATCTCGCTTGGGCACTCGGTTACAACCTAATCGCCATCCCTGTCGCAGCGGGCCTGCTTCTTCCCCTGTGGAACATTACCCTTAGCCCTGCCACAGCCGCCGGATTCATGGCAACAAGCTCAATCCTTGTCGTCACCAATTCCCTACGACTACGCCGTTTTTCCTGACCCTAAACTGACTAATTCGCAAAAAAAATAGAGACCCAAAAAAGATTAAGTCTCTACGCATATCAATTTGTTTTTTTCCATTTTTCAAGCGTCTACAGACCAAGCATTGATTCGATCTAAAAGCAAAGGTACCGAAATAACAATGAGTTTAGCGAACCATGGCATATAGCAAAGTGCAATAAAACCAGCAAGGACGGCGACGAATGCAGTTGCAACCTTCACAATCTCCTCTTGTGTCGAAAGACTCAGAAAAGTGGCCAAAGCTGCAATGCCAAGAGTTAGGAGAGTTGGATTAATCATGGTTTAGTAAAGCTCAATAAACTTCGAGAAGATTATTGCGTTCCTTCAGGAGTGACCTTACTTCCGTCTTCTGGCTGTCTAATTGTGGCTGTCAGAAGATGAACGATTGATTAAGACATACGTTATGATACTCCGTTTAAAAAATCTGTCAACCTTAAAAACTCGTTACATTCCGCAACAAAAAACGCTGTAACCCTATTGCTAGCGTCAACTAAGGAGCTGAATTTAAAGAAAAAATGAAAAGTCAAGGCGTAATGACAACGCCGTCGGGTTGATCGAGTTCTACATATTCACCGCGATCCATCACTTCGATATCCCACTGTCCTCGTCGTGCTGATTCAAAAACGATATAACGACCATCGGGGCTAATGTGAGGATTACGCACCCAGTGACGGTATCCTTGCGTCAAAATATCGGAGCGTTTCGTGGCGCGATCGTAGAGAATGATGTCTGGTTTACCTTGGGGACTAGAAAGATAAGCGATGTAACGTCCTGTCCGACTGACACTGGGGCTTTCGTGGATGGCGCCCTTTTGATTCAGGTTCGGTAGTTCGACAAATCTTTTTTGAGTGAGATCGTAGAACAAAACTTCGCTAGTGCCATGGCGATTTGAGACAAAAACCAACCAGCGACCATCACCGCTGAGCGAGGGTTGTTCGTCATGGAAACGGCTATTGAGGGAGACTGGCGTCAGGGTATCGTTGCCGGAACAGCCGCTCAGACTAATCAGGGCAGCTATGAGGCAATAGGTTAGGGAAGTCCGCCTAAACACGACAAAAAATTCTAGGCTCTAGTGGTTTCAAGGGGCAAGGTAGATCGTTTAGTAGTCAAAGTTTACGGGGTTGGGGGGATTTGGGCGATCGCCATCATTATTCACAACATCATCAGGGGCTTGATCATCCCAATCTTGATCATCATCGAAAGACACACTATCAATCGGCTGATAATCTACTGTTGCCACATCTTCATCGCTCACACCATACTGATCCGAGCGGGGGCGACGAGGACGGCGAGGTGCTTCATCTTCAGGACGGGGACGGCCCGGGCGAGGACGGCGAGGTGCTTCATTCACGCTACCACCTTCATCCCAAGCATCTTCTGACCAAACGTCTGTGACGCCTGCACGGGAGGATGCATTGTCGTAACCACGATCATCGTAGCTATCACGGGTTGGACGACGGCTGGGCGCGGGGCGAGTGGGGCGACGGTTTGTTGGGGCAGTGGTGGGACGAGTAGGGCGATCGCCATCAACTGGCGGACGATTACGAGACGGTCTGCTGGTACGGGGTGCGGGCACATCATCTTCATAACCACGACTACGGCTAGGACGAGGTTCTTCATAACCCCGGAGACGACGCTCGTAGCGATCTTCCGCTTGATAGGGTTCAATTTGGTCTAGCTCGGCACGGTACACACGACCCACCGGGCGATCGTCATCTACGATTGGCGTGTTGCGGCGGGCTTGATCTG
>JBARRZ010000074.1:0-6597 GCA_049644465.1 Limnothrix sp.
ACTGAAACTCTCATTCAATGCCTCACAAATTCATGAAAATTAGATGAAGCATTGATGAATCAAAGGGGTATAAAATTATTTTTGCAGGGTCATAAAGAAATGCGTCCTGTCCTGATGAGCTGATAACCCGATGCCATCGAGATCAGAGAAATGAACAGCTGCCAAAGACTAGTCGGAGCCAATACTGCTCTGCCTCCTGCGAAAATGAGGATGATTGATGCGCCTACTAAAATCCAGCCTAAAGATTTGAATTGTTCTGGTAGATAAAACAGCGAAACAACACCGCCTGCGAGGGTCATTACTGAAAGATCTGCTGAGATTCCCCGCCAAAAAGAATAAGAATAGCCTCCAGTAGTAAAGAGAATATTTTTACCTAAGAAATAAACTCCTAATAGCATTAAGCCGAGACCTAATAACTTACCTAATAAACGCATTGTGTAATCCTCAAATATTCACCCAGCATACAAGATCTTTTTATGATCCACCTTATTTATTCCGATAAGTTTTTAGAGCATGATACTGGTCGTCCCCACCCGGAAAGTGCGCGGCGTTTATTGTCTATTACCAAAGCGTTGCGAAGGGTAAGTTGGGCTGATCAGCTCGTTTGGCATGAACCGGAATCGATGGTGCAGCGAGATGCCTCGTTTTGGGTTAAGCAAATTCACGATGAAGATTATTTGGCAAAGCTAAAACAGATGGCTGATGGTGGCGGTGGTCATTGGGATGGGGATACTGTAGTGTCGCCCCGCAGCTTTGATGTGGCGATGTTGGCGGTGCAGGCTTGTTTGGATGGGGTTGATCTGGTGCTAAAAACGGGCGAGATTGCTTTTGTACTGGTGCGCCCCCCCCGGTCACCATGCGGTGCGATCGAATGCGATGGGGTTTTGTTTGCTGGGAAATGTGGCGATCGCCGCCCATTATGGGTTGAGTTTAGACGGCATTAATCGCGTGGCAATTTTGGATTGGGATGTCCACCACGGCAACGGCACAGAATATTTGGTGGAAGATAATCCCCATATTTTTTACTGTTCGATCCACCAAGATCATGCTTATCCCGGCACTGGCCCCGCGAGATTTACGGGAAAACACAATAATGTGCTGAATATTCCGATGGCGGCGTACCAAGATGGCGCGGCCTATAACGCCAAATTTACCGAGCAAATTATGCCCCGATTGCAAGCCTTTCAGCCGGACTTGTTGATCGTAAGTGCGGGTTATGACGCAACGGCAAAAGATCCCCTCGCTGGCATGAATTTACAGCCGGAAGATTACAAGGTTTTTAGCGAATATTGCCAAACCCTCCATTGCCCAATTTTGTTTGCCTTGGAAGGTGGTTATCATCTTCGGGCGATCGCCGACTCCGTGATTGCGACCCTCGAACCTTTTGTTTAGGGCTTAAATTTAAAAATAAGGTTCGTTGATTTCGCCGAGCAACATTGGACGGCTGGCCCCAGTGACTTTTGGTAAATTGCCGGGAAACTGATGGACATATCGCCAATAAGCCAACACTGCAAAGGCGATCGCCTCTTTCGCATCATGGTTAACCCCGGCTGCATCGGTCGTACCGACTGGGATTCCCCCCGAAGCAATTTGCAGGCGATCGCGGAGATAAGCATTCCGACAGCCCCCACCACAGAGCAAAATCTCATCCGGCATTTGTGGTAAAAATTGTCGATAGTTTTCAATCACCGTTAACGCTGTAAATTCCGTTAAGCTCGCTAGCCAATCCGCCTCTGAAAGCTGGAACTGCTGGGCTTGCTGCCAACATTTTTCGAGAAACGCGACCCCAAAATATTCTCGCCCAGTGGATTTTGGTGGGGGGTCACTAATAAATGGATCCTCTAGCCATTGATGCACAAGTTCCAAATTTGGCGTGCCCTGCGCCGCCCAAACCCCATCTTGGTCATAGGCTTGTTTGCCGTCGGTCAATTTTTGAATCGCTAAATCCAGCAAAACATTGCCGGGGCCAGTATCCCAACCAATCACGTGATTTTCCCAATCCGACTGGGATTTTGGCGGTAAATAGGTCACATTGCCAATGCCCCCCAGATTTTGGATGCAACGGTGTTTTGTGGGATGGGCGAGTAAATAGGCATCAATTTTAGGTACAAGGGGCGCACCCTGTCCTCCGGCTGCCATGTCTGCCCGCCGAAAATTACTCACCGTCGGTAAATGAGTTAGAGCGGCGATCGCCTCCCCCCGTCCTAGTTGCCAACTAAACCCCAGATTATTGCGGGGCGGACGATGGAAAATAGTTTGCCCATGGGAGCCAATGAGTTCCGCTTCGCCAAATTGTGTTTGTATTTTAAAAGCTGCGTCGGCAAACACTGCAGCGATCTGATCATCGAGGGTGATTAACGCTTCTGCGCTCAACCTTTTTCCCGCACAAACCTCTAAAATCTCCTGCCGTATTGCCGCTGGATATATATAAGTATGGAAACCAACGAGCTGAAGCTGCAATTGATCCGGTTCTCCTGACAACTTGACCAAAGCCGCATCGATACCATCAACAGACGTTCCACTCATGAGACCGATAATTTTCATCGTAGACTCCGCGTTTTTTAACAACCATAGATGACGTATAGGCCATGGGATCATTTTAAATCGACTGCTTAGGCTAAACCGTCGTCAGCTAAAACGCAGGATAACCTTAATCATCCATTGGTTTGGATTGATATCTCTCCGAAATGCGATCTCGATCACTCGCCGAATTATCTGCTCAGCCTACACTTGAGATCGCGTTATAGCTTTGGCTATATTTTTATCAGATCAGTGTGTCTACTCGATTAAGTAAATTGTGCTTGAGATCTCTCTTCTAGATTCTTAGTGCAAACAAAATTAAGTTTTTTGGTCGTTATGGCTAGCAAAATCTAGCATTTCGTCCTGCATCTTAGCGACTGGAGGTGAAGTTTTGTCAGAACAAATAGTGACAGCGATTGATATTAAACAGGTTGCAGCCCTCATTTGTCGTCGTTTGGGGTTTCAGTTGAATGCTAGAGATTTGTTGCGTCTCAGTGACCAAGTTGAAGTGCAGATGGAGCAATTAGGGCTTCAAAATTTTGCTGACTATTATCAACTTTTAGTGCAAGCGGCAACGACGCAAACTGACTGTTGGCAAAAATTAATTACGGTTTTGACGAATACGGAAAGCTATTTTTTTCGGGATCCGGAACAGTTTGAATTACTACGTTCGGAAATTTTACCGGAACTCATTCGACGGCGATCGCCTCATCGAAAATTGACGCTTTGGAGTGCAGGCTGCGCTACTGGTGAGGAAGCTTATTCCCTCGCAATTTTGCTAACAACGCTAATCCCGAATATTGAGCAGTGGCAGATTACGGTGTGGGGCACTGATATCAATGGTGATGCGCTGCGAGTGGCGGAACGTGGTCAATACGACGAATGGTCATTTCGCTCAACGGCGATGCCGATTCCACAAAAATGTTTTACGCACGAAATTGAAAGTCGCAAAGTTAGTTGTTTGGTACAGCGGTTAACGCGCTTTGCGCAGTGCAACCTTTTAGATGCAACGCAATTGCCGGACAGTTTGGACGCGGTGGATTTGATTCTTTGCCGTAATGTTTTTTTGTATTTCGATAATCAGGCGATCGCCAAAACTTTGAAATTATTTAGCCAAGTCATCGCACCCAACGGTTATTTGATGACGGGCCATTCAGAACTTCACGGCCACAATTCAACCTATTTCAAAGCCCAATTACGCACCAAATCCCGAATTTACCAGCCTAATCTCGAGTCTGCGTATTCCAGCAAGCGCCAATCTACAGCCACCTCGCTACCACTTTTTAAATCCAGACAGTCTAGTTCAATTAAAAAACTACAACTCTCTCACCCGATTTTTACGACGTCCCAAGTCCGCTGCGAAAATCTGACTCAGCCCCAGCAGCAAATCAAAACTTTAATTCGTCACCGTCGTTATGCGCAGGCCATCATCCTTTTAGAACATCAGCTTGCTTGCTCTCCTGAAAGCTTCCAGCTGCACTATACACTTGCTTGTCTGCACACTAACCTCAAACAATATTCTCCTGCTGCTCATTACTGTCGTTGTGCTTTAGAACTAGGGCAAGCTGATTTATCACCTTATTATTTGTTAGTGAAAATTGCTAAAGATCAGGACCGTCTGGCGGAAGCGAAACGCCATTTGCGGCAAATCCTCTATTTCGATGCGAATGCAGCACTGGCCTACCATGAGCTAGCCCGAATTTATTATGCAGAAAATCGTGGCGATCGCGCTCAAGCTCTAGAACGCCAAGCCCACAGACTGTTACAACATTTTGAACCAGATTTGATCCTCGATCCCTATCGCCAGCTCACTGTCCAACAATTACGGCTAGAAATGGAGCAATCTCTAATGTTGACTTCATGATTGCCCCAACCTCACTATTTCGCGCGATCAAAGCACAACCCGCTAATACAGGCCATCGAAAAAGCTACCAATCTAGCCGAGTGATCCGTCACAATAGACAAACTGACGAATTTCTCATCGCAAAATATCTATGGCTTCTTCTTCCCGTTTACGGCGGTTACTCTCCTATTTAGTTCCTTACAAAAAGGACGTGTGGTTAGGGGTTATCGCATTGCTCATCGTGAATGGATTGGGAGTCTATCTACCTCTGATCCTCAGCAATACAATTGACTCATTGCGTACAGAGTTCGGCTTACAAACTTTGACTCGCTCTGTTTTGCTAATGCTTGTGCTGGCTTCGCTAATGTGGGCAATGCGGATGTTTTCTCGAGTGCTGATTTTTGGTATTGGCCGCCAGATTGAGTTTGATCTTAAGCAAAAAATCTTTCAACATTTACTAAAACTTGAGCCTGCTTATTTTGCGAATCAATCTTCTGGTGATCTGATTAACCGTGCCACGAGTGATGTGGACAATATTCGTCGTTTGCTGGGTTTTTCTGTTCTCAGTTTGGCTAACACGTTGTTTGCGTACGTAATGACGCTGCCTGTGATGTTGTGGCTGCATGGTCGCTTGAGTCTGATGGCGATCGCCGTGTATCCAGCCATGCTACTTACGGTGCAACTATTTAGTAGTCGTTTACGGGATGAACAAAAAAACGTTCAAGAAGAGTTGTCAGAACTGAGTCAACTCATTCAAGAGGACATGAGTGGTATTGCCCTGATTAAAATTTACGCCCAAGAAGCGCACGAGCGGGAAGCGTTTAATGGCCGTAATCAAAAATTGCTCCGTGCCAACCTCGGTCTTGCCCGCACTCGTAACTTACTTTTTCCTCTCATTGAAGGCATTTCTTACGTCAGTCTTTTGATCCTGTTGGCTTTCGGTACTAAGGCGATCGCCGCCGGAGAATTAACCGTTGGTAACTTTGTCGCTTTGATCCTATTGATTGAACGCCTAGTATTTCCTACAGCCTTGCTCGGCTTCACAATCACTTCCTACCAGCGAGGTGAAGTCAGTATTGATCGCGTAGAAGCCATCCTTGATAACGAACCTCATATTCAAGACGATAATGCTGCTATCACTATCGATCCTGAAAATGTCAAAGGGCAAATCACTGCAAAAAATCTAACCTTTAGTTATCCGGGTGGCGATCGCCCAGCCTTAGAAAAACTCAATTTCACCATCAATCCCGGCGAAACGATTGCAATTGTTGGGTCTATCGGTTCAGGTAAATCAACTTTAGCCAATGCCCTACCCCGTCTTATCGATATCGAACCCGGCCAACTCTTTCTTGATGGCACAGACATTACTGACATCCGTCTACAGGATTTAAGGAAGGCGATCGCCTACGTGCCCCAAGAAAGCTTTCTCTTTAGTTCGAAAATTCGCGAAAATATTTCCTACGGTTTACCCGGCAGTCCTCAACCCGAAATTGAAGACTCAGCCCAACAAGCCCAAATCCATAGCGAAATCCTCAACTTTCCCAAACAATACGAAACTCTTGTCGGCGAACGCGGCATCACCCTTTCCGGTGGACAACGACAACGTAGCTCCCTTGCCCGTGCCTTTATGATCGACGCTCCTGTCCTTATTCTTGACGATGCCCTATCCAGCGTTGACAACCGCACAGCCACAGAGATTCTCGACTATCTATCCAATTCTCCCCAAACCAAAACTGTAATCTTTATCACCCACCAACTTTCTGCTGCTGCTAAAGGCGATCGTCTTTTCGTTATGGATCACGGCAAAA
Organism: Limnothrix sp.; assembly: GCA_049644465.1. Classification (GTDB taxonomy): domain Bacteria; phylum Cyanobacteriota; class Cyanobacteriia; order Cyanobacteriales; family MRBY01; genus MRBY01. Next base: position 6,172 of record JBARRZ010000074.1, read on the forward strand.
TTGTTCAGACAGGCATTCACGCAGAGCTAGTTGAGCAAGAAGGATTATACAAACAACTCTGGCAACAAAATCAGCTAGTAGAGATCCTCCAATAGCAAACCCTATTTGTCTCTATACCTATACAAAAATAACGAAGCCCAATCTCAATGGTAGAGATTGGGCTTTCCACTTGAAGCAGCTTAAATAAACTAAAGAGCTAAATGTATTTCTATTTGCAATCAATCAAGACTAATTTACTTGTAGTTATTTGCCTTGGTGTTCGAGGCTTATCGAGTCAATTTCCGTATCAATCCCAAGATATTTTCCAGTCTCCATGTCTTGTTCTGTCTAGGTTTCAGGCTTTCCGTTCTTTATTTTCGAAAATATTTTTCAAAAAGGTGTTGACATGAAGAGGGAGTGTGGTTAATATAGTTAAGCGCGGTTGAG
>JBARRZ010000075.1:0-19452 GCA_049644465.1 Limnothrix sp.
CCCCAAGAGTGGTTGGATATGATCAACGCTAACGGTGGTGCAATCCCTGAAACTTACGGTGTACCCGTCGAAGAAATCCAAAAAGGTATCAAGAGCGGTGTTCGCAAGGTAAACATCGACACTGACAACCGTTTGGCAATCACTGCGGCTATCCGTGAAGCGGCCATGAAGGATCCTAAGAACTTTGATCCTCGCCACTTCCTCAAGCCTTCCATCAAGTACATGCAGCAAGTTTGTAGCGATCGCTATCAACAGTTCTGGTGTGCGGGTCATGGTACGAAGATCAAGCAGATTCCGCTTGATGATTTTGCGGCTAAGTACGCTAGCGGTGAACTTGTTGCTAAAGCTGCTGTTAAAGCCTAAAAGAAAATTTTTTCTCAGTCTTTTGACTTTGAATAAATTTATTTAAAACCAAAAGCCGAGTAGCTCTGATGTTACCCGGCTTTATTTTTTGTATTCGTAGTGCAAAACTAGCTTCTGCAATCGAAATGCAACTTGCTAAGCATCGAGTCGGTTAATGACATATTTTGGTGGCGATCGCCTTTCCTTTTTATCTAACTTCCGCAAGTAAAACTAGATTAATTCGCGGACATCACTCACTTCACCTTTTAATGCTGCGGCAACGACCATCGCTGGACTCATCAATAACGTGCGGCCAGTAGAAGATCCTTGGCGACCTTTGAAATTACGGTTAGAAGAAGAAGCGCTAATTTGGTCCCCTTTCAGTTTGTCAGGATTCATCGCGAGACACATTGAGCAACCGGGTTCTCGCCATTCGAAGCCTGCTGCCGTAAAAATCTTGTCCAGACCTTCGGCTTCTGCGGCCACTTTGACAAGCTCAGAACCGGGCACAACAAAAGCTTTGACGCCATTGGCAACAGTATGACCTTTTGCGTATTTTGCGGCTTCTTGGAGATCACTAAGACGACCATTGGTACAGCTGCCGATAAAGCAGACATTGATCTTTGTGCCTTTGATGGGCTTGCCGGGTTTGAGCTGCATATATTGATAAGCTTCTTCGGCGATCGCCCGTTCATCTTCCGGCATACTGTCGGGAGTTGGGACGGGTTCGCTAATGCCAATACCTTGTCCGGGAGTGATGCCCCATGTGATTGTAGGTTCGATATCGGCGGCGTCGAAACTAACAACATCGTCATATTCAGCATCCGGGTTACTGCGTAAGCTATTCCACCAAGCGACAGCTTGATCCCATTCGGCTGCCTTGGGGGCGAAATTTTTGCCTTGAATATAGTCGTAAGTGATTTGATCGGGGTTGATGTAACCGCACCGCGCACCGCCTTCGATTGCCATGTTGCACACAGTCATGCGCTCTTCCATGGACATTTTTTCGAAAGTGCTGCCTGCATATTCGTAGGCGTAGCCGACACCGCCTTTGACACCTAGCTTACGGATGATGTGGAGAACGACGTCTTTGGCATACACACCGGACGGAAGATCGCCGTGAACTTCTATTTTGCGGACTTTGAGTTTAGCAAGGGCAATGGTCTGGGAAGCAAGCACATCGCGCACTTGGGATGTGCCAATACCGAAGGCGATCGCCCCAAAAGCCCCATGAGTAGAAGTATGAGAATCCCCACAAGCAACAGTCATTCCCGGTTGCGTTAATCCCTGTTCAGGCGCAATCACATGGACGATGCCTTGACTACCAGAACCGACATTATAAAAGCGAATATTGTGGTCTGCTGTATTTTTTTCTAGCTCCTGCATCATTTGCTCCGCCAAGGGATCAGCAAACGGACGAGCTTGGTTAGAGGTCGGGACGATATGGTCAACTGTAGCGACAGTTCGCTCTGGATAACTGACTTTTAGCCCCCGCTCTCTCAGCATAGCAAAGGCTTGGGGACTAGTGACTTCATGGATCAGGTGCAGGCCAATAAAAAGCTGTGTTTGTCCTGATGGCAGCATTTTTACGGTATGTAGATCCCAAACTTTGTCAAAGAGTGTGCCCTTGCTCATGTGCTTGAATTTTTCTAGATAAATGGGGTAGTTGAAGTCACGGTCTTCAATCATACAACGTTTATCTACGGACTTTCTGAGGCTACTTGGTAGGTGGGCAAAATGATGGTAAAGGTACTGCCTGACTTGCGTTCAGATTGTAAAGAGATTTGACCTTGATGGGCTTGAACAATTAGGCGAGATAGGTGTAAGCCTAAGCCACTACCGCCTTGATGATGTTTGCCTTGGCGAAAACGATTGAAGACTTCGCTTTGTTCATCTTCGGCAATGCCAGAACCTGTGTCGATCACTTGGATTTTGATTTGACTGCTTTCGAAGTGCTCGAGCTGGACTTTGACAAAACCTGTATCGGTAAACTTGATGGAGTTGCTCACTAAATTTGTGATGACGCGGTGGAGTGCAAGGCGATCGCCCTCGATCCAAACGGGGTGATTTGGTAGAGCACCTTCGAGACTAATTTCCTTTTCTAAGGCGAGAGGTTGCAGTTCTTGAATGACATTTTTCGCAATTACTTTAACGTCTATTTTATTAAAGTAAAAAGCCTTTTGTTCAGATTCATAACGATAAACTTCTAGAATATTATTGACCATTTCTAGTAAGTTGCCGTTACTACGAGACATGGTCTGTAGTACTTCCAACATCGATTCGGAAAGCTCGCCTAATGCACCTTTTAGCATGAGGTTTAACATCCGATCAGCGGCAATGAGGGGAGTCCGCATATCGTGGGTTAAACGGGAGGCAAAGTCTTCTCGCTGGCGGGCGATCGCATTTTTTTCATCAACAGTATGCTTTAGTCGCAACAGTGAACGGACACGCGCAACTAATTCATCAATTTCGACGGGCTTACGAATAAAATCATCAGCACCCGTGTCTAAGCCCAAAGCAACGCTCGGCTGGGCATGGGCCGTAATTAGAAGAATAGGAATAAACGGTAAATCAGCGTTCTCACGAATCCGCTTAGTCACCTCAAAACCGTCGATATCTGGCATCATGACATCGAGCAAAATTAGCTCTGGCGGTTCCTCTTCGATGAGCTTTAGTGCGTCTAAACCGTTATCGGCTGTGATTAACGTGAACTCTTCACCTTCGAGGATATTCTGGATTAAGAATAAGTTGTCTGGTGAATCATCGACAACCAAAATACGATCTGAAGCATTGACGGAAGACATAAGGCAACATATCTCAAAACTCGATGTATATCCATAGAAGGATCGCTTTTTAAGTAAAGGCGATCGCCCTCCTAACTTTTAACCATCTATGGGCATATTTATTCGACGCCGAAAGCTGATAATGACTAATAAGCTATTCTTTATTTTTGTACTTTATTTGAATCGTTAATCATTGGTGGTATGACCATAGTTTTTCTGTAGTATCCAACTGGCATTGGGCAAATATCACAACTGTCGGATACAGGTGCAATGCCCAGACACACGCTGCCTAAGTCGCTTGGCTGGCGATCGCCTTACCTGCTTTCATTTCCCAGATTTTGACCGCGTGATCCTGATAATTTGTTATTTTCACCAAAAAACAAACTGTTTATCGCTTGGGGATAGGCTTAAAATCGCTTGTCTGTTTGCTCGCTATCGCAAAAAATTGGCTATCTAAAATACGGGCGATCGCCTCTATTACCAGAATCAGCCATCACTCCAACCACAAGCCTTTTTCAGGGAAGCTCAAAATGCAAATCTACAATATTTTTCTACTAATAATGTAGACCGTTGGAATCCAAAAATCGAGTTGGCCCAAAATACCACTACATCACAATTTAGCTTGACTAAAACTTCACGATATTCACGCAGGCAAGGTTAGAATGATTTGCTACCATTAAAAGAAATGGTGCTGCTCGGCTTAACATTCTTTTTGCTATTGTTACAAAAGATTAAACTGTGGCAAAGATCAATCCTGAGGCAGAGAACAATCCAGCAATTTTCGAGAAAAGGCAATGCTACTTATCTTTGGCTAAACTAACAATTGTTTTAAACAAAGTTATAAAAAAGTTTTTTTGCAGATTTTCTTTGAATATTTTCCAGATTTCTCAATAAACATTTGCTTGAGATTTCATCGGCTCTTTTACAACACTTCCATACAAAATTCGGTGTATAGTCTCTCAAAAAATATTGGCTGATGCATTTTCTCACCACTAGCCAGATGATTTTTGTTGATGAAAGTTAATAAAAACTTATGGCACATTCCGTTTCTCAAAACTCTGTTGCAGAGGAAAATTCAAATTATTTGTTGCTTTTGAAAATTTACTTAGCAGCAATAGTTGCTCTGAATAATGAGCGAGAACAAATACAGCAACAGCAATCAGAGAAAGAAAATCTTGCAGAAAAGTATCAAGAAGCCGTTCATCAATATCATCGTCTAAAAGAGCAGTACGACCATCAATACAGTCAACAATATCAACAGTATTTTTCGCTACCTATTCCTAGCTATAGCTGGCAATGTATTGAAGGGGAGTTACAGTTAGCTGATTTTAATCCGGTAGCGGCGCGATTTAGTCGTGAAGTGCTTGAACATGCTGCTGTCAATATTGGTCAAGCGCCTCAAAAAATATTTTCGGGATTACCTGCGCTTTATCACCGTTTGCAGGGTTGTTTTCAGTCTAAATCCTCGGCGAATCACCGGTTTCAATTTTCGCATCTCGACTTATATCTGCGTGTGGAATATGTATTTATTCAACCTGATCAGATTTTGATGTTCATCATTGATGAGAGTGAACAGGTATTAACTGAATTGAAATTGCGCCGCAAGGTTCGGCAACAGTCGGTAATTGCGAAACTTGGACAAATTAGCTTGACCTCTAGTGATTTAGACAAATTTTTGAATCAAGCAGTGGTTTTTGTTGCCCGTACTTTTGATGCTGATTATTGTTCTTTGTATGCCATCCAGTCCAGTGCGCCAATTTGTTTGTTGCAGGCGGGCTACGGTTGGCCAGTGGATTTAGTCGGGGCGGTAACTGTGAGCACTCAGGCGGGCCAAAGTCATGTGGGCTACACGCTCGCTGAGCAGACTCCGATTGTGGTAGAAAATTTGCCGCTAGAGCAGCGTTTCAAAGGAGAATTTTTACTCCATAATTACCGGATCACAAGTGGTATTAGTGTCCCGATCGGGACACCGAATAAACCTTGGGGAGTAATGGCTATCTACACATTGGAGACGCGGGACTTTGTTGAGGATGAGCTGAATTTTTTGCAGGCGATCGCCCACATCATTACCAGCACAATCGAACGTCATCAGCACTCAGCCCAAGTGAATTTGCTACATCGCTCCATCGATGCGATCGCCCAAGGCGTTGTCATTACCGATCCACGCCAAGCAGGCAATCCCATGATTTATGCCAACGAAGGATTTACTAAAATTACTGGCTATTCCCAAGCAGAAATTCTCGGTAAAAATTGCAATTTTCTGCAAGGACGCGCCAAAAAACAACCAAATTTACCCGAATTGCGTACGGCTATTTTAAGAGGACAAGCCCACCGCACCGTTCTGCAAAACTATCGTAGAAACGGTGAACTTTTCTGGAACGAACTACAACTTTTTCCAGTACGAGATGACAATGGTTTGTTGATTAATTTTATTGGTATCCAAACTGATATTACAGAACAAAAAGCCGCAGCCGATCGCCTCCACAAAACAGAAGATCAATTTCGGCGCACCTTTGAGCTAGCCCCGATTGGTATGGCGATTACAGACTTACAAGGCAACTACATGGAGGTCAACAAATCATGGTGCAAAATTTTGGGTTATGACCTAGAAGAATTGTTAGAACTGACCTATCTTGATGTCACTTACGAAGAAGATACGGAAGAAGATTTACGTTTTAATCAAGAGCTGGAAACGGGCAATATGACTCAGTTTCAGCGAGAAAAACGTTATGTCACCAAAGACGGCAAGATTATTCATGCACTCATGCAAGCCGCGCTAGTCCAGAAAGCAGATAGCACACCCCTCCATGTCATTCGGCAAATGGTCGATATCAGCGATCGCAAGTATATGGAGCAACGGCTTCTCCATGATGCGCTGTACGACAACCTGACAGGACTACCAAATCGTACTTTGCTGCATGAACGTTTGCATCAAGCTCTCAAATATCAGCATCGTTATCAAAATTATCAATTTGCGGTTTTATTTTTAGATTTGGATCATTTCAAATGGGTAAATGACAGTCTGGGTCACCATGTTGGCGATCTGCTGTTACAGTCCTTTGCGCAACGAGTGCAAGATTGTTTGCGCGAGACGGATACTTTAGCGCGGCTGGGGGGTGATGAATTTGTGGTGCTGCTGGATGAAATTCACCGCGAAACCTATGCGCTACAGATTAGCGAACGTATTCATGAGGTTTTGCAGGAACCGTTTCATCTGGCGGAAAAAGAAGTGTTTATGGATGTCAGTATCGGCATTCTCCAAGGGTCAACGGTCTATAGCGATCCGGAGGCAATTTTGAGGGATGCGGATGTGGCGATGTATCAGGCGAAGTCTCGTGGTCGTGCTCGCTCGGAAGTATTTGATCTGTCTTTGCAGGAACAGATCTTGAGTCGTCGTCGCCTTGAGGAGGGATTACGTCTGGCGATCGCCGAAGAATCTTTTACGATGCTCTATCGGCCTATTTTTAGTTTAGAGACAGAAAGTATTGTTGGGGTTGCAGCCCAGATCCATTGGCGTCGTACAGAAAACGATTGGGTTTCGCCGGAATCATTTTTTGCAATCGCAGAGGAGACTGGACTCATCAATCCGCTGAGTCGTTTGCTCGTGAAAACGGCTTGTCACGATTTGGTTGAACTCCAAGCGAAAATGCCGAATACCAAACTCAATTTACACTTACCTGTTTCTGCAAGACAGCTACGGGGAGTATATTTGATGGATTTACTCGAAACATTACCGCTGCGTTATGGTGTGGAGCTAAATCAGCTAGTTTTGGAATTTCGGGAGGCGACTCTCACTGATGAGGAACGCGAAATTCGGCAGCAGTTTATTAAGCTACGTCAGCTCGGCATTAATATTTACCTCGATGGTTTTGGGACGAGCAATATCTCTCTCAATTCTCTCTACCACCAAGTTGTACATGGGCTGATTTTAGAGTCTGAGACGCTACAGCAGTCTTGGAAAAAATCTGGCGATCGCCACGGTGTTTTAGAAGCAATGCTTAGCCTCGCTAGTAGCCTGAATCTAGACGTTCTGGTGCGGGGTATCCAAACATCAGAACAGTGGAAAATGCTACAAAAACTGCACTGTAACTTTGGACAAATTGACGGCGATCGCCCTGATCAATGGCAGAACTTTGACGAACTCTCATCGGTTATTCAGAATAAAGCACAGTCATTTTTTAGCGCAATCTCTCCACAAAAATAACTAAAAGAGCCAGAGATTAATATCACCCCGACTCTTTTAGCTATTTACTTCGCTGAGGACAAATGAATCCAGTCATCTACCTTAAAGGGCGACTGTTTTAACCGCTGACGTTTTGTCGTTGATTTCATGAGTCGCCGCATACAAACGATTAAGCGCATTCACATAAGCCCGTGCCGACGCGACAATAATATCTGTGTTTGCCGCATGACCCGAATAAATTTTGCCATCGTGGCGCAGACGAATTGTCACTTCACCAATCGCGTCAATCCCTGCCGTAACCGACTGTACCGAATATTCAATCAGCTCATTCGGCACATCGGCCACCCGATTAATTGCTTTGTAAATCGCATCAACGGGGCCAGTCCCAATTGCCGCATCTGTCAGCTCTTCACCATCAGGTGTACGAATACAGATAGTGGCAGTCGGTTGGGCTTTATCACCGCAGGACACTTGAATCAACTCCAAGCGAAATAGCTCTGGTGGCTGTTGGGTTTCGTCTTTAACGATCGCCTCTAGATCCCAGTCGGTAATTTCTTTTTTCTTATCAGCCAGATCTTTAAAACGTAGAAACGCTTTGTTGAGATCATTATCCGAAAGATCAAAGCCCAACTCCGACAGACGGGTGCGGAAAGCATTACGGCCAGAATGTTTGCCGAGAATAATCTGGTTATCCGTTAAACCAATGGACGTGGCATCCATGATTTCGTAAGTAAGCTTGTTTTTCAACACACCGTCTTGATGAATGCCGGACTCATGGGCAAAAGCGTTAACACCGACGATCGCCTTATTCGCCTGCACCGAAAGTCCCGTTAAATTTGAAACTAAGCGAGATGTTTTGTAAATCTCTTTAGTGTTGATATTCGTCAATGGTTCTTCTGATTCGGCAGGGCGACCAATGAATGGATTGAAATATTGTCGACGCACATGGAGCGCCATCACCAATTCTTCAAGAGCTGCATTGCCTGCCCGCTCACCGATGCCGTTGATCGTGCATTCCAGTTGCCGCGCACCATACTTAACCGCTTCAAGGAAATTCGCCACGGCTAAACCAAGGTCGTTGTGACCGTGGACAGAAATGATCGCTTTGTCGATGTTGGGCACGTTCTCACTAATGCCTTTGATCAACGCACCAAATTCTGCGGGGGTGGTGTAGCCGACGGTATCGGGAATGTTGACGGTGGTTGCGCCTGCATCGATCACGGCTTCGAGGATTTCGTAAAGAAACTCAGGGTCGGAACGTCCGGCATCTTCGGGCGAAAATTCAACGTTGTCTGTAAAGGTTTTCGCGTAGGCAACCATTTCTGGGGCGATCGCCAACACATCTTTACGACTCTTACGGAGCTTGTATTCGAGATGAATATCAGAGGTCGCAATAAACGTATGAATACGGGGATTAAACGCTGGCGCCAAAGCTTTTCCCGCTGCTTCGATGTCCCCTTTTGTCGCGCGGGCCAAACCACAAATCGAAGGGCCACCTTGCACGCCAACTTCTGCGGCAATTCGTTGTACTGCATCAAAATCACCACGGCTCGCAATCGGGAAACCGGCCTCGATGACATCCACACCCAGTCGAGCAAGGGCACGGGCGATCGCCAGCTTCTCATCTCCATTCAGGGTTGCCCCCGGAGACTGTTCACCGTCACGTAATGTTGTGTCGAAAATGAGAATGCGATCGTTTTGATTAGTCATCATTTCCCGCTCCCTTAGCGTGAAAATATTAGTCAATAGAAGTTGAAAATTAGCTTCAACAAACTATATAGATCATTACTTTAAAGTTTATCGAAAGATGATCATCTCCCTAGGATAAACTACTTTTTTCTGAATTTGCTTTCAGGCGATCGCCGAAAAACTAGTCAGCATCAAAATCATGCCACAAGTCAGCTAGGCACAGCTCTAACACGAAGGCTCTACCTTCTCAATTTTTGGACGTAAATCATTCAGATCAATGTAGCGATCAGTCGCATTTCGTAGCTCTCTCGCAATCATTCCTTCCGTCGAAACCACCGTGATATGAGTACTTTTTGAACGTAATAATTCAATCGCTCGCTCGAAATCACCATCACCACTAAACAGAATGACTTGATCATATTGCTCAACCGTATTAAACATGTCAACAACGATTTCAATATCAAGATTAGCCTTATGGGAATAGCGTCCCGAAACATCGTCGTAATACTCTTTTAAAAGCTTAGTTCTGACTGTATAACCTAAGCTGATTAACGCATCACGAAAACCCCGTTGATCTTGAGAATCTTTAAGGCCGGTATACCAGAAAGCATTGACCAATCTAATGGTTGGATCGTAGGTAAAATAGTCAATAACGCGACGGGGATCAAAGAACCAGTTGTTTTTTTGTTGCGCATAAAACATGTTGTTCCCATCTATAAAAATAGACAGGCGAGTCTTATAAAAATTCATACTAAAGCTAGCCCTAAAATCTTAGGGTTTTATACTTTTATATCGGTTTTATCTTGTGAGTTTAAATCGCGAGAGATAGTTCTCTCAAATAAAAAATAAATTAAGAATGTGAAGTGGATTTGACGGATGGATAAGCCCAACGTTTCTGCCACGAATTAAGAAATAAAAATTAAGTCTATCGGGTTATTGTAGAGGGAAAGTGATCCATTCGGCAATCAGAGTAAGGGGCGATCGCCGGCGCTGCAAACTCCAGTAGAAATAGCAACAGCGATGAATTTTTTCCGCAAAAAAAGACTTCAACGGCAACTACGTCAAGATCCTTACTATCGGTTTCGATCTCTCGAAGAAGTAAACTGGGCGATCGCCTTAGGCCTCAGCATCGACGTCAACCGCGCCACCATCGACGACTGGTTACGCCTACCCGGACTTTCCATCCACCAAGCTCGCGCCCTAGTCACTCTGACAGATCAAGGTGTTCAATTTCTCGCCATCGAAGACGTTGCTGCCGCCCTAGGGTTACCCCCACAACGTTTGCAGGCGATCGCCCCAATCCTCAATTTTTCCTACTACACGCCCGAACTCGCCCCTCACCAAGCCAACATCAACACAGCAACGCAACAAGAACTCATTCAGTTACCTATGGCCGCAGACTTAGCCACCCGAATCATCAGAGAGAGAAAAAATGGCCCTTACAAAGATTTTGCAGATCTCCAGCAACGACTCACTTTACCTAATACTGTTGTGATGGAGTTATTGCAACGATTACGCTTTTTTTAGCAACTAAAGCAGTCTGACAAAAAACTTGTTACCGTAGAAACATCAATTCACTTCTTCTCACCCGCCATGGTCAACAATCGTGACAAAAAATCCGAAAAAATAGCCAAGGAATTCAATCAAAAAATTCTCATCTTAAGCGGCTGTCTCCTAACTTTTTGGATCTTAGAAATTAGTGACCAGTTTGTTTTCCAAAATCTGTGGCGAGGTGGTCTAGATATTTTTGGCATTATTCCCAGAGAACCAATAGGACTAAGAGGTGTTGTGCTCGCGCCGTTTCTTCACGGCGATTTTCAACACTTGATCGCAAATTCTTTTCCTTTTACGATCTTAGGTTTTCTAGTAATGTTTAACAAAACCAAAGATTTTTTTAGCGTTACTTTTATTACTAGCCTAGTTGGTGGTTTAGGGGTCTGGTTATTTGCCGCCCCAAATTCAGTTCATATTGGCGCAAGCATCCTGATTTTCGGTTATCTAGGATTCTTATTGTTCCGTGGCTATTTTCAACGCGATATTCCTTCAATTGCACTATCGCTAATAGTTTTCTTTTTCTATGGTGGCGTACTTTGGGGAGTGTTACCAACAACTCCCGGTGTATCTTGGGAAGGCCATCTTTTCGGATTGTTAGGTGGTATTGTTGCGGCGAGAATGCTGAGTATTCCGCGCTCGAATTAAACAGTTTGATTTTTTGGAAATAACTTATAGTTTTCTTGAATTTATAGATTGCTTTGATAAGCTCTGTTCACTGTTAAAGATCTCGCGGAGTCTCAATCTTGATCAAAGAAGAAGCTTCTTGATTCGATGATTGACTATGCTGGTGATTCACAAAAGCAAATCCTGAAGCAATCACAAAGACAAAAGAGGCGATCGCCACCCCTCCAAGAGCAAGACGATGCTCCAACTTCCAGATTTTCCATAGTTTCTCAGGCAACGGCAACAACCGAACAGAACGCTGCTCATCAGCCTTTAAAACCTTAACCCGACCACCTTCTAGGCGAATGAGCTGGAGTTGCATTAATCGGACAAAGGCCCGATCGACCTCTTTTGGCGTAACAGGTTCTTCAAAAAATTCTCCTGTCCATACTTGAAAATGATTTAAGTTTAGAGCCGTATCTTCAGAATTATTATGTCCTTGGATCCAGTGATAGAGCAGAGTTGTGCAGGGGGTTAGGCGTTCTTTGAGCATGATCCAACATCCAAAACAAAAAGTCTAAAACGTATTCTTTAATACAGAATATTTTACTCGGCTTTTTTTTGCTTTGCCGGAATAATTTGAATTTTGGTGACATTTGTTTACTAAGGACTACGCCAAATGGTAAGTCGTCCACACATCTGGCGTAAGTCTTTGATCAAGTCAAATAATTTTGAATTTTATCAACTATTACTGCGGTAGCAACCCTTAGCGCTTTGCGGTGAACTAGTTGGATTTTCTATTGAAACTTTGGCATCCTGAGTCAAAGCTAGGATACAAATAGGAGCGTTTTTATAGTTTAGTCACTGGATCGAGGCGCTTTAATTGGTGTTGGAAGTAATGAAATAATTACGGAAGATCCCAAAAAGGTCTCATGCTCCACGTTGGCATGACGATAAGTCATGGTTGCTGAAATCTAGCCAAGATATTTTTGCAACCGTAGATTTGGAAACGAGGTTGCGGTGGGCTGTCGCTGACATACCCTTATATTTCGTCTAATGAGGCAGCAGGCTTGGAAAATTTCTATTTGCCAATCTGAGCACGTTCAAAATTCGTAGTGCGCAGCTATCTGATCAAGTAGTCAAAGCAATTTTTTATTAACTGAACTATGGCGATCGCCTAAAACTTTTCACACTGTAAATGCTCGATATATCTGGAGCTGCAATTACAGTAAAGGCGATCGCCCACATAACCTCAGTTCATAAGTTAAGAAAGTCCGTTTAGGCAAAACCTAGAGAATATCGTATTTGTGGCAAATCATCGCAAACGTGGCTGCCATGAGTGTAATCGTCAAAGCAATCAATGGATTTTGGCCTTGCACCACTGCGAAGGAAGTTGCGACACCCGCACCCAAACCCGCGACCAAACCAGCTTGTAAATAATCTTTTTCTGTATTGCCGTTGTACATAGCATTAAGACCCTTTGAAGAAAAGGTACAAGAAATAAGTGACCCTCAAGGTAGCACTGGAGCTTTTATGTAGTGGATTTTACGTAACCAAGGTTTAGATTTAGCGACATTTCTTAATGTGCTCGTCGTCCAGTAGACTATTCACCTAAAGAAAACATAAAATATTCTCTGATACCCAGTCCTTCTCCTTTTATGACCACCACCTATCAAGTCGAAATTAGCCACCGGGGCGAGACTTACAACATTGAAGTCTCTGAAGACGAAACAATTTTAGAGGCAGCCCACGAGCAACAAATTGATCTGCCGACGTCCTGCGGTGCGGGTGTCTGTACGACTTGCGCAGCACTGATTACGGAAGGAACTGTCAGTAGAGAAGAGGGCATTGGCCTTTCCCCAGATTTGCAAAAAGATGGCTATGCATTACTGTGTGTGGCTTATCCGCGTTCTGATGTGAAGTTAGAATCGGATAAAGAAGAGCAGGTTTATGACCGCCAGTTTGGCAAAGATTCTTAGATTAATTTGAAGTGTGATCAGGTGGGGGAACGAGATAGTCCCTCATTTTTTTATTGAGTTTGTATGGCAGCAGACAAAACATTGCCCCAAAAACGTATTGAACATCCGTGGTTGCGACGTACCAAATATTGGTATCTAAAAATTTTGCGCCAAGAGGGAACACCTGAGGCGATCGCCAGAGGGTGGGCTTGTGGTGTGTTTGCGGGCTGTTTTCCATTGTTTGGACTACAAACCTTAATGGGGTTGTTGCTCGGCACAATTTTTCAAGGCAACAAATTTACAGCGGCGGCGGGCACTTGGATTAGTAATCCATTAACCTACGTGCCAATTTATTATTTCAATTTTCGGGTGGGGCAAATCGCGCTCCAGAAGCCTGTCACTTTCCAAGAAGTGAGATTAGAGTCTTGGTCGGAAATGGGTTTGGCCAGCGTAAATGTAGTTGGGACGCTGTTTCTGGGCTGTGCGATAGTCGGGTTGACGATGGGACTGGGTGCTTATTTTTTAAGTTTGTCCCTTACGGCACGGTGGCGATCGCTGCGTAAGAAGAAAGCAGAAGCACAAAAATCAGAAGATTTTTAAAACAGCCTTTGCCTATTCACGAAAAGCTCAAGGACCGAAGGCCAAAGCTCGCTACACTGGAGCAAAGATTATCAATGTATTTCCATGGCTCTCCTCAATTTTGCAAAACCTAGTTATCCGCTTGTTTTAGCAGCATTTAAGAGTAATCCAGAGCAAGGACATCGCCAACTCATTAATTCACTGCACTGGTTGGAAAGGTCGGCTGATACAGCAGTAAGCCGCTTTGCGATGCAACAAATGGTGCAAGATTTTTGCGTTATAGATCCACGTCTCCAGCAAACGATGTGGGGCTTTGATTTTCCGAATCCAGTTGGTTTGTCGGCTGGTTGTGATAAAGATGCGATGGCGGCGGGGATGTGGTCTCGCTTTGGGTTTGGGTTTGCGGAAATGGGCGCTGTGACGCTTCATGCTCAACCGGGTAATCCGATGCCACGCTTATTTCGATTGCCTAAAGATCGGGCTGCGCTGAACCGTTTGGGGGCGAATAATTTGGGTGCGGCGGTGATGGCTAAAACTTTGGCGGAAAGCTGGCAGATTGCACCACGGACAATTCCAATCGGCATCAATCTTTGTAAGTCCAAAGTTACGGCACTCGATCAGGCGGCGGCGGATTATCGAGGCAGTTTTGAGTACCTAGAAGCGGTAGCGGATTATTTTGTGGTGAATGTGAGTTCGCCGAATACGCCGGGGCTGCGATCGCTGCAAGGGGGCGAGCAAATCCAACCGATTCTTGATGCGCTAAAAAGTGCGAATAAAAATAACAAACCGATTCTGATTAAAATTTCGCCGGATCTAGAGTGGGAGGCGATCGCCGATATTGTCAAAATCGCTCAAGAATATCAACTATCAGGCATTGTGGCGACTAATACCACGACCAAACGTACGGGCTTAAAAACAAAAATCTTGCAAAAAACAGGCAAGCCAATTACGGATGAAGCTGGCGGTATCAGCGGTGCTCCGGTGCGACAACGTTCCACTGATGTTATTCATTTTATTTATGAGCAAACCCAAGGTGCTTTGCCAATTATTGGCGTGGGCGGTATTTTCACTGCTGACCATGCTTGGGAAAAATTGACGGCAGGGGCTAGTTTGCTACAGCTTTATACAGGCTGGATTTATGAGGGGCCATGGATTATCCCGAATATTCTCAAGGGTTTACTGGCTAAATTAGAAGCGCATAACCTGAGTCATATTTCTGAGGCGATCGCCCTAGACCACCGCCAAAATTGAATATCATTCACTTGTTTTTTTCGTTATCTAACTTTTCTGGACGGAAGATTCAGACGAGTGGTAAAGCGCTTGTGGCAAGATAGGAGAGATTTTTCTTGTATAAACTATGTTTCGTCGATCGCCTCGCCGTAGTTTTTTCAAAAGCTTTTTTGTTAACCCGATTGTCAATCTCATTAGTCCATGGGCTGGCATTGATTGGTGGTTGATGACGGTGGCCGTGGCTTTAACAGCCGTTGCAGGTATTGCTATTCGTAGTGCCCAACTCAATGTCGGTTCGACTGATTGGTGGCAGCACTGGGTTACGGGAACTGTTGGCTTAATTATCTGTTTGGCGATCGCCCGCGCCCGCTACCAGACCCTCGTTTTCGGACATTGGATTATTTACGGTTTGAGTCTGCTCTCTCTCGTCGCTGTGATGATTATTGGTGTCACCGCCAACGGTGCTCAGAGTTGGATCGGTGTCGCCGGATTTAACGTTCAGCCATCCGAATTTGCGAAAGTGAGCCTCATTTTGACCCTTGCCGCCCTGCTCCACCAAGACACAGCCGATACTATTCCGGCAATTGTGCGGACGTTGATGGTTGCTGCGGTGCCTTGGTTTCTGATTTTGTTGCAGCCAGACTTAGGTACATCACTGGTTTTTGGCGCAATCACTATTGGTATGCTCTACTGGGCAAACGCGAATTTAGGCTGGATTGTGTTGATGATCTCGCCGATTGTGTCGTCCATTTTGTTTAACGTCTTTTTTCCTGCTTGGCTAATCTGGTTTTTCTTGATGGGCTTAATCGCTTGGTTGACGCTGCCGTGGCGATGGTTGGGCACGGTTGGGGCGATGGCCGGTAACGCGATGGCGGGGGCTGGCGCAGGGCTGTTGTGGGGCCTACTCAAGCCCTACCAAAAAGATCGTTTGACGTTATTTCTTGATCCAGAAAAAGACGCTCTGGGCGGTGGCTATCACTTGATTCAATCTCGGATCGCCATCGGTTCTGGCAAGTTGTGGGGGAATGGTCTCTATGAAGGCACTCAAACGCAGCTCAATTATGTGCCAGAACAGCATACGGATTTTATCTTCTCGGTCATTGGCGAGGAACTGGGTTTTGTCGGGGCGATCGCCGTCGTGATTTTGTTTTGGATTTTGTGCCTCAGACTAATTCGCATCGCCTGTAAAACAGAAGACAACTTTGGCTCTCTAATCGCTGTCGGCGTGTTATCAATGGTGCTATTTCAAGTACTTGTGAATGTCGGCATGACTGTCGGCGTTGCGCCGATCACAGGCATTCCGTTGCCGTGGCTGAGTTACGGACGATCATCACTGCTGACAAATTTTATCGCCATCGGTCTGGTGCAATCCGTCGCGAACCGCACCCCTTAAAGTTGCTCAAATTCTTCTAAGACTGCTTCGAGGGCGATCGCCCCATGCGTCCAATGCGTCCCGCCCTGACAAAAAACGATGTAAGGCTCCCGTAAAGGGCCATCCGCCGACAGCTCAGAAGTACTGCCATCAATAAACGTGCCACCCGCCATCACCAGATCACTCGCATAGCCCGGCATCGGTGCAGGTACAGGTTCCAAATAAGAACCCACTGGCGAAAACTTTTGCCAAGCCCGACAAAAAGCCAGTAATTTTTCTGGAGTGCCAAGCTTAATTGCCTGAATAACGTCTTGACGCTTTGCTGAAGCCGGCGGATTGACCTCATAGCTTAGCTTTTCAAAAACTGTTGCGACCAAATAAGTACATTTAATTGCCTCTGAAACCATTTGCGGCGCAAGAAATAAGCCCTGATAGAGCAAACGATTTTGGTCGTAGGTTGCCCCGCCGTGACTGCCAATTCCCGGCGCAGTCAACCGACAAGCAGCTTGTTCAACAAACTCCGCTTTCCCCGCCAGATAGCCGCCCCCGGTAACGATTGTGCCACCCGGATTTTTGATCAACGAACCTGCTATCAAATCTGCGCCAATGGCTGTCGGTTCTTGGGTTTCAATGAATTCACCGTAGCAATTATCCACAAAGCAAACTGTATTCGGGTTTTGCGCCTTAACAATTTCGACAATGCGTTGAATTTCCGCTGTGGATAGACTTTTTCGCCAAGCGTAGCCACAGGAACGCTGAATCAAAATCATTCTCGTCTGGGGCTGAATCGCTGTTTTGAGGGCTTCCCAATCGATTTCGCCACTCGCTGTTAAAGCCAATTGCCGATAGCTAATCCCCAACTCCGCCAGTGAGCCTTGTCCTTTTTCTCGTAAGCCAATCACTTCTTCGAGGGTGTCGTAGGGCGCACCGGCGATCGCCAAAAGTTCATCTCCCGGTCGCAACACACCGTACAGCGCGCAGGCGATCGCATGAGTCCCAGACACTAGCTGCACCCGGACAATCGCCGCCTCAGCCCCCATCACCTCAGCATAAATTTTGTCTAACGTTTCTCGGCCAAGATCGCCATGACCATAACCGCTCACACTACTAAAATGGTGCACCCCAACTTTATGATTTTGAAATGCAAGTAACACTTTTTTAAGATTTTGTTGAGTCTGCCGATCAATTTCTAAGAATGTAAGATTAAGAGCGGCGATCGCCTCACGAATGATCTCAGCAGCAGTCATTAGGAAAAGCTCAGTGCGACAGAAACTTGCCCATCATACAAGTAAAACGCCGTCAAAATAGAGCCTAGGGCGATCGCCGAGATACCCGAAAAATTAGAGGGTTTTGATAAAGTTCGTAAATAAATGATAAGATGAATCACATTTTGATGGAACAACGTTACTTGCACAAACAAAGCAAAGACGAAAAAAATCGAAGCTTGATTTCATTCCTAAATCTCGGACTTCGTAGAGACTTTTGGCCACTTTTGGGAAGATACTCATATTTGTAGATATGTTATAGATATGAACTTACTAAAACCAACGTGTTTTCCCTTTGCCGATTTGTGCTCGTGTCTATCATGTAGGACAACGGAAAAAGGGCTCACCCTCTAATTACCATATGTCCCACAGTACAATCTCCAGAAAGGATATTTCATGACTGTTGCCACTTCAAAAAAACTTGCTCTCGATTGGACGACTGTTATTTACTTCAGTCTCATTCACATCGTTGCTCTACTCGCTTTCCTACCCGGAAACTTTAGCTGGGGAGCAGTAGGCGTTTTTCTCCTGCTTCACTGGATTACCGGAGGCATTGGCATAACCCTAGGTTTCCATCGTCTCGTCTCGCACCGTAGCTTTGAAGCCCCCAAATGGCTAGAATACCTTCTTGTTTTTTGCGGAACCCTTGCTTGTCAAGGCGGCCCTCTAGACTGGATTGGTTTACACAGAATTCATCACAAACATTCCGACACTACCCCAGATCCCCACGACTCAAATAAAGGATTTTGGTGGAGTCACGTCGGCTGGATGCTCTTCGAAATCCCTGCCCGTAAAGACATTGACCGCTATATCAAAGACATCAAAGACGATCCATTTTACAATTTTTGTCAGAATTACATGGTGCCAATTCAAGTCATACTCGGACTTGTCCTGTTCGCATTCGGCGGCTGGCCTTTTGTGATCTGGGGCGTCTTCCTACGCCTAGCTGTTGTGTTTAACTGCACATGGTTTGTTAACAGCGCAACTCACAAATTTGGCTACAGAAGCCATGAATCCAGCGACAAGTCTCGCAATTGCTGGTGGGTCGCTCTCGTAACCTACGGAGAAGGCTGGCACAACAATCATCATGCTTATCAATACTCCGCACGCCACGGTTTGAGCTGGTGGGAAATTGACATGACATGGATGACTATTAAATTTTTAAAAATGCTTGGTCTTGCAAAAAATATCAAAATGCCGCCCACTGTTGCTGCAGAACAGTAAATGATCTTTCTTTATTTCTAATTGATTTTCAAGATGTCTCCGGGCATCTTTTTTTTGCGAACTCGCCGACTCAATAAATTACTTCATCGAAACAGCCGCGTTAATTTAGTTAATAAAATAACCTCAACTCGCATCAACCAAGCTTTGCTTTCTCTCCTAGTTTTGATTGATGCAATACTAAAAAAAACTTTAATTTCCCCTTGAATTGGTGATCAGAAGCCTCGTCAAACTGGCGGAAATGAGATATTTGCCCTAGAATAGATCATTAAGAAAGGTAAATTTTTCTCACAATTGCGAGTGCATTATTATTTTTTCCTTGCGCCGCAACTAAACAGTGATGAAATTTTGTGCCCGAAATCATACTCATTTTTTCGTTCACTAGCTTACTAGTTTGGAGACTCCACTTATATGACTATTGCAGTCGGACGCGTATCCCAAGAGCGAGGATGGTTTGACGTCCTCGACGATTGGCTAAAGCGAGATCGATTTGTCTTCGTTGGTTGGTCCGGTATCCTTCTTTTCCCCTGTGCCTTTATGGCGCTTGGTGGTTGGTTGACTGGTACAACTTTCGTCACTTCTTGGTATACCCACGGACTAGCGTCCTCCTACCTTGAAGGTTGTAACTTTTTGACTGTTGCTGTATCCAGCCCTGCTGACAGCCTCGGTCACT
>JBARRZ010000076.1:0-25802 GCA_049644465.1 Limnothrix sp.
CTACAAAATTTAGGTCAACTTGACAAAGCTTTAGCAACTTTCAAAGCTGCGATTGAACTGCAACCAAATGATCCCGATTTGCATTCAAGCCTTGGGATGTGTTTATTACTTAAAGGAGATTTCAAGCAAGGTTGGGCAGAAAATTTATGGAGGCTCCAAACTAACGCTGTAGTAGTGCCTCAAACTATTTCAAAACCACTATGGTTGGGCGAGCCAGAGCTTAGAAAAAATCAAACTATTTTGTTATGGAGTGAGCAAGGATACGGTGATATGATCCAATTCATCCGATATGCTGAATTACTGCATCAGAATGGAATAAAAGTTGTTGTAGCAACGTATTCTCCTTTAATAAAGCTTTTAGAAGAATGTTTAGATATTCCTATCAAGTTTTTAAATCAGGAAATATCAAATTTAGGTAGATACAAATACCATACTTCCATCATGAATTTGCCCCAAATTTTTGAAGAAGATCAGACAAATACCATCGTAGAAGTTCCTTACTTAAAGCTACAATCAGACATTCCAAGTAGCTTAAAGTTGTCTGCACCAAAATCATCATTGAAGATTGGATTAGTCTGGGCTGGGGGGAAAGTTAATCTCAGCTTACATAAGAGTAAATCGATTGATTTAGAATCTTTTTTTAGTAATCTAGAAAAATTGTTTAATTCTGAAATTGTAACCTTTTATAGTCTTCAAGTCGGTGATGACACTGCTCAAATCCAACCTTATATTGAAAAATATAACAATATCTTTGATCTTAAATCCTTACTCACAGATTTTTATGACACTGCTTGTATTCTTGAACAGTTAGATCTTGTGATCACAGTTGATACTGCCGTTGCTCATTTAGCCGGAGCAATGGGCAAAAAAGTTTGGGTCATGTTGCCTTTTGTTCCTGATTGGCGTTGGCAGTTAATCGGAGAAAAGACCCATTGGTATCCAAGTATGTGCCTATTTAGGCAAGCGCAGTTGGATGATTGGCATAGCGTATTTCAATTAATACAGGCTGAACTGTTTTCTTTACTTGATTTTGAGACCCGTGAGATTTCAGCTATTGATGCGTCTTTGACTACGGATTCAGAAGTGATATTAGATATATTCTATTACCTTAATTTAGGTCGTGAATTTCAAAGACAAGGAAAAATAGATGAGGCGATCGCCACCAACGAACAAGCGCTGCAAATTCAACCTGAAAACATCGAATTATTAAATACATTAGGTAATTTATACCAAGAGTGTGAACAAACAGGATTAGCAGTTGAAAAATTTAAAAAGGCTGTGGAGATTGCTCCCCATGAGACTGGTTTACAATTTAATTTAGGGAATGCTCTACTTGCTCAAGAAGCATACAGCGAAGCAGAAATTGCCTATCAAAAAGCAATTAAAATTGAGCCCCAGAATACTGGGGCGATCAATAATTTAGGGCATGTATTATACAAACAAGAAAAATATAATGAAGCACTATTAATATTTCAGAAAATTATTGATTTACGGCCAGAAGAACCAGATGCTTATAATCATATTGGTAATATCTATCAAGATTTAAAAGATTATCCCCAAGCAATTAAATATTTTCAGAAGGCTTTAGAATACAAAAAAGATGATATACACTATCAAGAAAATCTTGGTAGTGTATATCAGTTAAATAAAGAACATAAAAAAGCGGCGATCGCCTACCAAAAAGTTTTAGAAATAGATCCCAACAATACAGGTGCACAATACAATCTTGGTAGTGCGCTTCTAGATTTGCGACAGTTAGATAAGGCCATTCTTGCTTACAAAAGGGCTATTAGACTAAAGCCAGACTACGCAGAAGCCCACGTTAACTTAAGCTTAGTCTTGCTAGTCACCGGCAAATTAAAAGAAGGATGGAAAGAATATGAATGGAGATTTCACACTCAGCAAGTTATTTCACCTAATTTATCAAATCGAATGTGGGATGGCATCTCTATCCTTAACAATAATCAACTATATTTATGGAGTGAACAAGGATTAGGCGATTCCATACAATTTGTTCGTTATGCAAATCTACTCAAGACTCAAGATATAAACATTAAACTAGTTACAGTTAAACCTCTAATTCGCTTATTTCAAGAATGCCTCACTGAAAACATTGAAGTTGTTGAGAATACAGAAGTAGATCTAACCCAAGTTGAAAACCATGCTTCGCTAATGAGTTTACCTTATATTCTAGGAACTCAAGAGCAAAGTATTCCCAACAAGATCCCATACATCAAGATTGACAATCAGAATCTTTCGCCAGTATTACCTAAATGCAAAGGAATGAAAGTTGGAATTATTTGGGCTAGTGGCATCGCAAATCAAGGTATGTATGCAAACAAATCAATAAACTTAGAACTATTTATCAATGTTTTTCAAGATTTATTGGATGCTCACTTAATCACACTGTTCGGCTTGCAAGTTGGTGAAGATGCATTTCAGATATTGCCGTGGGTTTCGCATAAGAATATCTATGATATGAACCCTTCAATTGACGATTTTTACGATACAGCAAACATTATTGAGCAACTTGATCTAGTCATATCTGTTGACACAGCCGTCGCCCACTTAGCTGGAGCAATGGGCAAAACAACATGGGTTTTGCTACCTCAAATACCGGATTGGCGTTGGCAGCTTTATAGAGAAGATACGCCTTGGTATTCCACTATGCGCTTGTTTCGGCAAACTCACGAGAATGACTGGAAAAATGTTGTTGATGAGGTAAAGTTGAATTTATCAGAAATAGTTTACAATCCCCAATCTTCTCAGAAACATTTAATTATCAATATGGATAAATCTTTGAAATTGCATTTGGGCTGTGGTTATAAAATTCTTGATGGATACATCAACGTTGACAAATTTGGAGATCCAGACCTTGTTTTCGATTTAGAAACTTTTCCTTGGCCATGGGAAGATAATAGTGTTGGTGAGATTATAATGCACCATGTTCTGGAACATTTAGGTCAAGAAACACAGGTTTATTTAAAGATAATTCAGGAACTTTATCGGGTTTGTAAACACAATGCTGTTATTGATGTTCGTGTACCTCACCCTCGTCATGATAATTTCATTACTGATCCTACTCACGTTAGAATCATTACTCCTGAAGGGCTGAATATGTTTTCAAAAAAAAGTAATGATATATGGAAGGCTGAAGGAGCTGCAAACACGACGTTAGGTCTTTATCTCGATGTTGATTTTGAAGTCCAGCAGACAACATATGTACCGAGCTTTGATTGGAACGCAAAATTGACGAATCAAGAGGTCACAAACCAAGAAGTTTTTGAGGCTTCAACTAAGTACAACAATGTATTTGAAGAAATTTGTATGAAGCTAGTTGCGATAAAAGAATGATTTTAGTAGGTTGATTTTTAGGGTCTATTAAAATCGAGGTTTATTTATGTTAAATCTTCTTCAATTGAGTAATTCTAGCTTTCCTTTGGGTAGTTTTAACTATTCTGAATGTCTCGAATTTGTAATTGATGCTTCTCAGATTCAGTCAAAAGAATCTTTATTATCTTTTCTCTGTAGTGACTTGCAATATGGTTCGATTCGACTTGATGTGCTGCCATTGTTAAAAGTACAGAACTATGTGAGATCAAAATCTCTTCTAGAAATTAAATACTGGAATAGTTTCTTGGCCGGAATTCGGGAAAGTAGAGAGCTACGTCAGCAGAGTATTCAGATGGGAAATAGTTTGTTGAAATTACTAAAAGATTTAGACCAAGAGAAATCTGGACAAGTTAAAGAATGTCGGCAAGTTTTGGGCGCAGACTGTCATTATGCGATCGCCTTTGGAATTGCGGTGGCACTGTGGGAAATTGAGCCAAAACAAGCTGTCTTGGGATATCTGCATAGTTGGGTAAGTAACTTGGTGGGGGCTGGCGTGAAATTGATTCCGCTGGGTCAGACGGCTGGGCAGCAGATTATTTACGATTTGCACCCGGTGATTGAGCGGGTTGCAGAAGAATTGATGCAGCAAAAAGAAGAGCATTTGTATGCTTGTTCGTGGGGTTTGAGTTTGGCGAGCATGAACCATGAAACGATGTACACTCGTCTTTTTCGGAGTTAGCGGTTAAAATCATTTGCACGATTTTACCGGACTTTTATGCACCTTAAGCTTGGCTGGCTTTACCCGACTCTGATGGGAACCTATGGCGATCGCGGCAATGTGATTTGTCTCGAAAAACGGACGCAATGGCGTGATATTACCGTCGAAATTATTAAGCTAGATCAAGATGCGGCGCTCGAAACGTGGTCGGAGGTGGATCTAATCGTCGGTGGTGGGGCGCAGGATCGTCAGCAGGAAATCGTGATGCGGGATCTACAAGGGGCGAAGGCAGATAAATTTAAGGCTTTGATTGAAGACAATGTGCCGGGGGTTTTCACCTGTGGATCGCCGCAATTGTTGGGGAAATATTATGAGCCTGCGGTGGGTCAGCGGATTGAGGGCTTGGGTATTTTGGATTTGGTGAGTAAGCATCCGGGTTTTGAGGCGCAGCGGTGCATCGGTAATGTAGCGTTTGAGATTACGGCGAATCCGTTGGCGGAGAATTTGGCGAAAAAGTTGGGGCAAAAAGCTGTAGCTCTCGGTTTTGAAAACCATGGTGGCAGAACCTATTTGGGAGATGTGCAACCGTTGGGAAAAGTTTTGACGGGCTATGGCAATAATGGTGAGGATGGCTGGGAAGGGGCTTTCTATAAACAGGCGATCGCCACCTATGCCCACGGGCCATTACTCCCCAAAAATCCATTTATTGCCGATTGGCTAATCGAAAAAGCGCTTGAACGGAAGTATCAAGCAGAAATTATTTTTGCGCCTATTGATGATCAATTGGCAGTTCAGGCCAGAAAAACCATGTTTAATCGCCTCAATCTATCGGAATTGAACAATTCGGCATAAACTAACCCCATAAACTTGTCTACGTACATTGCCCTACTTCGGTAACTGATGGATAACGACGGAAAAGGTCTTTTAATTCTAATTTTGCCCTTCGCCCTAGTGGTATCGCTGTTGATTACTGCTTGGCCGCTTATTGTGCTGGCGATCGCCTTTTCAGTGGGCTGGCGACTCTGGCAAGAGTACCAATGGCAACAACTATCAGTCGCAATTAATCCCGACTTTCGCCGCCTGATCGAAACCCATCAAGGCAAAATTACCGTCGCTGACCTCGCTCTCCAAACAGGTTTACCCGGTCGTTCGGCCCGGTGGTTTCTCAACCGCAAAGCTCAAGAATATGGGGCTCAGGCGATCGCCTACGAAAATCGCGGCATTATCTATTACTTTTTGACCGTGGGCGCGCTGGGCAATATGTTCGACGATAGCGACCCAGACTTTGAGCTAGAAGCCGATTTTTACGAACCAAACGAACCCTCCGCTTCCCCCAATGACATTGCTCAGCTGATCGAATTAGAAACAGGTAATCCACAAAATTTGAGCGATATTTCTTCCCTCGTCGATCTTCATGCCGTCCTCGAACTAACCTCTTTAATTCAAGCGGATCTGGCTAAACGTCTGAACGTCCATCCCAGCACTCTCCGTAAACGGCGTGAAGAAGAGGGTTTTACCGCATGGAGCCAAGAAAAAGACCCCAATAGCATTGCTTGGCAATATGAACCTGAATCAAAGCAATTTGTCCCATATCTTGCCGCTGATCAGCAAAGCACTTAGGCACAACATCTCAATTTACTGCACCCACTTCAACTTTTTTATCCATGGCTGATCTCCAGCAACACCGTCAAAAATTCCCGGCCTTAGCCGAAAAAAACTACTTCAATTTTGGTGGACAGGGGCCACTCTCCCGCCCAGCGCTGAACGCAATTATTTCTAGTTACGACAAAGTCCAAATTCAGGGGCCATTTTCTATTGCTGCGAATCAATGGGCTCAGGCTGTCACAGCTGCGGCAAAGGCGGCGATCGCCACAGAATTAAAGATTGCTACCGACAATTTAGCCCTGACTGAAAACGTGACGGCAGGCTGCAATATTGCGCTGTGGGGTATCGATTGGCAAGCAGGCGATGAAGTATTAGTTGGTGACGCAGAACATCCCGGTATTATTGGCATTTTGCAAGAATTAGCCGCTCGATTTGGGATCAAAATTAATATCTGCCCCATTTTTGACACGCTAAACGCAGGTGATCCCACCACAGTTATCGCCGAACATCTCACCCCAAAAACCCGTGTTGTTGTCGTCAGTCACCTCATTTGGAATACGGGACAAGTTTTACCCCTCAAAGAAATTTGCCAGATCTGCCACGCACAGGACGTTCAGGTGATGGTCGATGCAGCGCAATCTGTGGGTTGTTTGGACTTAAATTTGACTGAGATCGGCGTGGACTATTACGCGTTTACAGGTCACAAATGGTGTTGCGGCCCCGCAGGTGTCGGTGGTTTGTATGTCTCTCCAGCGGCGATCGCCAATCTCAAACCCACCTTTATCGGTTGGCGCGGCGTCAAAAAATGGGATTCTCCCACCTCTGTCGGTTTAGCAGCAGATGCCAGCCAATATGAAGTCGCGACCTCGGCTTATCCTTTGTATGCGGGTTTGACCGAAGCGATTAAATTGCATCAAAGCTGGGGCGACAGCAGCGAGCGCTATGCCAAAATCTGTGAAATGAGCGCTTATTGCTGGCAAGTGTTGAACGATATTCCGGCGATCGCCTGCCTGAAAAATACACCGCCAGTCTCAGGCTTAATTTCTTTCACCGTGGATGCCGAAAAATCTCACAAAGCGATTGTCACAACCCTTGAAGAACGCGGTTTTTGCCTGCGCACGCTCACCTACCCCGACTGCATTCGTGCTTGCACCCACTACTTCACGAGTCACGCTGAAATTGATGCGCTCGGTGTCGCAATTCAAGCTTTACTAGCTGAATAATTTACTTTGCTAAAACTGATGTGAACGTTGGGAAATTGTTTGAAAACAGGAAAACGCATTGGTTTAACAGGCGGCATTGCGACAGGAAAAAGTACGGTCTCAGATTATTTGGCAGCACAATATCATTGTCCAGTTTTGGATGCAGACATCTACTCGCGAGAAGCTGTGGCGGCAGACTCGCCAATTTTACAACGGATTATCCAGCGATACGGTGAGATGGTTCGGGCAGAAGACGGCACTTTACAGCGGCAAGCTTTAGGGCAAATTATTTTTCGGGATGCTCAGGAAAAGGCTTGGCTAGAGTCACAAATTCATCCTTTTGTCCGGCAACGGTTTACGGAAGAATTAGGCGATCGCCCCGATCAATTAGTCCTCTGCGTCATTCCTCTATTATTCGAGGCAAAGCTCACCGATTTTGTCGATGAAATTTGGGTGGTAAGTTGCACGCCTGCTCAACAATTGCAACGATTACAAGAACGCAATAATCTAAGCGAAGAACAAGCTCAAAATCGAATTCGTAGCCAGATGCCTCTCCGCGAAAAAATTCAGTTAGCAGACATTGTCCTTGATAATTCTTCGGATCTCGCAACACTCCATCATCAAGTTGATCAAGCCATGAAAAGATCTTGCTAAAATACCCATGCAATCTTCTGGGAAGTAGACTCTATGACCATTTGGGTAAACGAACAATTTGATCCGACTGGCCTCCTGCAAGCCTGCATCGCTTGTTGTAATGAGCAGGTCGCCAAAGATTGTCATACGAGATGGCAAACTGAATTGGCGGCAGACCAAACGACGGCTGGCTGGGAAGCGAAAATTCGCACAGTGGAATCTTGGGATGATGTGCCGGTGAATGCTTTGAAAATCAGTTTTTAGATCATTAAAGAAAGGGGGTTCGGAGACCGAGGGAAAAAGTGAAGTTAATATTTTTTTAATCAAAATTTCTGCTCAAAAATGAAATCTCCCCGTCACCAGCTCTCCCTCTCTCCGTGTCACCATTTCAATTCTTGCTGATCCCGTTTCAGCACCTCGTTACCCGCTTGCTCTGATGCCTTACTCGTTATTTTTATGGCACGACAACACCCGAAAAAGATTAAATATAATTGGTGGACTGACCGACCTCGCCATGTTGGTCACGCAGAATATCAGCGGTTTCGATTGATCGTTTTTGGGGCGATCGCCACAGGTTTTCTAGCCGTTATTTCCGTATTTTTTGCAGTAACTGGGAACGGCGCAAAGACTGCTGAAGAATTAGCAGAATTGCCGAGTGTTTCCGTCGCTGAGGCGATCGCCAGTACAAAGGATTTAGACCTAGCGAAATTGTCCGGCGTTTTAGTGGCAAAAAATCCACCGACCATGCCCGACGAGCCGACATTAAAAGTGATCCGTGGTGAGATTACCTTAACCGCGCGAGACGAAGCTGTGCGAGACGATGTCACTGTGAAAGAAGTCATTTTCGCTTGGGCAGAAGCTGCTGAAACTATTTTTCTCGTTGATGGTGACCAACAAATTCCTGTAGCTATTGATCTCGCACGATTTCCATTTCCTTCAGTCAAGCCAGCATTTGATGCGAAACCTAGGGTTCAATCCGAAGGGGCTTCGTCACGCGTGAGTAAACCGGTGGCGATCGCCTACGCTAACCAAGAATTTCCGCTAGACCTAGCACGCTGGGCAAATGCTGACAACGCTTTTTTAGAACTAGACCGTAATCTGTTGCGCGACGGACAAGCAGCCGTAATTGTCGCAAGCGTCCAAGACGGTAAACTCGTCGAGCCATCGGGCGATCGCCTGCGCATTGAGCTGGGTACAGAGCCTGATATTCGCGTTGATAATCAAAGAAGACGCCTGATTTTCGCAATTATTTGGTTGCCTTTGGGTATTATTAGTTATTTTTTGGCAAAATATAGCTACGGCTTAAACCAAGACTTTATCCGTCGTTCTAACAGCTAAACCCTTGATTTCTGAGCCTGATTTTTTCCGATCTGAAAGTTCATTTCAGCGCCCATGCATCGCTATTGTTAAATAAACAGATTAAATGGCTCACCACAAGACTGAAAAATTGGCGATCGCCTACGTACATTTTTACGTAGACAATTTGCCCCATTGGGAAACGTGGTTTCAAAAAATATTTAATTTAAACTCATCAAACGCAACACAAGAATTTCCGCATTTACCTCAGAATAGTCGCCTGCTTAAATCAGATGATCTAACTATTGTGATCTCTGCGCCGGAAACGAGTAATGATAGTGTCTCAGAATATTTGAAAAAGCATCCTAGTAGCGTTGCAGATATTGCCTTTTTTGTTGAAACTCTTCATTCTTTTGATGTGAATTTAAGCTCAACAAAATCAGCAATAATCAAAAATCCTGTTGGCTTTCAACACACATTAATTCAGTCTGATAATATTTCTAAAACGAATCAAATGCTGGATCATCTGGTGCTAAATGTACCGCAAGGATCATTAGCAAAAACGGCTGATTGGTACGTAGAAACATTTGGATTTAAGCGCAAACAAGCTTTTCAAATTAAAACGAATTACTCTGGTTTATCTTCCCAAGTTTTAAAGCATCCTAGCGGTGTCCAAATTCCTATCAATCAACCGGGCGATCGCCGCTCCCAGATCCAAGAGTTCCTCGACTACAATCGCGGCGCAGGCATCCAGCACATTGCCCTAAAACAGCAAAACTTGCCACAACAAATCCACCGCCTACGGCAACAGGGATTAGCCTTCCTCGACGTCCCCCAAACCTATTACAGCAATTTACTTAAACGTCATCCTTACCTGCAAAAGCTCAAAGAATGGCCGCAAGTTCAAGCCGAAAAAATCTTGATCGATGTCGTGCGATCGCCAGATGAAATGTTGATGCAGATTTTCACTAAACCAATATTTTCTGAACCCACTTTTTTCTGGGAATTTATTGAGCGAAGACATCAAGCAGTCGGCTTTGGCGAAGGTAATTTTCAAGCACTATTTGAGGCGATCGAACAAGCCCAAAAAGAACGTCTCGTCACCCCTTGATTTTGCCTAAAGATTATTCTCAATAATGCCGCCGCCGAGGACTTTTTCGCCGTCGTAAAGTACAGCCGCTTGACCCGGCGTAATCCCAAATTGTGGCTCATCAAAAGTCAGTTTTAAGCGTCCATCCTCAAGCGGAATCACATTAACCGGAACCGCCTTACTCCGATAACGAACTTGCACTTCAGCCCGTAGCGGCGCTGTGATTGGCGCGATAGAAGCCCAATTCATCCGGTTCACTGTGCATCCTTCTTTGCCGGCGCGACCGCGAGTACTGACAATCACACGATTCATCACATTATCCAGCTTCACCACATAGAGCGGTTCCGGTGCAGCAATTCCCAAACCCTTGCGCTGACCAATGGTGTAATGGTGAATGCCAGTATGCTGTCCCAAAACTGCACCATCAAGATCGACAATGTCTCCTACTTTTTGGTCAATATATTTATCCAGAAATGTTTTCATCGAACCATGCGCTTCAATGAGGCAAAGATCTTGGCTTTCCGGTTTTTTCGCAGTAGAAAGCTTCATCTCTTCCGCAATTTCACGAGTGTAATCTTTGGTATATTCACCCAGCGGAAAGAGTGTTCCTGCCAACATATCCTGCGTCAGGTCGTAGAGAAAATAAGATTGATCTTTATTGCGATCTACTGCTCGTAGTAGCTGATAACGTCCAGTCGCTTCGTCGTACCGAATTTTGGCGTAATGGCCTGTGGCAATTTTATCGATGCCGAGTTCTGTTTTTGCCCACTGCAACATCGGGCCAAATTTCACCATACGATTGCATTGGGAGCAGGGCAGTGGTGTCACGCCGGATTCGTAGCCAGTCACTAAATAGTCAACAATATATTTTTGGAAAAGATCGCGACTATCGACGACATGGTGTGTGATGCCCAGTTGTTCGCAAATATCGGCAGCATCCACCATGCCTTCTGAACAGCATTGACCTTTACCCTTCATGAGCCAAAGCGTAACGCCTTCTACTTCGTATCCTTGACGGTGAAGAATTCCTGCCGTGACTGAGCTATCGACGCCCCCCGACAAACCTACAGCAACTTTACTCATGACGCTTTTGATGTTTGGCCAATTTTAATGGTGATTCATTATTGTACTGACTTTTCTGGGTTGCTTATAGTCGGGCAAGAATTTTGGGCAAGAAATGGCTGGGAACTTCTGAGATGGCTTGATTTTGGGCAATGATGCCGCCTTGTTCGTAAATGGCGCGGACTTCGCCGATCAGATAGCTGAGGGTGTCTTCATAGGTCGTCTCGCTTTCTGTTTGCTTGCCGAGACTGAGGCTGTGGGCTTTAATCGCGGTGTGTAGATGTTCTATTTTGTCGGGGGACGCTAGGGTCGAGGTGAGTTCGGTGGCTAGTTGGTAGTGAATGAGGCCGAGGTTATTGAGGGTTTCTAGGACGGCAAAGTCGAGAACGAGTTTTGGATTGTCTTGGGTGAGGAGATGGGTCAGGCTCAGGGTGACTTCGTAGCTGGCGATCGCCGCTTCTAGGGTTGCTTGCCAGCGATCGCTATCTTCGGTGAAATAGACACTACATTGCCAATAGGTTGTACCGAGATTGTTATGGGTGGAGGCGCAGCCGAGCGGATTTGTATCCGGGGTGCGATATTGCAACGCGGCTTGGTAGGCAACGGAGGCAACTTGTAAACAGGCTTTCGGGTCTTGATATTGCGAGAGATTGAGGTAGGCTGTCCCCAAATTATTTTGCATCATCGCCCAATTGTCTGGCTCTTGATCTTGATCCAAGAGTGCTAGGGCCGCTTCGTAGCAACTGATCGCGCCTTGTAAATGGTTGACCGAATTTTCTTGTTGGGCCAGATGCCAATAGACTGTGCCGAGATTATTTTGGGTGGAAATATAGCGGAGTGTATCTGTTTCGGGGGAGCGATATTGCAGGGCGGCTTCGTAAGCGGCAACGGCTTGGTGGAGGGGAGCTGTTGATTTTTGGTAATGGGCGAGATCGTTGTAGACGGCCCCCAGATTATTCTGAATCATGGCGTATAGTTCTTCGTCACGTGGTGTGGCGATCGCCGCTAAAGCCTGTTGGTAATAATCGACGGAACGTTGTAAATGGCGTTGCTTTTGGTCTGGCTCTGATAATTGTCGAGCAGTTAACCAAGTGAAATTGCCCATATCGTTATACAGATCTCCCAGACGGCGATCGCCCGGTTCGATATATTCCAGCAATTGCTCATAACTTTCGAGCGCCAGACTCAGCGTCGTCGCATCAGTTTGATCTTGGTGAATCTGATCACGATATTTTTGAGACAAATCCCAAGCCTGTTGCTCAGAATCAACCCCCACAGCAGAGTGTAAATTTTGTGGATCGAGCGCGCGAAAATAACGGTCGAAAAATTGCTGATCCTGAATCGGAAAAAATTGCTCCGGCTTCGGCAAATCCGCTAAACGCACAGGCGTCGGCTCACCCTGAAACTCAAACAAACCAGTCCGCCATTGCCAAAATTCCGGCACAGACTCAGCGATGCTATTCATCCACGGGCGCGGCAACCACAGCAATAAATTAAAGTCCATTTTTGGGACATAAGCATCGGCGATGAACTTCAGATTTTTCAAAAAGCGTCGCTGTTGACTGCTCGATTGCAGCGTTAAATGCTCGATGCCCGTAATTGCAAAGGTGCTCGGTTCAAGGGGATTGACATGCTGTTGGTTGTCTTTCAACCAATGAGAAATGGCGAGCAGCGGATTTAATTCAGGATTTTGTTCATCAAGGACGATGGGGATCAAACCATTCGGCGCTGTGGTGGTTGCGGGATGTTGTTCTGCTAAACGATCCATCAGGCGATCGCGCCAATAACGGTTATCGCAGACTGCGATCCAGATTTGTCGTCGTAGTCCTAGCGATAAAACTTGAGCCAGTTGTTGGTAGGTTTGTTGATTGCGGTAGAGCTCTGGGGGAATCACGCCGAGTCGTCTCCTAGGGGATTACTTCTGTGATCACCTGCTGACCCTTCGTTCCGGAAACAACCAATGTGTTTTGCTGCAATCTGCCTACTGCGCGATCGCCTTTTAACGTCAGCCGTGGATCCTGACGTTCGTAAACTACATTTCCCTGCGCCAATAAATTTTGCGTCTCGATATTCCAATCCAACTTTGTCGCGCTCAAACTTGCTGGCGGCTTTTTACCAACACCGCGAACCGCTCCCACTAAATTAGTCTGCTGCGTTTTGATATTAAAAATGCCCGTATCGCCCCGAAACTGAATTTTTTCTTTATTGTCCGTAATTTGCACTCCCCCTTTGCCAGTGATGATGTCAGTGACGAGATTCCAAGCCGCTTCTCCGCTCGCAAACTGGACATTCGGTTGCAGATTATTCAACAAAACATTTCCTTTAATCACCAATTTTTCTTCAGCTAGCAAAATTTTGCCTTGCTCTGCTTGTAAACGAGCTGTGATTTTTTCTTCGGTGTATTCCTGCAACTCCAAGCCTTCTTCGACGGTGATGATCTCTTCTGCCAATTGCCACTTAATTTTTTTGCTCTGCAACTGGAGGGCTGGCTTGACGGCGATCGCCTTCACCTCTTCCTCTAGCTCCAATTCTTGACGATCAATAAAATACTGTCCCTTCGTCGCAGAAAATTGGCCATTAGGATACTTTCCCTTCAAATCTGCGCTGATTGTCAGGAGATATTCTGCCGGTTGCCATTCCGCTTCGCTCGCCTCCAAAACCGCCCCATAACGGTCGTCAGTGACAATAATATTTTTGCGGAGAATGACCCGCTCACCATCGTTAATAATGCGACC
This sequence comes from Limnothrix sp., assembly GCA_049644465.1. GTDB lineage: Bacteria > Cyanobacteriota > Cyanobacteriia > Cyanobacteriales > MRBY01 > MRBY01. The sequence continues at coordinate 13,675 of JBARRZ010000076.1, forward strand.
CTCGTCTGCCTTCAAGCTCAAAATAATTTTGCCATCTGCGTACAGATTTCCCACAATGCCCGTAACGTCAGCGGCTTTGCGGTCTTGGCTATAGATTGCTTCTTTGGCTTGTAATTTCCAGAGAATCTGACCGTTCGCATCGGACTGCTCTAGAACAGCGTCGGCAACGATCAGGCGATTTTCTGGGTTTGGCTCAATGTTGCTTTCTGGCTGAGGCGATGAGGTATTGCGACAGCTAGTCACCATCAATAAGCTGCCACTGAGGAGCAGCATCAGCAGTAGGGATTGAGGCGATCGCCGCCGTACAGTATTTTTTCTATCCATCCAGAGCCTCACACCTCACATTTACCCCTTAGCTTTGCTAATCATGGCTGGGAATTTCGAGCGTGCCACGACGACCACCATTACCAATTCCTCCGTCCGAGATTTTAGTCTCACTATTGCCCGAGTAACCCCGGTGCAGCTTTTGGATGTCTGTTTGAATTTGCTCTAGATCAACGTAACGATCCGCCACATTAATCAAACTATCGCTAGTCATAGCTCGCAAACTAACCACTTCCACTCGCGCTCCGCGATAGCTGACTGCATCGACGGCATACGCTAGGTCACCATCACCACTCACGAGAATAGCTGTGTCGTAAGAACCGACTAGGGCCATCATATCGACTGCAATTTCCACATCAAGATTGGCTTTTTTCGAACCATCTGGTAACTGCACCAAATCTTTGGCAATGACGCGATAGCCATTACGACGCATCCATAATAAAAATCCTTGCTGTTTTTCGTTAGTACGATCGACACCAGTATAAAAAAACGAACGCAGTAGCCGAGACCCACCGGTCAGTCGGGATAATAGTTTGCTGTAGTCGATCTCGATGCCCAGTTGTAATGCTGCGTAGAATAAATTAGAGCCATCGATAAAGATCGCTACACGACCTCGATTTTCTAGTACCTGTTCAGGGGAGAAAACCGGATCGCTACCGAAGTGATCCAGCATTTTTGTTGTGCCTCTTGAAATGTATTAAAACGAGAGATTTTAAAGTCAGTTTTTTATAAAAAAGGGTTGTCCCCTAGATTAAGCTTACTGAGAAAATCTAAACTTCGTCAAAGTTTTTCTCTTTGCTTTTAAACGGCTTTCGTTTCTGATATTTTTTCTTCTGGCTGTTCGAGGCGTGCAAAGATCGGTTTTGCTTTGGATAGTGTGCGGTCAGACCACTGGATTCCCCACTGACTATGTTCTAAGAATGGGGCGATCGCCTGCAATTTTTCTAACTGGTTAAAGTCTCCCGCAAAGCCTAGCTGCTGATAGATTGCGTTACTGAGATTGGGGATGATTGGCGACAATAAATAGCCAGCCAAACGCACAGATTCAAGAATCGTCAAAAGGATCTCTTCAACTTGCGCCAGCTCTCCCTCTTTAAATAACTTCCACGGGGCACTGTCATCAATGTATTTATTACTAGCTTGAATTAGTTCAAAAACTTGAGTACAAGCGTTCGCAAAATTAAAATTCTCATAAGCTTTTGTTGTGCGATCGCCCAGCGTTTGACCCAAAGCTTTCAAAGGATGCTCCAGCAAAATTTGGCTCAAATCTAGCTGAGGAATTTCGCTTTTACAATACTTTTTCAGCATCCCCAAAGTACGGTTAAGCAGATTGCCCAAATCGTTAGCCAAATCTGCATTAACGACGTTGATAAAACGCGTTTCGTTGAAATCGCCATCCTTGCCCAACTCAATTTCCTTGAGGAAGTAGTAGCGCAGCGCATCCGCCCCGTATTGCTCCACGAGCGCAAAGGGATCAATCGTATTGCCTAAACTTTTACCCATCTTCAGACCATTCTTCGTCAAAAAGCCATGGCCAAACACCTTGCCGGGTAAGGGCAATTCCGCCGACATCAACATAGCCGGCCAATACACCGCATGGAACCGCAAAATATCTTTGCCGATGAGGTGCAGATTAATCGGCCAGAATTTTTTTAAAGCATTTTCGAGGGTAACCGCCTCACCTTCTTCTAACAAAGCTGTGACGTAACCAAGCAACGCATCAAACCAAACATAGATCGTATGATTTGCGTCAGTGGGAACCGGAAAACCCCAGTCGAGATTGACGCGCGAGATAGAAAAATCTTGCAAGCCTTGACTCACAAAATTAGTAACTTCGTTGCGACGGCTGGGAGGTTGAATAAAATCGGGCTGCTCGTTGTACAGTGCTTCGAGTTGCGCTTGATATTTTGACAGGCGGAAAAAGTAATTTTCTTCATCGCGCCATTCTGCTTTTTTATTGGTATGGATTGCGCAGTGGTGGTCTTCGATTAAATCTTTTTCTTCTTTAAATTCTTCGCAGGCAACGCAATACCAGCCTTGTTGTTGGGCGAGATAAATGTCGTTTTTGTCCCAAACTTTCTGAAAAAATTCTGCAACAATTTTGGCGTGATTGGGTGCGGTAGTCCGACTGAAGCGATCATACTGAATATTGAATTTTTCCCAGAGATCTTGAAAGCTACCGACAATGTTGTCGCAGTGGGCTTGAGGCTCAACACCAGCGGCTTCGGCGGTACGTTGAATTTTTTGACCGTGCTCGTCTGTGCCAGTGATTAACAGGACTTCTGCACCCCGCAGGCGATGAAAGCGGGCGATCGCATCAGCAACCATCGTGGTGTACGCGCTGCCGATATGGGGCACGTCATTAACGTAGTAGAGAGGCGTGGTAAGGGCAAAACGAACAGGAGAATTCATAAACTGAGGCGATCGCCTAAGGGCAAATATAAAAATTAAAAAAATAGCAGCTTTATTTTACAGGGACAGCATGGCCGATCTGCAAGGATATCCAGCTAACTCACGGCTAGACCTAATAACTTGTGGGCGAAACTTGCCGATACACATAACGAACCAACCACGTCGCGAGCAAGCACAGAATAGCGTAAACAATGATGGCGATAATGAGGTTGATATCAAAAATATTTTGCCCAATCGTTGCCCCTGTATTTTCTGTCGGACTGATAAAGAGCGTTGAAAAAGGTGCGACAAAAGGTCCAGACAATCCATAAATGAACTGAGCAAACATATTCTGTGGGTTCGCGCCGGATAACCGCAAGAAAAAGCGGAGAAATAACAGTGTCTCCAGCATCCCGACTAAAAAGTAAATGCTATTTTCAATGCGAGTAAAAAAGACCTTCTGCCTAACAACATCAATTCTTTGTTGCTCTCGTCTGAGCCGAACGGCTTCTCGTTTTGCCACATCTGCATCCGAAGTGGCATCTGTGTAATCGTGACCCGGGCGGTTAGGATCTGCCGGACGCTGAGGATCCGAATTGTTGTAACTCATTGCAGATATGTCCTTATTTTCCAGTAATGATTATGTATTTTACTGCTTCAAGCTTGTGTAATATAAATAACAGCCTGAAACCATCTCGGTACATAGATTGGTTCAACTTTGAGCGATTGTACGAAAGAGAAAGGGAGACTCGGGGACAAGAAGACTCGGAGAAAGGCGGACAGGAAAAACCGAAGACTTGTTGTTAGCTGAAACTTTTGCCACAACATCTCCCCGTCGCCAGATCCCCGCGTCTCCGCATCTCTCTTTCAACTTCTACTGATCGCGACGTCAGATCACTTAAGCTTTCATCCCAGCCGATTTTAAATATTCGGTATTCACGCCAGACTCCCGCACGAGGGCAAGCTTGCCAGTCCGCGCAATTTCGAGAATGCCGAATTTTTCGAGCATCTGAATAATCGCGACCATTTTACCGGGATCGCCCACAACCTGCACAGTAACTGTCTTTTCTGAGATATCCACAATGCGGGCGCGAAAAACTTGTACGAGCTGCATCACTTCTGAACGGTGGTTGGCTTCAGCTTTCACTTTCACTAGCATCAACTCTCTTTCGACACAGGGTTTAACTGTGACATCGTTAACTTCGCGGACATGAATGAGTTTGTTGAGCTGTGCGGAGACTTGTTCGATTTCTTTTTCGTCGCAGGGCACAACCATCGTGATCCGCGAAATGCCTTTTTTTTCGGCGGGGCCAACGGCAAGGCTCTCGATATTAAAGCCACGGCGGGCAAATAGGCCGGCAATGCGGGTCAAAACACCGGATTCATCTTCTACGAGAACGGAGAGGGTATGCTTCATCATGGGCTGGGTCTGGACAGGGGCTGGGGCTATGGAGGGGAAATGCAGAACGTTATCTTACTACAGCTCGTTAGTCCCACCTAACCATTCGGAAAACATTTGAAATACTACGGCTGGGGCTTCGTCGTGGGGGCAATGGCCGAGATCGGGTAATAATTTCAGGGTGATCTTGGGGTTGAGCTGGGCTAGGGTCGGGGCGATCGCCACGGGTACAAAGCGATCTTGTTCACCCCACAGGATTAGAATCGGGCAGTCTAAATCGGGTAAAACCCTTGCCATCGGCGGACAAAAATCGGCTTGACTGACGCGGCGACTAAGGGCAATAAATGCTTCGACTGCACCCGTATCAGCAGTTGGGGTAGCGATAATGTCGAGTAATTCGTCTGAAATATCGAGTACAGAAGGGTACGCAAGTTTGAGCCACTTCTTGAGCACACCTTGTCGCCGCAAAAATCGAAACAATCGTCGCAGTAGCCACGGCTGTAAAGACCAACGTTCAATTCTTGTGACAATTGGCAGTAGGGGTTTGGGTAACATTTCCTGTCGCTGGGCCACATCCGGCACACTGAGGAGGGCGATCGCCGCCACCTGAGCCGCTGCTTCTTTCGCTGTAACCGCACAAACCAACGAGCCAATCGAATTTCCCATCAAAATCGCTGGACGCCGCACCACAACCTGTAAAAAATACGTCAATTGTGCCGCCCAAAAAGGCACACAGAAGGGAAATTCCGCTTTACATGAGCCGCCAAATCCTAATAAATCCAGTGCATACACCGGGCGATTTTGAGCAACCAAAGGAATGAGATCGCGCCAATGCTCGATCGAAGCGCCGAACCCGTGCACTAAAACTAGCGGTGCTGCAGCTAAATAATCAGCATCATCTGAATAAGTGGGCGATCGCCAGAAACTATACCGAACCTGCAAACCACGCCAAATAAAACTCCGTTGATGGCCAATCCTTGCCTGCCACCGTTGATCCCGATTCGTTGCCACCGCTCCCAACACCACCGTGCATCGCGCGAAATCTTGATTCATCTCCATACAATTTCTAGCCCACAGTCAGAGCCTGCGATCCAAGCTTGCCCCTCATCACTTCGCCATATAAAGTCAATAAAATTTACATCGCCAGTCACGAAAACGCTCAGAATGAGTAAAATAGGCATAGTCATCGAAATTTATAAAATTCGATATTCCCTTACCTAAGAATAGTAACAACATTCAATGCATAGCCTGTGAAAGATAGAAGACGCGTAAAGCGCGACCTCCCGAAAATCAACGAACGAATTCGCTTTCCGACCATTCGTGTAATCGGCGTCGAAAGTGAACAACTCGGTATCATGACTCCAGCTGAGGCGCTCGCTGTCGCTGAAGAAGAAGAGCTCGATCTCGTCCTAGTCAGTGAAAGCGCAAAGCCTCCCGTCTGTCGGATCATGGACTACGGGAAATATAAATTTGAACAGGAAAAGCGCGCTCGCGAAGCCAAGAAAAAGCAGCACAACGCTGACCTCAAAGAAGTGAAAATGCGGTACAAAATTGAAGAGCACGACTATCAAGTGCGCGTCAATAATGCCCTACGCTTCCTTAAGGCTGGTGATAAAGTCAAAGCGACTATCACCTTCCGTGGCCGAGAGATTCAACACTCCAACCTTGCTTACAAACTGCTAGACCGGATGGCAGAAGATCTGGGTGAAATCGGCGAAGTGCAGCAGCGTCCTAAGCGAGAAGGTCGCAACATGATGATGATCTTGGCACCGAAGAAGGCAACGACTTAACGCTTATACTCGTTTGGTTTGGCCTCAGGTCTAAAACTAACGATTGATGTTTAGAAAGCTGTTGTGGGGCGATCGCCGAGATATCGATTGAGAGTCGTAATCTTGTTCTCTTATCGTCCTTCACTAGCTATTTTTTTAGTTTAGTTGCCTGCTACTCTATTTCACTTTGTTAGCTTGTCTTTTTTACCCAGACAAAATAATTGGTTGTTTACCAAGCTTGGAATACTAGTAGTACTTGCAAAAATTTAGTTGTTATCTTTTGGTTTTTGTTCTCGAATTTGCCGATCACACCGCAGTTAATTAGATGATTTCGATACATTTGATTCATGATTGTGCTGTGATGGAAGAAATGTAAGTTAAGCTTTTTACGTCACCCGAAATCCGCCAGAGAAGGATAGCCGTCTAATGATCACTTGCCCTGAGTGTCACCAATCAAACCCCACAGACAACCGCTTCTGTCAGTATTGTGGTTCTTCTCTCTTCATGACTTGTCCTCACTGTGAGACTGATGTCAAATGGCAGGATCAAGAATGCAGTGAGTGTGGGGGCCTGTTGACGCCGACTTTGATGGCACTGGTCTTGGAAGGGGAACCCAAGCTTTTGGTTGGATCTGAATATCTAGATACGCAACAACGATATTTGCTCTCGCCGTCGCCAGAGCAACGAGAACAGGTTTTAGCGGGCTTGGAAGTAATTGATAAGCTGCCAGATGAGCTTTCTTATTTAGAGCAGGTGCTAGAGGAAGAGGCTGAAAGTTTGCAGACATTGGAGGATACCGACAGGGAAGGACTGTCTAATCCGATATTGTGGTTGCAGATGGGGATTCCGGCGATCGCCCGCCACTATTTAAGCTTGCAAGATATTTCATCGAGTTTTCCCGTTTTGCAAGACGCTTGGATGAGCGCAGATCACCAAATTATTGTCCTTGAAAACCGCGATCGCCTGACCCATTTAACAGAACACTTAGAAAAGACTCCCACACTGTATGAGCAAGTGCTTCAGTGGATTTTTCAGATGGGCAGAATGTGGCGTGCATTAGTGCCGATTGAATGTTGTCAGACTTTGCTACGCCTCGATAATTTGTATGTCGATGAAGACGATAGCTTGGTTGTCCAGAAGTTAATCGAAGACGAATCACAAGAGCTTTGCCCACTATCCGAATTAGTCAATCTTTGGCAAATTTTGTTTGGCTTAGTCGGCCAAGCGGAATACGCAGAACTCAATGCCGTTTTGGAGCAAGTAAAATCCAAAGACATCACGACCATTGCTGAACTATTAAAAACGCTAAAACGCTTGGGCGGCAAAACAACGGCTGTAAATACGATGATTCAAACGACAGATAGTGACAGCACGATCAAGCCGGATCTGATTATTCCAGAGGTGGATGATTGGGAGACTCGCTCAGAATTTCAAGATGATCCAGAACAGGATGTTGACGTTGTTGATGCTGATGCTACGACTCAAAGTTTGGACAGCTTTAGATATGCCAGTGAAGTGGATGAGCTGCCCACTGTAGTGTTGCCGATGCACTTGCTAAATCTAGAGGATTCGGGCCTGAGCGATATTGGTAATCAGCGGGATCACAATGAGGATTATTTTGGAATTCGCACCTATTTAGAAAAGCAGGAAAATTTGCTCGGTAAACAGGTGCAGGCAAAGGGCTTGTATATCGTTTGCGACGGCATGGGTGGTCATGCGGCGGGCGAGGTGGCGAGCGCACTGTCTGTGGAAACGATCCAAACTTATTTTCGGAACCATTGGGAGGATAGTTTGCCGGACGAAGAAACGATTAAGGAGGCTATCTGGAAAACGAATCAGACGGTCTATGACATCAATCTTCAGAATGCTCGCTCTGGTAGTGGCCGAATGGGTACGACTTTGGTAATGGTGTTGGTGCAAAATAATCGGGCGGCGATCGCCCATGTGGGAGACAGTCGGATTTATCGCATCAGTCGAAAATGGGATTTAGAGCAACTAACGATTGATCATGAAGTCGGTCAGCGGGAAATCCAGAAAGGAGTTGAGCCAGAGATTGCCTACGCTCGCCCTGATGCTTACCAACTAACTCAGGCGATTGGGCCAAGGGATAATAATTTTGTCGTGCCGGACGTGACATTTTTGGATATCAATGAGGATAGTTTGTTTTTGCTGTGTTCGGATGGTCTATCGGATAATGACTTACTTGAAAATACTTGGGAAAAGCATTTGCTACCGTTGTTGAGTTCTCGCGCGAATCTTGACCAAGGGGTAAAGGAATTAATTGAGCTGGGCAATCAGCATAATGGCCATGACAACATTACAGCAGTGCTTGTACGCGTCAAAGTCCGACCAAATCTTGGGGCTGAACTAGCGTTGTAATGCTGAGTGTTGTGATTCCTGTACTCAATGAAGCGGCAGGGATTGGGATTTGTCTCGCGTTTTTGCAAACATGGGGCGATCGCCTCGAAATTATTGTGGTGGATGGCGGCAGCGAAGATCAAACCTTGGAAGTTGTGCGGCAGTTCTCGCAAGTCAAAGTATTACAGTCGCCAGCCGGTCGAGGTTGGCAAATGAATGAAGGAGCGGCGATCGCCACTAGAGAAACCCTGTTATTTTTGCACGGTGATACCCAGTTACCCGCGACATTTTTGGCAGATATTGAACAAACCCTCCAACGAGATCAAGTCATTGCCGGCGCTTTCCCGTTACGCATTGCCGATGACAATCCCCAGTTACGTTGGATTGAGCGATTAGTGCAGTGGCGATCGCAGTTTTTCTCATTGCCCTACGGCGACCAATGTATTTTTCTCAAAACTAAGGACTTTCGGCAATTCGGTGGCTATCGTCCCCTGCCAATTATGGAAGACTACGAATTGATGCAGCGTTTAAAGCAATACGGTAAAATCGCACTAGCTGAACATCCTGTGACAACTTCATCCCGGCGCTGGCAAAAACTCGGTATTTGGCGCACCACATGGATTAATCAACTCATGATTTTGGGCTACCATCTCCGCATCGATCCCGACAAATTGCGCACATGGTATCGTCATCAAGCAACGATGCAACCATCAAAACTGCCCACTAACCATGACTAATCCAAAGGTTGTAATTTATCCAGCTGATTTTGAATGCGATCGCAGCAAATAAGCAGATCCTCAATAGCCGTTAGTGGCGAAGGATTAATTTGACTACGCAGATAAATATGACGTAACTTTCGTTCTAATCTATGAGCGAGCTGTAACGCTTCCTGTCCCTGCTCATCCATTTGTTTTTGCTGGTGAAAAATAAGCGCTTGGCCACGCAATACCTGCAACGTGCCCTCCTCACCATACTTTCCCGGAATCACAGTCAGGCGTAACAAAATTCGTTCATTGCGATAATACTGCTCTAGCTCCGCTTTTTTTGTTTGTAATACCGGCACGGGCGGCATATGGGCAAGTTGTTTGAATTTGTTGAGCACACCACAAAATTTGGCGATCGGCAGTCCAAATAAGGCCCCTTTCATCACGCCATTTTCACTAAATAAAATACGCCCTTCTGTGTCGTGATTTTCAAAATATAGTCGTCCAATTCCTTCTGCCAATACTCGCCCTAGCAGCTCATTCCACAATTGATCTGCGGGTAAAGTGCTCAGATTGTCTAACGGCTGGTGTAGATATTGCGGTTGTAAATGTAACTCCTGTTGATTGTTGTTTTGGATTGGCGATCGCTGACTGTTCCGCAATTGGACTGGTGAGTTGGGAACAAGTACCGAATGAACATTATTTTTATTTCCATTACTTTTGAGTTGCGCTTCGTTCAGTCGTGCATTGCTTGAGCCAGTGTAATGGTTGGTCTTGGGTTGTAGCTCTGTGATATCGCCTTCAAAAACGATGGTTTTTTTGTCATCGTTAGCGAGTTCGGCTGAGACTTCTGGCGGCACTGTAGACAGGGCTAGTTGGGAATCGTAAGGAACATCTTCTTCGACGACAAATGTTGGTTTTTCGGAATGGGGAATGTCTTTTTTTGAATGTTCTAGAGAAGAGTTGTTGAGGTTAACTGTGTTCTGGATCGAGGGAAGGGCGGAGGTGTTTTGGTAATTTAAATAAGAAGACAGGAGTAGCTGATAGGTTTTGGCATCGAGTTTTTGGCCGAGTAAGGCGAACCGCTTACGGGCGAGCAATTTTTTTAGGACTAGCTGTACGCCGGAATGATCGGGGTCAACGATGCCGAGGGTGAGACATTGGTTTTGGAATTTGAGGGGAAGGATGGCGTAGGTGCGGCAGATTTTTAAGGGAATATATTTGTCTACAAGCCGAAATGTCTGTTCTAAGTCGAGGTCAGACCAGTTAAAGGGTTCTATTGAAATTGGCAGAGAGTCGGACATGATGTGTCTCTGGATAGAACGCGGTGGATTAATTTCTGATGTCTTGGGCAAGGAGATAGATTTTACTCCATTGCTGAAGAAGCTGTGTAGAACTATAGTCTAACTTTTCTGTTTGGGTCTGTAGCGATGTTTTCTGTTGGAGCTGGGTGAGGATAGTTTGTTGTTCTGGGGTGAGTTTGGTTTTGAAGGTTTGCCATTGTGGGGCGGTGAGTCCGAGTTGGTGTTGGTGAAGGCTAGTTTGTAACCATTGGGCGACAAGATCGGGGTTGGTTTTGATGGCGAAGTTGTGGATGGCATGGTATTTGACTTTGTCTCGGATGCGATAAATTTTTTGGATGGGTAGGTCGAGGGCTAGGGCGATCGCCTCTTGGGTTTTACCTTGGAGATAGAGCTGTAGCCACGGGACAACGAGCGGATCTTTGACGTGTTGTTGGAGATAATCGGTGAAGCTGGTGACGACTTGTTGGCGCAGATGTTGTTGTTCGAGAAAGGTTTCTTTGGTGTGGTGGCGGGCGATCGCCTCATCATCGAGCAGATTAAAAGTTTGTTCGCTCAGATTGTTTTCTAGCTCTGTCGAGAGGAGCCGGAGCTGATGATCGGCAGGCAAATTGGTCATACCAGATCGCTGATAACGACGCATCAAATTCACAAAACGGTAACTAATTAACGGCTGATTGTGAATCGGACGGAGGCAATATTCTTCGAGGGTGGTGCAGAGAAAAGCTTCTTGGAGATTACGGCGCTTGGTACAGGTTTGGATCCATTTCAATTCTGATTTGAGATAGCGATCGCGTTGCAACATTTCTTGGATCACTTCTTCGAGCACATCATAAACTGTGCGGCGGCGATCGCGGCTCAGAGAAATCCATGTTTGGATCTGTTGACGCAGCGTAATAATTTTACTGAGATGCTTGAGCAAATAGCCGTAACGTAAGCTCGGTTTTTGGGGCAAATATCTTTGTAGCACCCGATAACGATACTGAATGCCACTTTCGACTAACGCCCATTCTTGTGGTGATTTATCGGCCCATTGCAGCTCGTTATCGCCAAGCAACCATTGCACAAGCACGCTGATCTCTTTGGCAGACTTCTCGTTAGCGTAATCTTGCTCGCACTGTTTTTGCCAATAGTTTTGTAAGGCGGCAACTCGATCCATGCTGCGTCCCCTCGCTTATGTTCTTATCCTAAAGGAATCCGGCGATCGCCCAAATAAAATACAGGATCTTTACAGACTATAGGTTTCGAATCTAGATTCCATCAGCTAGACTCTAAATATGAGAAATTATTTACATTTCTTTAAACATTGATTCTGTTGTCTGTTTCACATTATGGTTCCGCTCTCCTTAACCCAAGAAATTCGCCGTTTAACTTTTCTCTTCGGGTTGACAGAACGGCTTCAAACTGTCAGTAGTGTCGAAGCAATCGGTCGTTATGCGCTGCGGTATCTCGTCGAAAATATGGGGGCGGCCTTTGGTGATATCAAGTTGATTTCAGGAGAAGGGCAGCACCGACGCGCCAGCATGTTGGTTAATGGCTTATCGTCTCAGTTTGTGGCGACCCATGGTGAGGCGATCGCCGGCATGGAAGATTGTTTGAATGCAGGCATTCCCTACGGCCAAGGCTTACTGTGGGAGGTCGTCAAAACAGGTGAACCGCTCTTTGTAGAAGATTATGCCAACCACCCCCAAGCCGTTGAGGATTTTCGCCATCCTAATATTGGCCAACTAGGTATTTTTCCAATTAAAGATCAGGCAGGCGCAATCTTAGCCGTTCTCACCCTTGAATCCCGTACAGAGGCTCCATTAGAAGAAGCACCTCAGCAGGATATTTTAGTCGCTGCCTGTCAAATTCTGGGTGCAGCCGTTGAGCGCGCTCAAGC
>JBARRZ010000077.1:0-10487 GCA_049644465.1 Limnothrix sp.
CCGAATTAGACCGAGTCTATGGCTACGAGGCGAATTTTGCCGGGACAAGCTTTGCGACGACTGACAATTTAAACAAACTTCAGTACGCAGCTCCATGGGTGAATTTCAAAGCAGATCGCACCCAAGCCGGTGGCCGTAGCACGCTTGGTTACGACGATGAAGGCGTTAAGGCGACCGATTGGCACGTAGTCAAAGACGGCGTTTTAGTAGACTATCTCACCGACCGCGAAACCGCCCATCGTCTCGGACGACCCAGCAGTAACGGTTGTGCTTACGCCGATAGCTGGTCGAGCGTGCCTATGGTCAGAATCCCGAATCTTGGTCTCGAAGCTGGCCTCGATGGCGGCGATCGCACCGCAACATTAGCGGACATGATTGCCGACACCAAAGACGGTTACCTTATTGACGGCACAGACACTTTTTCTATTGATCAACAACGACGTAATTTTCAGTTTGGCGGCGACGCAGTTTGGCATATCAAAAACGGCAAGCTTAACGGCATGGTGAAAAACTTGACCTATCAAAGTATGACCACCGATTTTTGGAACAGCGTTCAGGCGATCGGGCCAGCCGCAGAACGAGAGCAACAGGGCACATCAATGTGTGGCAAAGGCGAACCCATGCAAGTCGCCCAGATGACCCATGCCTGCGTACCGATTCAAGTGAGCGATATCAAAATTGGCCGCTAGAGAGTCAGGTAAAAACCGATCTTATATTCATACGTAGGTGAAAGCTACTTGTTTTATTAGAGTATTCGTAAGTACGAGTTTTAAAACATAAGTACTAAAGCCGAGAAATTCTCATTCAGAAAAGATATCTGCTCGTTTATTTTTGTATCTAAAGGGTTCGGATTTATAATTCTGATGGAATATAACTGATCTTGTACTGAACTACTGGGGTACAAGGCTAATGTTTTTTGATCTTCTTTACCCATCTACCAATTATCAGATTAATTGCAGAGGATTTGCTCACGTTACAAAAGAGATTTCGTTTCATGAATGGGGGCAAGTCAAATATCTTGGTCGCTATTATCAAGCTCAGCTGCATGATCCAGAGGAATATAGTCTTCCTATCGGACTAAGGGTTATCGTTTATGTCGATAGGGGATTTGCTTTATTTGTCGGTATGGATCCCTACGCAACAAGACCGATGCCGCATCCACAAGAACTTCTTGCAAAAGGAAAAATACCTGTATTCTCCTAACTGAAATGGTTCTTTAATTACGGCAGTAAGAAAACAAATTAATTGTACGGCGATCGCCCCTCTTTGAGATCTAGATCTCTGCTGGCGATCGCCTTTTTCTTTAGCAATATTTCGAAATCAATTGGCTTAGTTAGCAAAAACTAAACCGAAATTAGCTGTCACTTTACACTAAAACTCACTCGCGCGACACAACAAATCAGGCGATCGCCTACACCAATCACAGCCAGCCAAAATCCACAATTTCAATTGAAGATTGACGTATATTAGAAGCAATCCACCCTCAAACGCCTTGTGCGGGATCTAAATGGTTTTCTCCCTTACCCAGAGCAATTCACGACGACGCGAAATTATCGAAGTTGTCTTTAGTAATGGCTGGGATTTTATGAAAAGTCTCCTCACCGGAGGCAAAACAGGCGAACCACAAATTCCGCCACCAGAAGTCCTACGCAACATCCTCGTTGAATTAGGCCCTTTCTACGTCAAGCTTGGTCAACTCCTCAGCACCCGCCCCGACCTGCTGCCGCCGAAATACATCGAATCCCTCACCGCCCTGCAGGCCACCGTGCCGACAATTCCGTGGTTCGAAGTCGAAAAAACGATCCGGGCAGAACTCCCCCTAGCCATCGAAGACATTTTTCAAGAAATTGATCCCATCCCCGTCGCCGCCGGTTCCATTGCCCAAGTTCATCGCGCAGTCCTCCGTGATGGTCAAGCCGTCGCCCTCAAAGTTCAGCGTCCCGGCATCGATGCAATCGTTGCCCAAGATATCGGCCTGATCAAAAGCATTGCCGAACTAGTCGCCCTCACAGAATTTGGCCAAGATTACGACATTGTCGCCCTCGCCAAAGACTTTACCAAAGCCGTCAAAGCAGAACTCGATTTTCGCACCGAAGCAGCCTACACCGATCAACTACGGCGCAACCTTGCCAAAAGCCGCTGGTTTGACGAACAAAATCTCGTTATCCCTGAAATTAACTGGGGTCTAACTTCTGAAAAATTGTTAGTGATGGAATGGCTTGATGGTAAGCCACTATTGCTCGCTGATGTTCCTTCTAAAAAACAAACCCAAGCAATCACTACCATTCTGTTTCGGGCGTTCTTTCAACAAATTTTCGTGGATGGATTTTTCCACGCCGATCCGCATCCCGGCAACATTTTCTATCTTGATAGCGGCCGAGTTGCACTGATTGATTGTGGGATGGTTGGACGTTTGGATCCGCGTACCCAAAAATTGCTGACAGAAATGTTGCTGGCGATTGTTGATATTGATGCCCAAAGCTGTGCCCAGATTACGCTACAGCTTTCTGAAAGTTCGACGAATATTAATATCTCCCAATTAGAATCGGATTACGATTTGCTGCTGAGAAAATACTACGATCGCAGTTTGGAGCAGCTCAACTTTAGCGAAGTTTTCTACGAAATTTTGCAGGTTGCACGTCGCAATCGGGTGAAACTGCCGGGAACTTTAGGGCTATATGCGAAAAGTTTGGCGAACTTAGAAGGAGTGGCGCGTAGCTTTAATCCGGAGGTCAATCTTTTGGATGAAATCAAGCCGTTAATTACTGATATTTTCCGTCGCCAGCTGGTCGGAGATACGCCATTCCAGAGTATTTTTCGGACAGTGCTAGATCTCAAAACGATTTCGCTGCGATCGCCCCGCCAAGTAGACGTCATTCTCGACCGTCTGAGTTCAGAAACCTTCCAGTGGAACCTGCGTATTAAAGACTTCACCGGTTTGCGACGGAGTGTCGATGACTCAGCCAACCGCTTATCGTTCAGTATTGTGGTCGGTTCGCTCATTATGGGTGCGGCTATCACCTCTAACACTCCCAACCGTCAAATTGGCTTGATTAACGAAATTCTGTTTGCTGTGGCCAGTTTGCTAGGCCTATGGTTGATCATTAGCATTTTGCGTTCCGGTCGTTTGAAGTAGTTTGATTTCGTCCCTACGGCTGATATTTGAATCTGTAGAGATGAAATCCAACAATTCCTGACCCAGTCACTACTGACTACCGATAAGATAGACAACATGTGCAATTAATTCGATACCGACTCGACCTTCGTACAAGAAATTATTATGCTCTCTACCCTTTTAGCCGATTTCCGCATTATTTTTGAGAGAGATCCGGCGGCCCGTAATTGGCTGGAAGTACTGTTTTGCTACCCCGGCTTGCAAGCATTATTGTTTCACCGACTGTCGCATCGTTTGTATCAGTTAAATCTCCCTTTTTTGCCACGATTTTTATCGCACCTTGCGCGCTTTTTTACCGGAGTAGAAATTCATCCGGGGGCGCAGATTGGTCACGGTGTTTTTATTGACCACGGTATGGGTGTTGTGATCGGTGAAACAGCAGTGGTTGGTGACTATTGCTTAATTTATCAAGGCGTAACGCTCGGTGGTACGGGTAAAGAAACGGGTAAACGTCACCCGACCCTTGGTGAAAATGTCGTTGTTGGTGGTGGTGCAAAGGTTTTAGGTAATCTTGAAATTGGTAATAATGTCCGCATTGGCGCGGGTTCTGTTGTGCTACGCAATGTGCCTTCGGACTGTACGGTTGTCGGCATTCCGGGTCGGATTGTCTATCGTTCTGGGGTAAAAGTGAGTCCGTTAGAGCATGGTAGTTTGCCGGACTCGGAAGCGACTGTCATTCGTGCGCTGTTAGATCGGATCGAATCGCTTGAGGAGCAGATGCAATGTATGCAAGCGAATCAACCGCCGGAATTGGTGGCGGCAATTATTGAAAAAAAAAAGCGCACCGGCAGCTGTCGTCTCTCAGATAAAGAAATTCAGCAGTATCTAGATGGCTCTGGCATCTAAATCGGTCGTTCGTTGAAATTCAATTTCAACTGGATTAAGTCAGGGTATTCAAAAACTCGTCATCGAGTTCGTAGCCTAATAGTTGGGCGATCGCCTTCACTCTCGATTGGGGGCTAATGCCAAAATTTGGTAAGGCTTCACTGAGGCCAAAGACTTTATTCATCACAAAAATTTCGAGTGCTTCTGGATTGTATTGGATCCCTTCAGTACGGTGAAATTGATGTGGCACGAGCATCGCTGTATAACGCGCCAACTCGCCAGCTTTCCAATCCAGCAGAAACAAAAACCACGGAAAAATCGCATCAAGCCGCACAAACCACAGGCGAATTTCGGGGATTTCTGAGAGTTCGCGCGGATCGTTATCGTCTTGCGGAAAATCAATCAAGAGTTGATATTTTTGCTCGTTTTCGGCTAATTCTTCATCAAGAAGCAGAGATTTGACCAAATTTTGGATTGGCTCCATATTTAGGCTGAGGATATCGCGTTGCGGAATTTTAATGTCTGCCATGACTGCTCGAATCAACAATTTTTTTATTGTAAAGCTTGCAGATGATCTGTGAGTTCGCCGAGGCTCTGAAAGTTCCACTGGCGATCGCCCTCAACTAGCTGCCATTGTGCTGGATTGTCCGTAATTTTTAAATGTAAATCTGTGCCCGTTTCAACCGGGGCAAAACCGAGACGGGTCAAGGCTCGCTTTGTCCACAGCGCGGTTAATCCTACTCCTTCGCAAATGATGGGCGATCGCCGCTCGTACTTTAGCTGAAATTGGCCACTTTCCGTATCAAATTGAAACGCATCACTACTAAACGTTTCGCCCAAATAACCCTGTAATACCAGCTCTTCTGGCGTGCCAACCACTAAATTGCCCGCCGATGTAATTAACCACAACTGATCGGCACTGCGCAATGCCAAATCGAGATCGTGAGTAGACATGAGAATGGTGCGATTTTGAGTATGGGCAAGGGTGCGCAACAGTTGCATCGTTTCGACTCGGCGCGGCAAATCTAAATAAGCTGTCGGTTCATCCAGCAGCATCAAATTCGTTTGCTGTGCTAAAGCTCGCGCGATCATCGCTTTTTGCCGTTCACCATCACTAATCTGAGTAATCGATTTTTCCTGTAGCGGCTCTAAACCCACCGTGGCGATCGCCGCCTGTACAATCCCCCAATCCGCTTGGCTCAAACGCCCCTGCCAGCTTGTATAGGGATAACGTCCCAATGCCACCAATTCCGTGACCGACATCCAGTCCAACTCCACCCGCTCCGTCAGCACCAAACTTAAACGTTTCGCGCGTTGCTGCGGTGATAGCCCGTAGAGATCTTCGCCACCGAGACGCACTTTCCCAGCCAGCGGCTTTGCTAGACCAGCTAAGGTTCGCAATAGCGTTGACTTGCCCGTCCCATTCGCCCCAATCAAGCAAACAAAAATGCCAGATCTGAGCGCCACCGATAACTCAGAAAAGAGCGATCGCCGCCCATAACCCACCGTCAGATTTTCCGTCACCAATAGCGATGATGCCATCAAAACCTAGAGCGCACTCTGAGCTTTCACCCGCGAACAAACCCAATCATGAGGCAACGTCGAAGGCCAACCCATCAACCGCGCCTCCGGGCAAATCGTCGTAATCGTTAACTGACAATCAATCAGCTCAAAACCCTGCTTTTGACACTGCTCAATACTGTGCTTATTAATCGAAGAATCTTCAAATTCCAAAGTCTTATTACATTGCACACATACCAAATGATGGTGGTGCTCCTGAGATTGATTCAATTCATAATGCTTATGACCTTCCGCCAGCTCCAATTCCCGCAAAATTCCCATGCGAGTCATCAGCTTCACACTGCGATAAACCGTCGATAAACTAATCTTTTCATCCTGCTTCAGCAGCTCTTGATGTAAATCTTCTGCACTAAGATGATCACCCTGAGTGAGATGCAAAAAAGTATTTAAAATCTTTTCTCGTTGGGGGGTCAATCGCCATCCCTTCGCATTAAGCTCTGTTCTCAGGGCGCTGACATCGTAGGAAGGTACAAGCATGTTTTTTCAATAAGTTCCGCTTATTGACAATAATAACGGGCTGAGATCTCTTTTTACAAAAAAATCAGGAAATTCGCCGTAACGACAACCAACCTCAGATTTTCACAAAAAGATAGGTTGGCGAACAAGCTTTTTGTGCTGGGCTAGATTAAATTGCCAACACAGATCGGCGGCGTCACGATTAAAGAAAAACCGAAAATTTTAGTAATCATAATCGGTTAGCAAATAAGACAGATCTACGTATTGATCAAGATGGTCGGCAAGCGTATCAATAATGACTTCTTGTTGTTCTTTAAAGTCTGGAATGCCAGTCGGCAAGGATGATAAACCCCGTTTGTGTCGCAGTTCGTTAAGCCACGATCGACGCCATGGGCCGTTGTTAAATAAGCCTTGTAGATAGATGGCCCAAATGTTTTTGCCTTGGTTGATAACGCCGAGGTCTTTTTCGTTAAAGAGTTGGGTAAAGCTGCGTTTGAGGGCGAAGTTCATATTGCCGAGATAGAGCTTTGTGCCTTGGATCGGTAGGCTGGGAAAGAGATCGCTAGACAGTGTTTGGCAGGGATCCTTGGTTAGTTTTTGCTGAATGTTGCAGTCAAAGGGCAGGAGGTTGAGGCCAGTTTGCGGTTCAACGTTAGGGTTGGTGGAGATAATTTGTTTAGCGAGTAGGTTTGCTCCGTCACAAAGTCCAATAATTGTGCCGCCAGCGGCAGCGTAATTTTGAAGTTGTTGGTGACAGTTGTATTTGTGAAGGTGCTGGAGGTCGGCGATCGCATCGGTAGTGTGGGGGATAACGATGGCGTCGGGATAACCGAGCTGTTCAGCGGGGTCAAAATAGCTGAGCTGAATACTGGGTTCGCTTTCTAGGGCATCAAGATCTTCATATCGGGTGATATTGGGCAGTCGTAGGACTTGAATTTTAAGTTGATTTTGAGCGGCAACGCTGGCTTCGCTCTCGAAGGTGACGGGGCTTTCTGGATGATAAAAATGATTGGCAAGGGGCGGAACGTAACCCAATACCGGACGGTTGAGGTGTTCTTTTACCCAGCGGGTTTCGGGGTCACAAAAGCGGCGATCGCCCGACCATTGATTAAACACAACACCGCGCACCATTTGCCGATTTTCCTTAGACAGACGTTGCCATAATCCCCAGAGTTGATTTAAAGCACCACCTTTCTGGCAGTCTACGAGAATAACGCCAGCGGGATGCAGCTCAGCATGTTTGAGTAATTCGAAATTTGCGTCGGTATCTAAAGTATTTGGATCGTAGAGACCATGGCGATAAGTATCAAACACAAGTAGATCATATTTTGCCCGTACTTTGTCTAAACACTCTTCAATGAGCGGTTTGGCGATGTTGTAGTAATTTTGATAATAATCTGAGCGACTAACTGTGCCGATGCCCCGCCCTTGGATGTAGAGCTGGTATTGCACACTAGGTGTCATTTGTGGCTTTAGCAAAACCGGATTGAGATCCGCACTGACGGGAATTCCGGCAGCCCAAGCTTGCCACGCAATCGAATAGCTAACGTCCGTTTCTTGATCGATGTGATAACAATTTTTGACTTCGCTCTGACTTTGGAACGGTGCAACTTTCCAGCCTTCTCTGGCTAACCAGCGACAGAGGGCCGTGGCGAACCAAGATTTTCCAGAGCTATGGGTCGGACTGAAAACGGCGATCGCCCGCATGAAAACTCCTCAACACTAAACACGTATGTAGTAATACCCTAACCATACCAACTACAACGAAAAGCGATTAAACCAACAGCGAAAATTATTAAAAAAGCGATCTTTAGCCGAAAAAGTATCAGGAATTTCTCGATTTTGCCACTGCACCAAGACTTCACGACCGAGTGGTGTTAAGCGAAAACTATTCGTTAAGCCTTGCCCATCTACTTCCCGCCGCAACAGACCAACGCGAATCAGCCATGTCATAAAATGCTCTGCGGTCAATTCGGTCAAAGCTTTGGTACTGTAATGATTTTTGATGCCTTTTTGGCCAATGATTTCTTTAATCGAAACGCTGTTATTACCACCCATTGCCGCGAGTAGCTGCCATTCGAAGGGGGTGCAGGCAAAGGCTACTTGGGCGCGTTGAGTTGTTTTAGCGTCGTAATCAATTTGTTTCGGAGTGAAAACCATGGCGGCGAAAAGGTTGCGAAGAATAAAACTTGAACAGGCAAGCGATCAATATTGTAAGGAATGCAATGTCTTTCGTGCCGGAAAAATCGTGCTTATGCTTCTGGTTTAATTTGTAAAATTTCGGTGGTTTGCAGTGGCGTTTTGGCTTGATTTCTAGTGAGAAACGCGGAGGCGATCGCCTGATCTTTGGTGAAAACCGCTTCGTCGTAAAGCCCTTCATTCATGGTTAAAACGGTAATTTGCTCGGCGATCGGGTCAACAATCCAATATTCCTCGATGCCCCGCGCCTGATACTGCGCCCGTTTGTAGCGATAATCCCGCGCGATGTTTTTTTGACCCGGCGACACCACTTCAATCACTAATTCTGGGGGCGGCATATCCGGCATGATTGTCGATCTGGTGGCATTTTCGAGGGCGATCGCCGCCGCTTCCGAGAGCACCAGTAAATCGGGAATACGCACCGATTCCTTTGCACCTTGTACAGAGATTTCTGCACCAATTCTCAAACACCAGAATGGAAGGCCTAATTGTAAAAAATAAGCAAAGAGAAAAGAAGCAATGCGTTGGTTTAAGTCACTTTCTGGGGGCATCGCCAACAATTCTCCATCTTCCAATTCGTAACGAGTCTCCGTGTCATCCTGTCGAGCCAGAAATGCTTCGAGATTCATTTGCCGTGATAATGTCGCTATCATCGCTCTCTCCTTGGTCTCGATTTTCTCCGATTGTGGCATATCTTTTTGGTTTAAGCTGCTGCACATCTGTCACGACAAAACCTGCGGTGATCGCCCCCACTAAATTCTTATTCGTCAAAAAACATTACAAAACATCACTTTAAATCACTAAATATTTCCTGTTTTTGCCCAATCATCCGCACAAATACTTATCAAAATAAAAACCTATGTTGATTTTTGTTTTTGTGGAGTAACAAGTCAGTTTTCTTTGCGAAGATAACCACGAAAGCAATATTTTCCACTCCAAGATTTAATACCCACAGCAGGAGTATATCGACCTATGAAACTCGCCTATTGGATGTATGCAGGCCCAGCCCACATCGGCACGTTACGCGTTGCCAGTTCTTTCAAAAATGTGCACGCCATTATGCATGCTCCCCTAGGAGATGACTATTTCAACGTGATGCGCTCGATGCTCGAACGGGAACAGGATTTCACCCCCGTGACCGCCAGTATCGTGGATCGCAATGTGTTGGCGCGGGGTTCCCAAGAGAAAGTTGTTGATAATATTGTCCGCAAAGATCGCGAAGAAAGCCCCGATCTGATTGTCCTTACCCCCACTTGCACCTCCAGTATTTTGCAAGAGGATCTCGAAAATTTTGTCTCCCGCGCCCAACTCGATGCCAAGGGGGATGTCCTCCTCGCCGATGTGAATCACTATCGGGTGAATGAGTTACAGGCTGGCGATCGCACGCTACAGCAGATCGTCCAGTACTACATCGCCAAAGCCCGCAAAAAAGGAGATCTCGACACCGTTAAAACCGAAAAGCCCTCGGTTAATATCATCGGCTTGTCCACCCTCGGTTTCCACAATAACCACGATTCCACTGAGCTAAAGCGCTTGATGGCGGATCTCGGCATCGAAATTAATTTGATGTTGCCCGACAAAGCTTCTGTCCATGATTTGAAAAAGCTGCCAAAAGCATGGTTTAACTTGGTTCCCTATCGCGAACTCGGCCCCATGACTTCCACTTATTTGGAAGAAGAATTTGGTACGCCTTGCGTGGATATTACGCCGATGGGTGTGTTGGAAACGGCTCGCTGTATCCGCAAAATTCAGCAGGTTGTGAATGCTCAGGGCGGAAATGTTGATTTTGAAGATTTCATCCACCACCAAACAAAAAATGTCTCGCAGGCGGCATGGTTTAGTCGTTCTATCGATTGCCAAAACTTGACGGGTAAAAAGGCGATCGTCTTTGGGGACAACACCCACGCGGCGGCGATGACGAAAATTCTCGCGCGGGAAATGGGTATCAAAGTTGTACTCGCTGGAACCTATTGCAAGTATGACGAGGACTGGTTCCGCAATGAAGTCAGTGAATATTGCGATGAAATCCTGATCAGTGAAGATCATGGGGAGATTGCCGATGCGATCGCCCGTATTGAGCCAGCCGCGATTTTTGGCACACAAATGGAACGCCATGTGGGCAAACGTTTGAACATTCCTTGTGGCGTGATTGCTGCACCGATTCACATTCAAAATTTCCCCATCGGTTACCGTCCTTTCCTTGGCTACGAAGGCACAAATCAACTTGCTGATTTGGTTTACAATTCCTTCA
>JBARRZ010000078.1:0-6227 GCA_049644465.1 Limnothrix sp.
GTTATTTTTGGATTGATTGACGAATATCATCTAATGGTGATTCTGGCACAGGAGTTTCAGCTTCCTCCTCTTCATCAAGAGTAATTTCGACAACATAGTGAAAGCGAATCTTTCCTTTTTTCCAGCCACCACTATTTATTTTCAGAATCTCACAGTCTACAGATTGATCAAAAGTCTGTTGATCATTCCGGCAAGTCAGAATATTGTTCTGCTTTAATAAGTCTTTGAATGCCGATTCAATGCTAACGGAAACAGGGTTAAATCTATTGGCATTCATAGTAACCTGTTGTGAAAGAGCTTGATGTATCACTTGATCAAGCATTTCAATTGTATACAATCGAGCATCGTACTTGACGACATCTTCATTACTGCAATTGGAGCGAACATGTCGTATCTTAGCCATTTTTGCTTTTAATTAGTAAGTTGGTTTTTCTGTCTAAAAATTGAAGAAATCAAAGCTACTCAGAATCTGTAGCAGGGAGATTTTCTGGCTCTGATACTTGCAAATCTGTGTCGGCAACCAAAGGTAGCTGTCGCTCATAAACTTGCATTCCTTGTAAACATTGATTGATCGAAGTTGCAGCAGCGTTGTAGACCTCAATTTTCTTCTCATACTCCTCTTGTAAGTGGCGATTACGAGCGATTTTTTCCAAAGCTTCCTGCTCCAAAGTTTTCTCTAAATAGCTCCGAGCCAAATTATATTGCTCCAAGATAAATTCAGACTGTTGTGCCGCCATTGGTAACAATTGAGTCTTTAGAGTCTGATTAATTGTCTGCCGGAAATTTTGGCGAATTGTCGCATTAACCTTCGGCTCAAAATCAAGTTTTAGCAGTTGGCGAATTGCGGGTTCTGCATCCACCATACTTTCACAATCATAGGCTTCGGATGTCTGTTGAAGTGTCTGCCGAAACTGATAGATCGAGAATGTCCCTTCATCATAAAATCTAGGGCTTTCTCTTACATAGCGATCGCACTCTGTCCGAGATTCACTTTGCAACGCGTAAACAAGTTTTTCTTCTAAAGTAGTGATACATTTCTCTAAGCCACCATCATTTCCAAGTAAACGATAAAGCTTGCGATAATATTCAGCCTGTTGCACTTGTTTGATTAGGCGTTGGCAGAAATTACGCACCAATACTTCAGAAAATTCAATCAGCACATCCTCTAATTCGTTAGCGAGATAATAGAGAGCCTCCACCAAAATTGCAATCAAAGGAGCGGTCGCATTTCTAGGGTGAGAAAGGGTTGCTTGACTATAAGCATTTTTGACAGAAAAAGTTTGCAGAAGCTCATCTAAACGGCTCACCATCCTTGCTTTTAGTGCCTGAAAATCATCCTCAAATGCTAAATCTTGATTGATGATAATGCTATTAATCGTATCGGTAATATGCTTTTGAAATTCGACCCCAACATCTTGCAATTCTTGATTTAAACGAGTAAGTTCCTGTGCCTTCATCGCTTCGATTTCGTGGGGCTGACTCTCTAACTCGCGATATTCTTTTAACAGATATTTGCGGAGTGAAATGCATAAAGGTTGCAAATCATCTGCTAGGGCAGCAAACAATTGAGGGCGCTTTTCTTTTTTGAGATAACGAGTAATTCCTTGGCGAAATCCTTCAATACCGCTGTCTTGGATCAATTGTCCAATTAAGGGTTGTCCCCATTCGCTCAGAATTCGCACATAGTTTTCGTTAGGCGTTTCGTAGCTATTAACTGAAACTTTGAAATCGCTGCGGGTGAGTTTGCCGGAGTTGGCACAATAGTTATTAAATTCACTCACAAACTGTGGGGTGTCTTCTTCGCCGCCGAGGCTTTTTACGCTACTAGCAAAAATACTATCAATACCGAAGCGATCGCCACTATTTGTTTCCTTGATCTGACTACCAAAAAATCCCAACAATCCACTGGTTTTATAAATTCGTTCATCCTGCCGAAACTGAGTCTGAATCAAACTATCCAAACGTTGACGCAGTTGGGCGTTATACCAAGTCTCATCAATACGATTAAAAATATAAAATACGCGATCGCGGATACCCAAATTTGTGCGCATCTTTTCAAGGAGATCCGTTTCTTCACTGGTCATGTCCCCTTCCGAAGCAGGCTTCAGCACACAAACCACCGCCGATGTATCCGGGTGAACAATTTTGTCATAGGTTAGTTGAGCATCGCGTTTGACTGGCGCATCAATCCCCGGCATATCCACCAAAACATTCCCGTCCTCTAGCAATGGATGGTTGCAGTAATATTGCAATCGCTTCAGCACAGAACTATTACTACCCCGCCGCGCAAAACTCGCCGCTTCTGCCAAATTATCAAAATTGAATTGCTCCATCGAATAAATCGCATTCTGGGTCTGATGGATGCGTTCATGGTTGTTTTGATAACCCTCCAGCAATAGTGCCAGCGCCTTCGCCTGTTTTGCCCGTTCCGATTTGCTCTCGCCTCCCTCGTCTGCCAATATTCTTTGGCAATTGTCCCGTATCCCCTGAAGAACGCTATCACCGGCCAAAGATTGAGTTTCAAAACCCAGCTCTAAACAAATACGAAAAATTTGCTCCTGAATTTCTGCCCAACTCAAAAAAGTTAGTACCACCCGTTCCTGATCGACTGGGGCATATTCGATGTCGCATTGGGTTCCCGTGGCGTGACCCTCCGCACTGTAGAGCAATTCCCGCTCCAGCAAGGCATTGATTAGCATCGACTTGCCCGCACTAAATGCCCCTGCAAATACAATCTCAAATTTAGGAGAAGTTGCTTTCTCTAATGAAGTGGCGATCGCCGTTATATCTTGCTGAAACTTCAAGTTCGGTTCCTCTTGCCAGAGTTCGAGGAGTTGATTCACATTGACCGAAAGCGACTGACAGGCAGGGATAAGCTCAGACATAAATGATGAAGGATTGAGTTAAAAGTTCTTCTCAATCTATCAAACTCTCCTTACTTAAGCCCCACCTAAGTATGACTTGTAAACAATCTGAATAAGGTGGAATGTTCTGTCCTGCAACACTTAAAGGTCTTTTGTTAGTGTCCATAAACTTTTAAGAAAGTCTGCCATACTGGTAGCCGTTCAATTTGAGAAGCAAGGATTGTCATGGCGGGTAGCGAAGTAAAAGCAGATTATTGGCTCAACGAATACGTCACACCGTGGGATATCTATAGCCACGGCATCACAAAAATCTTGGCGTACCAACAGACCCAATACCAAGAAATGAGCATCGTCGAGACAGGCGCTTACGGCAAAGCATTGGTGCTCGATGGCAAATGGCAGTCCTGCACAGGCGACGAATTTCTATATCACGAACCCCTCGTTCATCCCGCGATGATCGCCCACGGCAACCCAAAAAAAGTGTTGGTGCTCGGCGGTGGCGAAGGGGCAACGATCCGCGAAATTTTGCGCTGGAAATCCGTCAAAAAAGTGATGATGGTGGATATTGACGGCGAAGTTGTCGATGCTTGCAAAGAACATTTAGTCGAGATGCACCAAGGCGCGTTTGAAGATCCCCGCGTTGATCTACGCATTGAGGACGCCTTCAAAATTCTTGAGACCACCACCGAAAAATGGGACATCATCATTTCAGATTTGTCTGACCCCATCGAAGAAGGCCCCTCTTTTCCACTATTCACCAAAGAATATTTCACTCAATTGAAAGAAGTCCTTGCGCCCGGTGGTTTCGTCGTCGTGCAGGCTGGCCCCACGGCTCCGGCGGAAATTCGACTCCATGCGCGGCTAGTGAATACCCTCAAAACGGTCTACAACGATGTGACTTCTTATAGTTCCTATGTGCCCACCTATGCGTCCCCTTGGGGTTTTGCGATGTGTACCGATGGCAAAATAAATACCAAGCCCGACCCCGCAACGGTGGATGAAATTTTGGCGGCAAAAACCGAGGGCAAATTCCGCACCATCGACGGCACGGCACTATTAGGACTGTTGC
This sequence comes from Limnothrix sp., assembly GCA_049644465.1. Taxonomy (GTDB): domain Bacteria; phylum Cyanobacteriota; class Cyanobacteriia; order Cyanobacteriales; family MRBY01; genus MRBY01. The sequence continues at coordinate 3,934 of JBARRZ010000078.1, forward strand.
AAACTGCGCTCCATGTTCGTCAGGCGATCGCCACCCACACCGATATTTTCACTCTTGCCGAACCTCCCAAATTTTTTGGCAAAGGACAAGGGGCGATCGAGGAGAATAGCTAGCAGAGGGGAAGACACGGAGAAGGGGAGAGCCGGTGATGGGGAGAAAAAAGGTTTCGGTTCACAACAAATCTCCGTGTCTCCGTGTCCCCTCGTCCCCGTGTCTCTAGTTTTCTAATTTAGACTAAGTTTTCAACTCTGTTTGCCGTGCCCCGCGCCACATCAGCCAAGCCAGTACCGACAGCAAAGTAATGCCAAATAATCCCCCCAGCGGATTGCCATCCACCCCGGTAATCCAAGGGGATACATCGTCGCGATATTCAATCAAGCCCCCCACATTAAAAATGTAATAGCCCCACACCAAACCGCCGTGCAGACCAATCGGCTTACCTAAATTTCCTCGCTGCGATCGCTTGGCCCACACCAACGTTGCACCCAGCAAAACCAACCCCGGTAATACTGGCAAAGTTCGAATCATTTCTCCCAGCGGTTTCAAAAAGTGGGAGACCCCAAAAACCCCTGCACAACTCCACAGCACAATATTCGGTGAATAATCTCGTTCGAGTTCGTCATAAAGCCAGCCCCGAAACACCAACTCTTCCGCAAAAGCAACGCCCAATCCCGTTAACGACCCTTCTAAAACGATGCGAATTAACGAAGTTGTGGGCGGCAAAATATTAATTAAACCCAGCAAATTTTCAAAAATCAAAAGCCCCCAAACAAAGCTAAATCCATAGGCCAAACCTTTAATTAGTCCGACCCCATTCGCGCGAGTCCAAACCAATCCGTAGCGACGAAAAGGGTGCGTTTCACCGTGGACTTTTCTGACCCAAAACGGCAAATAAAACAGGAACTCAATAAAGACCAAACTCATGGTCAAAATTGTGGTGAGGTTCTCGTCTGCCCGAAAAATCAGATAAATCGGGATAGCGAAGGGGAGCCAAATCAGCGCGAGGGTCACAAAAAAAAGCCCCAGCCGTAGGGGTGCTGGGGAGGTTCTAAATAGTTGCCAAAGTCGTTGCACAGAAATTTTCCAGAGTCGTTGATTTTAACTGTATATGATGGCGGGATTTGGCGTTATCTTTGACGTTTCTTACTTAGTCATCGGGTTCAATCGTGCTGCTGAGACCGTGACTTTGGAGCATTTCGCAATAAAATTCGGCGTGTTCTTGGACGCAGGTAATGACGAGGGCAAGACCGTTGGTGTGGGCTTCCATCATGATGTTGACGGCTTGGGGTTGGGTCATGCCTGCGACGGTTTGCATGAGGGCTTGGACAACGTGCTCCATGGAGTTCGCATCGTCGTTGTGTAATAAAACGCGATAGCGGGGGGCGGGTTTGCGGATCGTGGACGTGGAACTCTCTTTGATCACAGTTGTGGACATGGGGCTTAACCTCCGGGGTTGATAGTGGGTTGGAAATTCGTCAAAAAGATTGGGGTGGCTGGGCGATGAGTGTTGGGCGATCGCCAGAACCTATTGTAGAAAATTGCAGCGGGAAGTTGCAGAACTGCGTTTTGGTTATAGCATATATGGTCTTTATTTTAGCGCGGAAAAAAGGGCTGAAAGCGCTGTGAGAAAACGATACAATAACTGAAGTTAACATTTATTCACAAAAGCGTCTATATGACTTCTGCGGCTTTGTTATCCCTAGAGCAATCAGAAAATCCTCCTAGTCAGTACTGGACTTGGCGGGGTTACAAAATTCACTATGTACAGGCGGGAGAGGCAGACAATAAGCCACCTTTGCTACTGGTGCATGGCTTTGGGGCTTCGACGGATCATTGGCGCAAAAATATTACAGAGCTGCAAAAAGACTTTTCGGTATGGGCGATCGACATGATCGGTTTTGGGCGATCGCCGAAGGCAGATATTGTTTATAGCGGTAGCTTGTGGCGTGACCAGATTCACGATTTTATTACGCAAGTCATTGGTGAACCTGTTGTGTTAGCCGGAAATTCCCTCGGTGGTTATGCGTCGCTTTGTGTGGCGGCTCAACGTCCCGAATCAGCGAAGGGTTTGATCTTATTAAATAGTGCTGGCCCTTTTAGTGAGCCTGATACATCAAAGAAAAAAGGGCGATCGCCTGTCCAGACCTCACTGCGCAAAATCTTTTTTAGTCCCGTTTCAACCTTTTTGATTTTTCAATATACAAAGCGGCGATCGACCATTCGCAAAACTCTCGAAAAAGTCTACGCCAACAAAGAAGCCGTTACAGAAAGACTGATCGATGAAATTCGTCGCC
>JBARRZ010000079.1:0-12163 GCA_049644465.1 Limnothrix sp.
GAATCAGGTCTGGCAATTCTTTGATAGCAACGATTATTCCTTCTTGTCCGTCTTTTGCTGTGACTACTTCGAAGTTTTCGTAGCGTAATATTGTCGCGGTACTACGGCGCACTATGTCGGTATCTTCAACGAGCAAAATTTTCGTCATGGAAAGTAACTGGATGTTTTAGTCGTTAAGAGTCTAGGTTTGGCGAATAGAAATGTTCAGCGTGGAAATGTCGATTGATTAGTCTATTTGCTCGCTCTTCGCGCCTGTATCTTAACTATATTTTAAGCGTAAAACTTTTACCTGAAATATTCCTATATATCGGTGTTATCCTTGGAAAATTAGTTCTTGCTGATATCAAGGGCTTTTGTTGTGGCGATCGCCTAAAAAATATAGACACTGTTGTTACCGTTCTAGCCTAGGAGTTTTCAGGATGAGCCAATCCCCCTCAGTTACCCCGACTGCCCCCCTGATTAACAATGCTTTGGGGAGCTTGGAACTTGACCTAGAAGCGGAACTGAGAAGATACCGTCGTCATCGCTCGACTGAACAGGGCGGCAGTATCGGCACCATGACAATGAAGTCGTGGCCGGAGGCCTTGGCGGAGGAAGCAGAACTCGAAACGCCCAGAGTCGAGACAACGACAGTTGAAGCCGCTGATGGTAGCACTTACGAAACTGTTTCTCTGCTCACGCCAGAAAATCCAGCCACCCGTTCACCCGAAGTCGAAAAGGTGCTGGAATTGTTACAACAACCTGACCGTGATCAGGGGCCAGAAGAGCTTTTAAATCTAGAAAATCGCGATGTTTTACCTCAAGATTATTTGGAATCTTCTGAGGAATTACTCAAGACGCTGGAGCAAGATGTGCCGATCGCGGTGACGTCTACTCGCAAGTCTAGAAAATGGACGCCTTTAGAAATTGGTTTTGTGGCGGCTAGTATTTTTGGGGTTAGTCTTTTGTTGTTCGCAGTGATCTTTCGTAATGTGCTGAGTCCGGCGGCGAAGACTGATGGTGCGACAGTGGTTACAGTTGATGCTGATTTGGGGTCTGAACCGACAACGGTGAACTTGGCGAAAGAAGAATTTGTAAATTTGAGTTTGGATAATTTGAGTGTGGTTGATCCGGATGAACCGGCGATCGCCACCCCTCCAGCCACGACAGTCGTCACACCCGCACCCGCAGCGCCAGCAAACCCAGATCCTGTCCCTCAGCTTGCCCCACTTTCCACCACGACACCAACACCGACTGGCCAAAATAATTTAGCTTCCGCAATATTGCCACCCTCGCTCCGACCCCAGCCCGTCAACCCTTTTCCCGTTACACCCCAAGTTGCAGCGAATGGAGCCGCAGCAGGTTCTTCCGGCTTAATGGTGACACCCGATGGCCTCAAGGTGGGCTATTACTACGTGATTTTCCGCAATACTAGTCCGAGAAGTTTGGGTAAAGCGCGGGAATTTGTGGCTGATGCTTTTGTGCGGACGTTTCCGGCTGGGCGAGCCATTCAGATGGCGGAGGTTAATAGTCAAGCTCAAGCCCAAGCATTAGTCACAAAATTTAAAAGCGAACAGATTGCCGCAGAAATTTATCATCATCAGCTTTCACCAGCAAACTAATCGACAGGAAAAAATAGGTTAGTTTAGACAAAGATAGATATTGTGGAGTTCGGGCTATGGGCTTCTTGGGACAAAGATTCCTCAGCATTCGTCAGGGTGTCCAAAAACTGTTTTTAGATGAAGAAAATCCAGAAATTGTTCTGGAGCAAACGCTTTGGGATATGGAGCAAAAACTGATTCAAATGCGGCGATCGGTAGCGCAAGCCGTCGCTAGTTTTAAGCGGGCAGATCGGCAACGGCAGCAGGCGCTAATTTCGGTACAGCGGTGGCAAAATCGGGCGCAAATGGCGGTCAGTTATGGTGATCAATCTCTGGCTAGGGAGGCGATCGCCAGGAGCGTTGATTACAAACGCATTGCCACAAACTTAGTGGAGCAAGGAGAACAGCAACAAACGTTTATTGCTGCTGTGCGTAAAAATTTGCGAGATCTTGAAGAGCAGATTAACCAAATTAAAATGCAGAAAGATCTGTACGTGGCCCGCATCCGTTCTGCTATGGCTAAACAGCAATTGCATCGGGTGAAAGAAGAATTGATCATCGGTCATCTCCAACCGGCGATCGCCGAACTCGAAGCATCTATGTGGCAAATTGAAGCCGAAAATGAGCTAACCGATTCACTCGAAACTAAGTTTATTGCTCTCGAAAAACGCGTCGCGGCTCAGGAATAATTTTGAGAATAGTTTTTCGAGGCCAGACAAACAAAAATCAAAAGTAGAGACTTATGTTACTCTGGCTTGTGGCTTTTATATATGTCATAAGGAGATTATCTTGGAACGTACTTTTGTGATGGTCAAGCCCGACGGTGTGCAGCGTGGGTTGGCTGGTAATGTGATTGCTCGTTTTGAAGCTAAAGGCTTTAAGCTCGTTGGTCTGAAGCTCGTTTCTGTATCCCGTGAGCTGGCGGAAAAGCATTACGGTGTGCATAAAGAGAGACCTTTTTTCGGCAGCTTGGTTGAATTTATTATCTCTGCGCCCGTTGTCGCAATGGTCTGGGAAGGTAAAGGGGCGATCGCCTCAGCTCGTAAGCTCATCGGTGCGACAAATCCGCTCGAATCAGAACCCGGTACAATCCGTGGTGATTTTGGCGTCGATATTGGCCGTAACCTTATCCATGGTTCCGACGCTCCCGAAACTGCCGCTAGCGAAATCGAACTTTGGTTTGCCGCAGACGAACTAGCAAGCTGGGAATCTACTGCGAAAGCTTGGCTCTACGAATAAATTTTCGATAAAAGCATTGGCTTATTCATCAAGGCTTTTTGCTTAAATTAAATACCATAAAACCCAAGACGATATTGATAGTTTGTCTTGGGTTTTTTATTAGCAATAAATAGCATTTTATTCAGGTTTCAAAAAAGATCAAGAAAGAATTTTACTGAAAAATCCAAACGATTGTGTTCATCAAAACCTATATTTCAATTAGTCGAAAATCTCCGGAAAAGTTCTAAAAAGAAAGGCCAAGATTGACGCCAAGAAAAGCATGAACCACCAATAGGGCGATCGCCGACGAGCCGAGATAAGCGTGAACCGTTCTGAGCGATTCTTTGCCCAAAAATTTGGTTAACGACAACGCACCATTGGCAATTAAGAGGGCGATCGCCGCCGTTCCCGTCCAGAAATGTACACTTTCAAAGATCGGTTCCCCTTGCATTACCAGCGAAAGCACACCACCCGTCCAGCCAAGACTAATAAAAGTCGTCAGCCATAGTGCCGCTTTTTTGTGCCAATACGCACTCTCGTTTTTGACCTCCACATCGTCCGCTTTGCGAATTTTCCAACCTTTCACAAATGCAAAACCACCAATCATCACCACCACAATACCCATCATCAACGGAGGACCCCAGTGAGTAACCACAGCCGGAATGGGCAACGAACTAAACCAAGCGGCGATCGGCTCTAAATAAGGACGAATCAACTCTCCCATGAATATTTCTCTTGATATTTCTTAATGTTTGCGACCCTTATCTTAGCCGTAAACATCCTGTGCAATAGGGAATCCGAGTATTTCGGTAACAGTTAGAAACATCTCAGATCGAGCCGCGCAAAACAGAGTGATAAAATTTGGAATACTTTTAGTGAAGAGAAAAGGTCAAAGTGGTTCAAGTACCGATCAAGCCCGCCGCAGAAATGAAAGTTATCTCTAACGGTCACGCCCTCGAAGCATGGCTCCAAGACCTTGCCAACAAAATTATCCAAGGCAAACGCCTTAACCGCATCGAAGCGCTCCGTCTCACAGAAATTAATGGCGAAGCCGACATCCTCAAGCTTTGTGCTGCTGCCGATAGAATCCGTCATGAATGCTGCGGTAACACGGTCGATCTTTGTAGCATCGTAAATGTGAAGTCTGGCAACTGCTCTGAAAACTGTAGCTTCTGCTCCCAGTCTTCTCATCATCCCGGCACAAATTCTCCTACCTATGCGCTGAAGACGTCTGAAGAAATCCTTGCCCAAGCAAAAGCAGCGGAAGAGGCTGGTGCTAAGCGTTTTTGTTTAGTCAGTCAGGGTCGGGGCATCAAGTACAACAGCCCGAAGTCTAACGAGTTTGAGCAAATTCTCGAAACGGTTCACCGGATCCTTGATGAAACATCCATCAAACCTTGCTGTGCTCTCGGGGAAGTCACGCCCGAACAAGCGCAGCAATTGAGTGCAGCTGGCGTGACTCGCTATAACCACAACCTTGAGGCGTCGGAAAATTTCTTCCCGGACATCGTCTCGACTCATACTTGGCAGGATCGCGTTCAAACAATTAAGAATTTGAAGGCGGCAGGGATTCAGGCTTGTAGTGGCGGCATTATGGGCTTAGGTGAAAGCTGGGAAGATCGCGTTGATCTGGCGATCGCCCTCCAAGAACTCGAAGTCGAATCCGTACCTCTAAACTTACTCAATCCACGCGAAGGGACACCTTTAGGCGACAACAATCGTCTTGATGTCAACCAAGCCCTGAAATGCATGGCGATCTTTAGATTCATTCTGCCTGAGCAAATCATTCGTTATGCTGGCGGCAGAGAAGCCGTGATGGGCAAAATGCAGCATATGGGTCTCAAAGCTGGTGTCAATGCCATGTTGATTGGGCATTATCTCACTACCATGGGACAGCCTCCTGAACAAGACAAAGCAATGCTCGAATCCCTTGGTCTTCAAGGCGGTGAAGCTCCCATTCCCGGCCAACACATCCCTGCTCAATAATCATTGAAAGCTACCCTGAAATCTCCTCCTCCCAAAGTCACTAGAGTCTCCGTCCCCAACCAATTTTTGTGGGCGTTGATCGGGGTACTTTTGACTATTGGGGGCACATTTATCGAAGCGCGTATTGCCACTAATGCGCCTTGGACATGGTGGTCTGGGAATGATGGCATCAACATTGATACCGATTCTTTAGGCGTTTACTGTCAGGTAGCTGCTGTTTTGTTAACGGGCTGCTTGGGCGGTAGAAACGCGGGTATTCTTTCACAAATTGCCTACATTTTTATTGGCTTATTTTGGTTGCCTGTGTTTTCTCAAGGGGGGAAACTCGCCTATGTTTTGGAGCCGACCTTTGGTTACATTCTTGGTTTTATACCTGCGGCGGGAATCTGTGGTTGGCTGGCTTTTCGCTATGTGCTCACCTTAGAATCTCTCGCGCTGAGTGCTTTTTGTGGTTTGGTAGCGATGCATATTTGCGGGGTGTTGTATCTTGCCACGATGACTTGGTTTGAAAAAATCACCCTTGATGGTCTCAGTCTCAGTGCGGCGATCGCCCTCTACACATTCAACCCATTTATTGGACAATTAGTCTTAGTCTGCGGTGTGGCTTTAGTTGCCTATTGCTTGCGACGTATCCTATTTTATTAAATACTTCTAGGCAAAAATATCTATGGATCTGCGCACAGATTTGCTTAAAAATCGTTGGTTCTGGCTCGTTGCACTAGCCGGATTAATCCTCGATCAACTCACAAAAACTCTTGTGTTGCAGACTTTTTCGGAAGTGGGTGAGACTCTGCCATTGTTAAACGGCGTCTTTCATTTCACCTATGTGCAGAACACTGGTGCAGCGTTTAGTATTTTTAGTAATGGTGTCCATTGGTTGCGTTGGCTTTCTTTGGGCGTGAGCTTGGCGTTGATGGCGCTGGCATGGTTTGGCGATCGCCTGACCCTTTGGGAGCAGCTCGGCTACGGATTCATCCTGTCCGGCGCGATGGGTAACGGCGTTGATCGCTTTTTGTTCGGTTACGTGGTGGATTTTTTGGACTTTCGGTTAGTGAATTTTCCCGTCTTCAATATCGCTGATATCTGCATCAATATCGGGATTATTTGCCTCATTATTAATCTGTTTGCGATGCAACGACAGCCCGATTCAGAAGCTTAATATTTAGACAGGTGGAGGCGATCGCAAAGCCTTGATCGAACTCTGAGATAATATTTCCACTGTTGCAGATTCAAACCACATTCTCTCGACTCAAACTTTCAGCAGATTTCGAATTTGGTCACAAAACCGATAGCAATAGCTGAACAAGTTTTAGCGTAGACGGCAACACTAATCTAAGAGTAAATATACTCACTGCCGTTGTGGATGCCTTGCCGTGATAAAAGCTGTTCTTCTAACTGAGCAATACGCTTATAAGCAACCGTCAGTTGAGCAGTGAGGCGACGGACTTGAATTTCTGGCGTAATCACTTTTTCTTGCGCAGGATGCCCTTCTAGAGGATCCGTTTCATCGAATAAAACATCTTTGTGCTGGAGGGTGTTTTCGCCGACGATAAAGTTTAAATCAACCATCTCGTTGTTGAATTCCGGTATCAAGACGCCAAGGTTTTCTGCGGAAAGTTTGGCAGACTCAGGCAAGTTATCTTGCAAGCGTTCTACTATTTGATAAACACTGTCTAATTGGTGTTTCAACTCGGCTATTTGATGTTGAACATTCATACGAGAATTTGCATCGCATAATTTACTGTCACTATGCTAATACTTCATTTTATAAAGAGGGAGGTAATGGGGTGATCTTTTAAGATTCTGTTAGAAAATCTTAAGAAAACATTGCATTTGTCGCGATGATTTGTTGTTTGGCGTAGTGATTCTGTTTTAAAAATGCCAGCTACGCTTCCTTGTTTCAGCAAGATATACTGGCAACTGTTGTAAAAATTGCCTGTATGCTGCACCGTCGCTCTTTTTTATCTATTTCTGGAGGATTTGCCCTTTCCACGTTGTTGGGAGGGTGTGCTGCTGCTTCGGATGCGGCTTTACAAATCAAAATTTTAAAAGGTTCTGTCTCGCCTCAGCTCATTGCGGCTTTTCGGCGTCAGTACGGTGATCAGGCTTCCTCGCTCAAGTTTCGCCCGGTAGAGCAGTTAACGGAGCTATTTGCGGAGCTTGAGGCATGGCGTGATTTTGACTCGACACAGACAGAGGAAAAGCCACTGTGGCAACGGTTTAAAGCCTCGGCTCCGGCTGATCTGGTGATGCTGGGTCATGGTTGGTTGCGGCAGGCGATCGCCGCACAACTGATTCAGCCGCTACCGATGGATCAACTAGAAATTTGGGAAAAGCTGCCTGCGTTTTGGCAAGATTTTGTACAACGTGATCAGCAGGGTGATTTTGCCGCAGATAGCGACGCAGGAAAGGTTTGGGGCATTCCCTATCGTTGGGGCACAACGGTCATTTTGTACCGCAAGGATAAGCTAAAAAAGCTGGGTTGGGAACCGCAGGATTGGTCGGATTTGTGGCGGGAAGATCTGGGCGATCGCCTGTCGTTGCTCAACCATTCGCGGGAAGGGATCGGGCTAGTGTTGAAGAAAATGGGTCACTCCTACAACGAAACAAATTTAGGGGCGATCGCCGGACTCGAAGCCGAATTGCAAGCACTCCACAAAAACGTCAAATTTTATAGTTCGACCAATTATCTACAACCTTTGATCAATGACGATACATGGGTTGCACAGGCTTGGTCACAGGATGCATTGCCGCTGCTGAAACGCTATCCAAATCTTGGGGCGATCGTGCCGAAAAGCGGTACGTCGATTTGGTGTGATCTCTGGGTGCAACCGATCAAAAATAATCAAGATTTTCAGGCTTTGCAGCAGTGGCTAGAATTTTGCTGGGAAGCGGCAGGCGTGAATCAGCTGGCCCTCTCGGCGAATAGTGCTTCGCCGTTAATTTACGACACCAAAGTTGTTGATCCTAAAGTGAAAAATAATCCGCTAATTTGGGTCGCGCCGAACATTTTTCAGCAGAGCGAAATAATTCACGATCTTGAACCCACTGTCACCGCTGAATATCAGAAACTGTGGCGCAAAATTCGTCAAGCCTAACCCTCGTTTTTTACAAAGTCAGACGCCGCCAGTGATAATGTTCAAGGAGAAATTGGCGGAGAAAACCATGGCAGAGAAAAAAATTGGTGTAGCGGTTGTCGGGACAGGGTTTGGTCAAAAAATCCATATTCCAGGCCTACAACATCACCATCGGACTGAAGTGGTTTCGGTGTACCATCGCGATCCGCAAAAAGCGCAGGCGATCGCCACAGAACACAACATTTCCCACAGTGCGACCAATCTTGATGAGATTCTCCAAAATCCTGCTGTCGAAGCCGTCACCCTCGCCACGCCGCCTTTTTTGCACTACAAAATGGGCAAACAAATTTTAGCCGCAGGCAAACATCTCCTCATCGAAAAACCGATTACTCTCGACGCTGACGAAGCACTCGAACTGTACCGTTTAGCCGAGTCAAAAAATTTAGTCGTTACCCCCGATTTTGAATTCCGCTTTGTGCCTGCATGGCAACAGTTTGCTGAATATTTGCAAAATGATTTTGTTGGGAATAAACGACTAATCACGATCAATTGGATTGTCACCAGTCGCGCTGATCCAGAACGACCGTGGAACTGGTACGCCCAAAAATCCCAAGGTGGCGGTGCGTTAGGGGCTGTCGGTTCCCATGCGTTTGATTATATTAATTGGCTATTTGGCCCTGTAAATCGTATTTCGGGTCATCTCAGTTGCGCAATTAAAGAACGCCCAGATCCAAAGGATGGTGACAAATTAAAACCTGTTGATGCGGATGATACTTGCCTAATTATGCTGGAGCTTGCCGACGGAACACCCTGCCAAATTAATATCAGTTCTGTCGCCCACCATGGCCGAGGTCACTGGGTGGAAGTGTATGGCGATCGCGGTTCGATGGTGCTGGGTAGCGATAATCTTAAAGATTATGTGCATGGCTTTACGCTTAAGGCGGGGAAAGCGGGCGAACCGCTCCAAGAAGTACCGATTGCGGATCACTACCAATTCCCGAAAACTTTTGATGATGGTCGTTTAGCGCCGTTTATTCGCGTGGTTAATCACTGGGTTAATGGCATCGAAAACCCTCAGGCGATCGCCGCACCGACTTTAGCAGAAGGCATTTACTCTCAATTACTCATGGATCTCACCCACCAATCTCATGCAGAAGGTCGCTGGTTGACAGTGCCGCAGTTAGGCGAATATCTCCAGAAGTAGCAACAAAAAATAAAACGAAACGAAACTGCCGCTATTTCTTTTGTGTAAAACAGGGGCAGCTTATGAATTTTGAAATTGCGAAAAAATGAGGATTGCGTCGATTATTTGCGTTTACGAGGAGCGGGCTGGCCTTTTAATGATTTGGGGTCAGCTTTAGTTTCTGGGTCTGCCGATGGCTGTAATTGTTGACGACCATTGCGGACTACGGTGAGCATTTGTTGCAATTGGCCTTCTAAACCCGACAAAACTTGATTCGCGTATTGATCTGCCCCGTGTTGAATCTCTGCGGATTCGGCGATCGCCTGTTCCCGTACCTCTTTAACTTCTTCGTAAGCTTGGCGACGACTATCCTCGACTTCGGCAGTAAGCGTCTGCTTAATGCTTTGACATTCCTGCTCGGCCTCTTGGCGCATTTGCTCAGCCGTTTGTTCCGCTTGGCGAATCAGCGTCATTTCATCCAAAACTTGGGCGGCGCGTCGTTCCGCTGCGGCCATGATTTCTTCCGCATATTCTTCCGCTTCAGCAATCAATTGCGCTTTTTGTTGCAACACTTCCATCGCTTTCTCGATCACTTCCGGCAAGCTGGCCCGGACGATGTCTAGTTGATCTAGAAGTTTTTCTTCTTCGACCAGCGTAATGCCAGTCAGGGGAATGTGTGGACTATCAAAAATAATGTCTTCCAACTGAGCAAGCTGCTGCTGCACATCGAGATCTACGCCTCTGTAGAGGGACGTTGACTCGCTGGGAGCAATGCTGCTGTCTTGGGTGTCAGGGGAGGTTGAGCTCTGTAACATTGGTAGAGATCTTGGGCGACATTATCGGGGACAAGGTGGTCAATCGAACCACCAAATTTGGCAACTTCTTTGACAACGCTACTGCTAAGAAAACTATATTCGTTAGAGGTTGCGAGAAAGACTGTCTCGATGTTAGCCCAAAGCGTCTTATTTGTATGCGCCATTTGCAGTTCTTTTTCAAAGTCGGACAAGACGCGTAATCCTCTTAACAAGACTCCGGCGTTACGTTGGCGAGCGTAATCGGTAGTCAGTCCGGTAAAGCTGTCAACTTCGACGTTAGGTAAATGCTGGGTGCAAAGGCTAATTTGGGCAACTCGTTTTTCGAGGCTGAAAATGGGCGATTTGCTGGGGTTACAGAGTACGGCAACGATCACTTTCTCAAACAGGCGATCGCCGCGCTGAATGATATCGAGGTGACCGAGCGTAATCGGATCGAAGCTGCCGGGGTAAATCGCAATCACAAGCAATCAAAAAAAAAGATATGTAGACCGGATTTATTGTGGCACACCATCAGAAAAAGTAGACAAAAGAAGCTTGGGACATCAGCACATACAATAAAGACTGATTTTATTACCGCGTTCAAACTACGAAAGCCAACGAGCCATGAGTGATCATCAACCCGAAAAAAAATACGAAGGCAAGGCAAAAATCCTCTACAGCACAGCCGCTCCCGACATCCTCCTCACTTACTTTAAAGATGATGCCACCGCCTTTAACGCTCAAAAAAAGGGCACAATTCAGGGCAAAGGCGAAATGAACTGCACGATCGCCTCAGTTCTGTTGCAGTGGCTAGAAACAAAAGGTATCCCGACTCATTTTATTGAGCAGCCCAAAGCTGATGAAATGCTTGTTAAAGCCGTCACAATTTTGCCCGTCGAAGTGGTGGTGCGAAATATTGCTGCTGGTAGTCTCTGTAAACAAACAGGTTTAAAACAAGGCACAGTTTTACCGCAGCCCCTCGTTGAATTTTTTCTCAAAGATGATGATCTTGGTGACCCACTGCTGACTGGCGATCGCCTGATGCTTTTAGAGATCGTCACTCCCGACCAACACCAACAACTCATCGACTACGCCAAAAAAATCAATCAACTTCTCCAAGAATTTTTCACTAGTTGTGACATTATTTTGGTGGACTTTAAGATTGAATTCGGCACAGACAAACACGGCACGATCCTGCTGGCAGACGAAATCAGCCCCGACACCTGTCGCCTCTGGGATCAGCAAATTAGCGATCCCCAAGCTAGGGTGCTCGACAAAGACCGTTTCCGCCAAGACCTCGGCCAAGTCGAAGACGCCTACCAAAACGTCCAAGCTAGAGTGTTAGCCCAAGCCAAATCCCTCGCCTCATAAATTCATTATTCTGATGTGATATTTCACGTCGGAAACATCGATCACAGAACCGCGTCTATTCACACTGGTACAATCCAGCAGAATAGATTACTCTGTTGGGACAATTTACAGATTTAGCACTTGCAAATATAGTGCTGGTAAACTTTCGTTTGACTTGGTGTGGACGTGCAAAAAAAACAATCCCTAGACCGCTTTCATCCCCGAACTCTTGCACTGTGGGCAACCATTGCTGCCCTTGGTTCGATGTCACCGGCTCAAGCTAAAACTAGCTCTTTTCTGACCGATGCGACATCAAACTTCTTGCCGACTGATGAGTTGGAAGTTTCGCCAGTAGCCAGCGAGACCGATGTTATTGTCAGCTCAGCCGTTGAGACATCTTTAGCAACAGCAATTCAGACTGCAAGCCCGGTTCAAACGACAGAAGTTGCGACACGGGAAATGTCAGTCGAAGCAGATGCGGTAGTCGTTCCTGTGACGGAAGTTATCGATGCAGAGCCTTTGGCTGAAACAGTGGTTACAGCGGCAAGTCCTACGGCGATCGCCCAAACTGTTACACCTCAGCCAGAAGAATTGGCGGAAAATGAGGGTGCTGAAGCATCGATTGAGCTTGCCAGCACAGACGTAGTCACTGTTACAGACGCTGATGATGAAGCTTTAGAGATTGCTGTTCTTGCACCAGAAAAACTGAGTGAAGACCCGATTGCGGCAGAAAGATTTGCTGACGTCAACCAACTGATTGCCCAAGAAGGTGCGGCTGACGAAGTGCGAGTCTTGGTTGCTGAAATTCAAATCAACGGTACTGGCGGCAACGTTGAGTTAGAGCAAGAAGTTGTCCAGGCGATTGAAACGCGGGCGGGATTGCCCACCACGGTGACGCAGATTCGTAATGATGTGAACCGAATTTATGCAACTGGTTTGTTTGCGAATGTTGTGGCGACGCCTGAGGATACGCCG
>JBARRZ010000080.1:0-18290 GCA_049644465.1 Limnothrix sp.
GCATTTACCAGACCCTATCTAGAAAAAATTCTCGCAACTCGCTTATCGACAGAAACGACATCCCTACTCCCAGTCAACCGGGACAAGAATTGGCTGGGTGATATCAAAACTCATGACATCACACCAGATGGTGAATATAAAGGAAAGTTGAGTGAATCATCTTGGCTCCCCGATGAAGAAATCGCTATGAAATGGCAACAACATGTGAGTGGTCAGGCAAATATCGCTGCGAAGTAAAGACATTTGTTTGATTGATCTTTATCAAAACTTTTTAAAGCACCGCACAAGATAAAAGAACCTAATCAAGTTAAGAAATTATTAAGTTACTACCTATGACACTAAAAGGATAGTAATATCCAAATAATTTCAGTCGAACTACTGTGTAACAAGTATTGTTGAGTATTAGACTGGTTTGAAAAATAGAGTTTAATGCATAAAAATTAATGTTTTGACTCATCTGTAAAAAAAGCACCAAATTCTTTTCGTTGATATTATGGCGCTATTCCAAGATGCACTCCAATTATCTGACATTCAGACAGAAGCGGTTTATTGTTTAGCCAAGCAATTTCGACTAAGTCATGAAGCTATCCCTTTAGCGACTTGGGCTTTGCTGAAACATCGATATGCGGGGGGATCTCGGACTTTTTTTGATGTAGAAAAAAGCACTGATCTCATCACAAACAATACTCAGTCTCAATCGAAAATATGCTCTAGGATAAATGTTGATTTTTCTGTAGAGAAGAATGTATTAAATTATTTACAACAGATAAATAGTCAGTGGTTAGAAATTCAATCGCAATCTTTACTTTCGTCGACCGAAATTCAAGCTAATTCGGTGAATTCTTTTGCGAGTGCCGTAGTGGTTGTTGAAAATAAGATTGAAGCTTTTGGACAAGAGCAGGGAAAGCTTCAACAAAGGGTCTGTTATAAAAAAAATTCTGCTTTGCTGTTAATTTCGATGCAGTCTCAGTTAGAGTTTCAGTTAATTTGTCCAATATCACTTTTTCGAAAGGATAAGACTACAAATATATTACGGCACTTGAAAAATTTGATCTTAGGAATGGTCGCAAATCCTAATGGCAATATTTCATCTCTATCGCTACTCACCGAGTTGGAACAGCAAGAGCTTCTAGTTGACTGGAACCAAACTAAGACAGCATATCCGGAACAACAGTCAATTCATCAGTTATTCGAACAGCAAGCAGGCAAGACACCTGAGGCGATCGCCGTTATTTTGCCGGATCTACAGGGGCATGCTGACCAAGTATTGACCTATGGCGAATTAAATCGTCGCGCCAACTACCTCGCACAGTTGCTCCAAGGGCAAGGGGTTGTGCAGGGAACTTTTGTCGCCATGCTGATGGGGCGATCGCCAGAAATGATTATTGCCCTGATTGCCATCCTCAAAGCCGGTGGAGTCTATGTTCCACTCGATCCCGCCTACCCCCAAGAACGCTTGGCATGGATGCTGAGCGATACCCAAGCCCCAATCATCCTCACCCAATCACAATTAATTGAACGCTTACCCGCCCACAATGCTGAGGTGATCTGCCTAGATACAAATTGGGGAGCAGATGCCTCTGAGTCCCAAGCCTTAATCAATACTCCCGTCTCTCCCAAAGATTTAGCCTATATCAATTACACTTCTGGCTCTACCGGACGACCCAAAGGAGTCGCAATTCCCCACAGAGCCGTCCTACGCTTAGTTTTTGGCACAGATTACACGCCCCTCGATGCCAACCAAGTCTGGATGCAATTAGCTCCCGTGTCATTTGATGCCGCCACCCTCGAAATTTGGGGCGCATTACTCCATGGTGCAAAGTGTGTTCTCTTTCCCAGCAACGGTTTACCGGAGCCGCACGATCTTCAGCAAGTCATCCAGAATTACAGCGTGACGAGCATGTGGATTACCGCAGCTTTGTTTAATGCTCTGATTTCAGATAGACCAGAAGTACTCAGTGGTGTCAAAGAAATTTTGACCGGTGGAGAAGCCCTCTCTGTTCCCCATATCCGCAGGGCGCAAGAGGAGTTGCCAGAAACCCAATTTGTCAATGGTTATGGCCCCACAGAAAGTACGACATTTACTTGTTGTTATCGGATTCCTCGCCCTTTGCCAGACAAGCTTAAATCGATTACGATTGGTCGCCCCATTGGCAATACGCAGGTTTACATTCTCGATCAACAGTTACAACCAGTTCCCGTTGGGATGCCGGGGGAATTACATATTGGCGGATTAGGTTTAGCTAATGGTTATATCAATCGCCCAGATTTGACCGATGAGCGGTTCATTCCCAACCCCTTTAGTGATGACCCTGACGCGCGACTCTATAAAACAGGGGATTTAGTTCGGTATTTGCCCGATAAAAATATTGAATTTATCGGTCGGGTGGATAACCAAGTCAAAATTCGGGGTTATCGGATCGAACTCGGCGAGATTGAGGCGGTTTTAAGTCAGCATCAGACGGTTCGAGATGCGGTGGTTTTGGTCTATGAGATCTCTGGGGAAAAGCGGTTAGTCGCCTATGTCACCCCAGAAACGGGACAGAAGGTAAGTGTGAGTGAGCTTAAAGCTTATTTAGGTCAAACTCTCGCCGAGTACATGGTTCCGAGTAGCATCATGGTCATGGAAAAGATCCCGTTAACGCCGAATGGCAAAGCGGATCGTAAAGCGTTACCGAAACCGATGTTTGGACAGACTGGGGTGGATTTTGTTGCACCCATTACTGATTTAGGGCGATCGCTGGCAGATATTTGGTGCGGGATTTTAGGTTTAGAGCAAGTCGGCATTACCGATAATTTCTTTGATCTCGGCGGTACATCGATTCTTAGCTTGCAGTTGGTGAGCCGGATCCAATCGCAGCTAAATGTTGCAGTGCGAGCGGTCAAAGTTTATCAATATCCAACAATCCAAACATTAGAAGCGTATTTAGCAAAAGCAGCTCATCCAGATCAGCCTAGCGAACAATTTATTCGTAAAGCCAAGCGTTCGACTGCCGCTGAAGATATTGCCATTATTGGGATGGTCGGTCGCTTTCCGGGGGCGAACAACATTGATGAGTTGTGGCAAAACTTGTGTGCAGGTGAGGAATCGATCACCCATTTTAAACGCGAAGATATCGATCCCAGTGTTGACCCAGAACTTCGGGATGATCCCAGTTATGTGCCCGCGAAGGGCATCGTTCAAGGGGCGGAAAATTTTGATGCTTCTTTCTTTGGAATTAATCCCCGGGAAGCTGAAGTGATGGATCCTCAGGCGCGGATTTTCCTTGAATTGGCACAGACGGCTTTGGAAAATGCGGGTTACACACCGGAACAGTATCCGGGGCACATTGGTTTATATGGGGGGTCTGGGCAAAATACTTATTTTGAACGGCATATTGGCGATCGCCCTGAGATTATTGACCGCTTGGGTGCGTTTCAAACCATGCTGGCTAATGAGAAAGACTTTGTGACAACGCGGGTTTCTTACAAGCTGAATTTGACGGGGCCGAGCGTGAGTATTAGTACCGCTTGTTCGACCTCCCTTGTGGCAACGGCGGCTGCGTTTAAAGCCTTACGAGAGCATGAATGTGATCTCGCCTTGGCGGGGGGGGTTTCGATTAATTCACCGCAAAATTCTGGCTACCTCTTTCAGGAAGGCAGCATCTTATCTCCCGATGGTCGGTGTCGTCCGTTTGATCATCAGGCGAAGGGCACAACTTTTAATAGTGGTGCGGGGATTGTGGTGCTCAAACGTCTCAAGGATGCCATCGAGTCTGGCGATCGCCTTTATGCCGTAATCAAAGGAGTAGGCATTAATAACGACGGTTCAGACAAAGTCAGTTTTACTGCCCCCAGTGTTAATGGTCAGGCTGGGGCAATTCTCCAAGCCCAAGCTGATGCCGAAGTTCATCCCGACAGTATTAGTTACATCGAAGCCCACGGGACTGCCACTGCCTTGGGCGACCCCATTGAAATCGAAGCCTTAACCCAAGCTTTCCGGCAACAAACCGCAGCGAGCCAATATTGTGCGATCGGCTCTATCAAAAGCAATATTGGTCATACGGTAGCAGCGGCAGGCGTGGCGGGGGTGATGAAAGCAGCCCTTGCTCTGCACTATAAACAGATTCCCCCTAGCCTTGGTTTTGAGGCTCCAAACCCCCAGATTGATTTTGAAAACAGTCCTTTTTATGTCAATACAGCATTAACGGATTGGGCAGAACAGGACACACCACGCCGGGCTGGGGTCAGTTCTTTTGGGGTAGGCGGCACAAATGCTCACATCATTTTAGAAGAAGCGCCTGCCATCCCCTCGTCCAGTCCATCACGGGCTTATCAACTGCTCCAATTGTCCGCAAAAACGCCGACAGCTTTAACCCAAGCGACCAAAAATCTGCACACACATCTCCAGCAAAATCCTGATCTCTATTTAGCAGATGTTGCCTACACGTTGCGGGTGGGTCGTACCGCGTTTAACCATCGCCGTTTTGTTGTGTCCCGTGATGTGGCTGAGGCAACGGAAATTTTAGAGTCTTTGCCTGTCACCCGTAGCAGTACCCGTGAAACCCAGCTGCGTAATCCGGAAGTGGTTTTTATGTTCCCCGGACAAGGCTCGCAATACGTCAACATGGGTCTCAATTTTTATCAACATGAGGCTGTGTTTAAGGAGACAGTGGATCGTTGTGCTGAGCTTCTCCAGCCTTTAATGAAGTTGGATATTCGCGACATTCTCTATCCGGCTCAGGGGAAGGAAGAGGCCGCAACCAAGGCTCTTAAGCAAACGATTTATACGCAACCAGCATTGTTCACCATTGAATATGCTTTGGCGCAACTGTGGCTGAGTTGGGGCGTTCAGCCTGCGGCGATGATTGGTCACAGTATTGGTGAGTTTGTGGTGGCTTGTGTGGCGGGGGTCTTTTCTCTAGAGGATGGGCTGAGGCTGATTGAGGCGCGGGGTCGGATGATGTGGGAGTTGCCGAGGGGCAGTATGTTGTCGGTGCGGCTGGGGGCGGCTGAGATGAAAGGGCGCTTGGGTGAGGATCTGGCGATCGCCGCGATTAATGGTTCTTCCCTTTGTGTGGTGTCGGGGCCGACTGAATCTGTGACCGCGCTACAGACTAAGTTAGATGCCGAAGAAATCGTCTGTCGGCTGCTGTATACCTCCCATGCATTCCATTCGTCGATGATGGATCCAATTATTAAACCCTTTGCGGAGTTGGTTTCTTCTCTGACGCTTTCACCGCCTAAAATTCCCTTTGTTTCGACGGTCACGACGGACTGGATTACGCCAGAGCAAGCGACGGATCCTCGGTATTGGGCGAACCATTTACGGGCAACTGTTCGTTTTGCCGAGGGTGTTCAAACCTTATGGGAACGTCCGGAACGGGTTTTGCTGGAGGTTGGCCCCCGCTTAACTGCAACGACCCTCGCCCGACAACAAGCGAAGGATATTAAGAAGCAAGTGGCGATCGCCTCCCTCGGCAAGACAGCCGAAGACGAAGCAGAATGGCTCGCAATCATGCAGGCGATTGGTCAACTCTGGCTGGCGGGAGTTGAAATTAACACATCTATTTTTTACGCTGACGAATATCGACATCGTGTCCCTTTGCCAACTTACCCTTTTGAACGTAAACGTTATTGGATTGATCCCAAACCTTTTGTCGCCGCAGCCATTTCAACGGTCGATAATCCGGCGATCGCCACGATGTACCCAGCCTTGCTCCAAACCCCTGTAATTCCTGTCCAAACTCTGCCAGAGGTTTCTACCCCGATGACTGATACTCGTAAGCAACGCTTGATTCCCATTCTCCAAGAAGTGTTAGAGAATACTTCGGGCATAGACATTTCTGGCGTTGAGACCACCGCAACATTCCTTGAAGTCGGCTTGGATTCTCTGTCGCTCACTCAAGTTGCCCTTGCCCTAAAAAAACGCTTTAAAGTCAAAATTGCCTTTCGGAATTTGCTCGAAAATTATCCCAACCTCGATACATTGGCAGACTTTTTAGATCACTCACTCCCCGCCGATGCGCTGCCAGCTCCAGCCACAATCCCAGCCCTTACAAATGCAGCCACTGCTCCAACGACCAGCGCCACAAATCCAGTGCCAGTTGCCCCTGCACCCGTCGTCCAAAACATCACAATGTCCCCTCAGACTCAGATGACAGCTATGAATTCGAGCAATACCGTTCCGAATAATGCCATGGAAGCTTTAGTCGCCCAGCAATTACAGTTGATGTCCCAACAGCTACAACTGCTCGGAGGACAGCCAAATAGTCAGGCGATCGCCCCAACCCCCATTGCCACTTCCCCAGCCCCAGTTCAAGCAACGCCCCCAGCCACTTCCCAAAACAACAACACCACAAACGGTTCCGCGCCACCACCCACAGAAGCAGCCAAGCCCTACAAATCCAAAGGGCCCGGTGTCAAAATTCAAAAAGCCGTAGACACAAGCCTTTCCCCAGAACAGACAGCCGCCATCAACCGTTTCATCGATCGTTATGTCGCTCGCACTCCAGAATCAAAACGCCAATCCCAAGAACATCGCCGTTACCTCGCAGACCCGCGCACCGTTTCTGGATTTTCACCACTCCTCAAGGAAATGATTTATCCCATCGTGATGGAACGCTCAGCCGGATCCAAACTGTGGGACGTTGATGGCCACGAATACGTCGATATCACCAATGGTTTCGGTCTCAACTTCTTTGGCTGGAATCCAGACTTTGTCACCAAAGCCGTGATTGCCCAAATGGAAAAAGGCATTGAGATCGGGCCCCAAACCCCCCTCGCCGGACGCGTTGCCAAACTGATCGCAGAATTCACCGGACTAGAGCGCGTTGCCTTTTGTAACACAGGTTCAGAAGCCGTTATGGCCACCCTCCGCCTAGCCCGCACCGTCACAGGCAATGATCTAATCGTCACCTTTGCCGGAGATTATCACGGTACTTTTGACGAAGTTCTTTACCGTCCCGGCGCTAACATGCGCACCCTGCCAGCAGCCCCCGGTTTACTGCCTGCCATGTTCGAGAACCTTTTGGTTTTGGATTACGGCACACCAGAAACCCTCGAAATCTTGCGATCGCGCGCAGACGAAATTGCAGGCGTTCTTGTTGAACCCGTCAGAAGCCGAGATCCCGGATTACAACCCAAAGAATTCCTCCAAGAAGTTCGTAAGATTACCAAAGAATCAGGGAGTGCTCTTATCTTCGACGAAGTCGTTACAGGATTTCGAGTCGCTCCCGGTGGTGCCCAAGAATACTTTGGTATCAAAGCCGACTTAGCAACCTACGGCAAAGTTGTTGGGGGCGGCCTGCCCATTGGCGTAGTAGCCGGTTCCGCAGAATTTATGGATGCCCTTGATGGAGGGTATTGGCAATTTGGCGATGATTCCATTCCAGAAGTGGGCGTCACCTTTTTTGCGGGGACGTTTGTTCGTCATCCTATGGCACTAGCTGCCGCAGAAGCCATACTGATCAAGTTAAAAGAAGGTGGCTCCCAACTACAAAAATCATTGGCAGACAAAGTGGCTAAGTTCGCAACGAACCTCAATCAGCATCTTGAGCGGGTCGGTGCTCCCATCAAAGTCAGTCACTTTAGCTCACTTTTTTATGTCACCCATGCTAAAGATGCCCCCCACGCTGGCTTGTTGTTTTATCTGCTTCGGGAAAAAGGCGTTCATGCTTGGGAATATCGCCCTTGTTTCTTCACTCTCAGCCATACCAATGAAGATATTGAATTGGTCACCCGTGTTTTCAAGGAAGCTGTAGCTGAGTTACAAGCCGTAGGTCTATTACCGGGAACGGGACAAACGTCGTCTTCTAATAATAATGGCAATGGTAAGGGCGATCGCCATCAACCACCTCAACCGGGAGCACGTCTAGGTCGCGATCCCGAAGGAAATCCAGCTTGGTATATTCCAGATCCTGAACGGACTGGAAAATATCTGCAAGTAAAAGATTCACAATAATTATTTGTCATCTTTAAACTTGTTGCTTTTCTTGGTTTCTTGATACCACTTAAAAAGTCATCAGTCGTCAGTAAATCAGGTAAAGAGTCCCCTCAACTATATATTGAAATTAATAGATAAAAACCATGAAAAGTGAAGTTCTTACTGGCGAAAAAATTGAAAGTACTGCTATGGATCCAAACAATGAATCTATAGTGATTGTTTGCTCATCGGATAATAACTATCCCATGCAACTTGCCGTAACGATTCGTTCTGCCATTGAGAACCTTGGCAAAAATCGCAAAATACTTCTATTTGTTATTGATGGAGATATTAAAGAGCAAAACAAACGTCGTTTCTTAAGCTCCATCAACCCAGAGTACTGTGAAGTTAAATGGATTCCGAAACCTCATGCCATTATCAACAAAAACGTTATTCCAGAAAGGATAACTTCTGGTGTCCCAGAGATAGCACATATCACAATTGCTACATGGTACAGACTTCTCATATCTAAGCTTCTTCCGCAGTCATACAAAAAGGCTATCTATTTGGATTGCGATTTAGTAGTCACTGGAGACTTGGGAGAACTATGGGATATTGATATAAAAGATAACTATTTACTTGCCGTTGCACGCCTAGAATCATATGAGTACCGAACGGTACCCTATTTTCTGAGAAATTGGAAAGAATTAGGACTCTCCAAAGGTGATAAGTATTTTAATGCTGGAGTTCTTGTCTTTAATCTTGAGAAGTGGCGAAGCGATGATATGGGTAATAAGGCTTTGAACTACATAAAGCAAAATCTAGAATACATTAAATACGGCGATCAAGACGTTCTAAATGCCATTGTTGCGGGACATTGGGCAGAGCTTGATCCAAGGTGGAACTGCATGAATGCTCCCTCTATGACACAAGAAGAAGTAGATGATTCATTCATAATTCATTTTGCGACACTTCCAAAACCATGGGTGACTCTTGATGAATTTCCGTCAAAAGATGCTTTCTACAAATATCTTTCACTCACAAGCTGGTCTGACTATAAGTATTCAATCTTGAGAAGAGTATATACAACTTCAAAACAAATAAAGCAAAAGATTAAAAGAAAATACAAAAGGAGTTTTTCTTCTCACTAAATACTAATCTTTTTATGTCAGGCAAAACAACATAGAGTTTTCAATTTAAATTATGTCTTCTTTAAACTCATTTTCTACAAGTGAAAATATGATTCGGACGGTATCAGAAATCCCAGATAAAATCATCGAAAAAAATGCCACAGATTTTCTTGGAAAATTCAAGCTTTCACCGTTTACATTCTCCCACAATTTAGCAGGCAATTCATTGTTTGATTTGCCCCGTTTAGCAAAACTTGCTAACACATTGATTAGTCATCAGAAAAGCAATGTAATGTGTAAGATTGGAGAATTTCCAATTCACAAAAAATGGGCAGAGAGACCTGATCGGAGAGATCAGGTTGCAGCAGCTATTGAAAATATTGAGACATCCAATTCTTGGTTACTACTGCAAAATGCCCAACTCGATCCAGAGTATAAAGCTTTGATGGAACAAATTATCACTGAAGTTGAGACTCTAACGAGTATCCCTTTACGTCAAGAAATGACATGGCTTGAGGCATTTATTTTTGTCGCGTCTCCTCATACAGCAACTCCTTATCACATGGATAGCGAGCAAAATTTTATCTTTCAAATTCATGGAGAAAAAGAAGACAATCTTTTTGATCGCCGTGATAAATCAATACTAACTGACCAAGAAATTGAACGATTTTATATGGGGGAGAAAGAATGCTTAGTATATCGAGAGGAGAATCAGAGTAAGGCTAATGTTTATCATTTAACGCCAGGCACAGGAATTTATCATCCTGTCAACGATCCTCACTGGGTTAAAAACGGAGATAGTTATTGTGTTTCATTGACCATTCTTTTTTATCTTCGCGATTATGATTTGCGAGCTAGAGTTTATCAAGCTAATCATTACCTTCGTAGATTAGGATTGAATCCGACACCGCCCGGGAAATCTGCATTTTTAGACACGATTAAAGCTGGTGCTATTGGTATATTTTCAAAGAAAAATCCAACCACAAAAAATGAAGTTCTAATGTCTGGTATTACTCAGATTCACAACATTCTATACCATCGTCTTATGTTCCCTTATAGAGTTGCTCGGGGAATCTTCAAAAAACGTTAATGAAACCAATGACTTTTGTACCTGTAAGAACAGATATATTCCAATATTTTTCTTGATGCGATGGATGGCTATTGATTACATCGCCATTCAGGAAATTCATGAAGATTTAAAGAAGAGTATTTTAGTAATTAATTTAAGATCATTTTTTGAGATCTTTCTCTTTTTAATGAAACTAGTATTTGAAACTCATGAGAAACGCCACGATAAAAAGAAGTACGATATTAAATTTATGATGAAATAACTTTTGAAGACAAGCAATTTGCCTTTTGCTTTGGATAAATCTTAATTCTTTTTCTTTTGATTTCTATAAACTATGACACTTCAATCAGAGACAAAATTCCAAAATATCTCCGTTGATTTTGACCCGTTTTCTGCGGGAGAAATTTCTTTTACAGCACCGGCGACTGAGTCTCAAAAAGAGATTTGGGCATCGGTACAAATGGGGAACGAAGCCAATTGTGCTTATAACGAATCACAGACACTCCGGCTTAATGGACAGCTAAATATCGAAGCTTTAAAAACGGCTCTTCAGCAACTCGTTGATCGTCATGAATCTTTACGCACAACCCTGAGTCCTGATGGTGAAACCCTTTGCATAGCTGATTCTTTGAATATTGAAATTCCTTTCATTGATCTTTCTGGATTAGACAATCAATCAAGTCAGGATGAGATTAACAAGTTACAAAAACAGGCAGTCGAGACTCCATTCAATGTTGAATATGGGCCTTTATTTCGAGCTGAGTTAATTAAAGTCACTACTGCAGAACATTTAGTTATTTTGACAGCGCATCATATTATTTGTGATGGTTGGTCTTGGGCTGTAATGATGCCTGATTTGGGGAATCTATACTCTGCAATTCAGGACGGAAAAATGCCTGAGTTGGATGAGCCTGAGCGTTTTAGTGATTATGCGATCGCCCTAGAGAGTGAGTCCAACGGAGAAGACGCAACTGAAACTTTAGAGTATTGGTTAAAACAATTTGCTGATTCTGTACCCATACTCGACTTTCCTACTGACTATCCACGACCTCCACTACGAACTTTTGATTCCTCACGAGAAGACCGGGTATTGCCCACGGCACTAGTGTCTCAGTTGAAGCAGCTCGGTACAAATATGGGCTGTAGCTTTATGACGACCATGCTGGCTGGGTTTGAAGTATTTCTGCATCGTCTGACGGGTCAGGAAGATATCATGCTTGGAGTCCCTGCCGCTGGGCAAGCCGCTTCTGGGCAATATTCTGTGGTTGGACATTGTGTCAATCTACTGCCTTTAAGATCTAGAGTTACATCGAAAAACAGTTTTCGTGCTTATCTTAACGCTCGTAAATCGACAATCTTAGATGCATATGATCATCAACAATTAACTTTTGGCAGCTTGGTACAAAAGCTATCGATTCCTAGAGATTCTAGCCGCATTCCTTTAGTTCCCATTGAATTTAATATTGACCAAGGATTGGATAGTAAACAACTCCCATTTAAAGATCTAGAAGTCGAATTTTTCACTAATCCTCGCTCCTACGAAAACTTTGAAATTTTTATCAATGCAACAGAATTAGATGGAAAGGTAACGCTGGAATGTCAGTACAATGCCAATTTATTTACCGTAGAAACAATCAAGCGCCGCTTATCTGAATTCCAAACTCTATTGGAAGGAATTGTTGCCAATCCTGATGCTTTGATTGGTGATTTGTCGCTGCTGCCTGATGCGGAGTATCAGCAGATTGTCGTTGACTGGAATAAAACTGAGACGGATTATCCCAAAGATAAATGTATTCACCAGCTTTTTGAAGAACAGGTGGCTCGACAGCCTGAGGCGATCGCCATCATCCTAGAAGACCAACAACTCACCTATCAAGAACTAAACACTCGCGCCAATCAACTCGCCCATCACTTACAAAAATTAGGCGTTACTTCAGAAGTTCTCGTCGGCATTTGCCTAGATCGATCCTTCGATATGCTCATTGGTCTATTGGCCATCCTCAAAGCAGGTGGCGCTTATCTGCCACTAGATCCGAGCTATCCGCCCGAAAGATTGACATTTATGTTGGAAGATACCCAAGTCGCAGTTTTATTAACAGAAAGCCAAATTGTTGAGCAATTCCAGCCTAGTCCCCAACATCTCATTTGTTTAGACACAATCACAGCAACACTTGAGCAAGAAAGCCAAGAAAATCTAAGTCATCAAAGTAATGCAGATAGCCTTGCCTATGTCATGTATACTTCCGGTTCCACTGGCAAACCAAAGGGTGTTTGCATACCCCATCGTGGTGTCGTTAGACTCGTTCAAAACACCAATTATGTTCAGATGGGTTCGGATGACGTTTTTCTTCAACTCGCTGCCTTTGCTTTTGATGCTGCGACATTAGAAATCTGGGGTTCTTTGCTGAATGGAGCACGTCTTGTTTTATTTCCCTATGCCAAACCAACTTTGGCAGAAATTGGTAAAGCCATTGCCAAGCATCAGATTTCAATTCTCTGGCTAACCGCTGGTCTATTTCATTTGATGGTTGATGAATGCATCGAGGATTTGAGACCTGTACGTCAACTGCTGGCCGGGGGTGATGTTTTATCTGTATCCCATGTCAGAAGAGTGGTGGAAGAGTTACCAAACTGTACGTTGATCAATGGCTATGGCCCTACAGAAAATACAACTTTCACTTGTTGCTATCCCGTCACTGATATAGAACGAATTGTTCCATCCGTTCCAATTGGGCGTCCTATTGCGAATACGCAAGTTTATATTCTTGATCAAAATCTTCAGCCTGTACCGATCGGTGTTCCGGGTGAACTGTATACGGGGGGTGATGGTCTTGCGCGTAGCTATTTCAATCGTCCTGAATTAACGAATGAAAGGTTTATTTCTAATCCTTTTAGTTCAGAGTCTAATGATTGCTTATACAAGACGGGCGATATGGCTCGCTATCTGCCAGATGGCAATATTGAATTTTTTGGGCGGATTGATAATCAAGTTAAAATTCGGGGCTTTCGGATTGAATTAGATGAAATTAAAGCGGCTTTAGATCAATATTCAGCGATTAAAGAATCTGTTGTGATTGTCCGGGAAGATCTACCGGGTGAGAAAGTGTTGGCTGGCTATTTTGTCCCTGTTTCAAGTGATATGGAAGCAGATCACGAATTGCTTGCTGATTTACGTCAGTTTCTCAAGGGGCAGTTGCCAGATTTCATGGTGCCTAGCAGTTTTATGGCTTTGAAAAAACTGCCGTTAACGCCGAATGGCAAGATTGATCGCAAAGTATTGCCAAAGCCTGATGCGACGAAACAACTTGCCACTAGCTATGTTGCGCCAAGTAATGATTTGGAGTTGCAGATTGCTGAGATTTGGGCAGGGATTCTTAATCTAGAGCGTGTCGGTATTCACGATAACTTTTTTGAGCTTGGCGGTTATTCTCTCTTAGCAATACAAATTGTCTCGCGCCTGCGTAAAGCGTTAGATGTTGAGATTTTGTTGGCTCATTTGTTTGAATTGCCGACAGTGGCCGAGTTAGCTCGGCGGGTTCAGGTACTTCGTTGGGCGATCGCCGGGACGCAAGCTGCCCAAGCTATGGCCGATGACAATAATGATTATGAAGAGGGTGAATTATGATGATGACTAGTGTTGACGAACTACTTTTTGAGTTGGGGCAACGGAAAATCAAGCTTTGGCTGGACGGCGATCGCCTCCGTTATCGAGCGGCAAAAGATGCATTGACCCCTGACCTCATCACCCAGCTAAAAAATAACAAATCAGCAATCATTGCTTTCTTGCATGAAGCGAACACAGGTGTGACGCAAGATTTACCTAGCATTCAGCCCATTGCCGCAGGTGAAACTCGCCCTCTCTCATTTGGGCAAGAACGTCTTTGGTTTCTCTATCAGCTTGAACCGGAAAGTACGTCCAATAACATGCCCGTGGTCGTACGTTTCAATGGGTCTCTAGATGTTAAAGCGCTAGAAATCAGCATTCAATCAGTAGTCGATCGCCATGAAGTTCTCAGAAGCCATTTCCCAAAAATCAAGGGAAAACCCCGTTTAGTTATTAATAATGACGTTCAGATCAAATTACCCTTAATTGATCTACGTGAATTACCAGATGAAGACCGAGATCAAGAAGCCCTCAAACAGACCACCCAAGAAGCTCGTCAGCCTTTCAATCTGTTAAATGGGCCAATATTGCGCGTTAAATTATTTCAACTGCAAGATGATGAACATCTACTAATTTGGAATATGCACTGCATCGCCTGTGATGGTGCTTCATCAGATGTCTTTTATCAAGATTTAACTAGCTTTTATAAATCTTTAGTTACCAATGAGCCATTAACCCTAGAAGCTTTGCCTGTTCAGTATGGAGATTTTGCCCACTGGCAACGACAGTGGCTTCAGGGAGACAGACTCCAATCGTTATTAGATTATTGGAAAAAAACCTTAAAAGGAACAATCCCCTTATTGAAATTACCCTTTGATCATCCACGTCCTAATGGTGTCCAGACTTATCGGGGCGATCGCGCACCGCGTTTACTACCGATGTCTCTCAATGAAGATCTGAATGCGATTAGTCAAGAATTAGGGGGCACTCTGTTTATGACTTTGTTGGCTGCCTTTGAAGTTTTACTTTATCGCTATTCTAATCAAGAGGAAATGCTGCTTAGTTTTGCTTGTAGCGGGCGTGGACAAGTAGAAACTGAACGATTGATTGGTTTCTTTACTAATACTTTAATGCAGCGGACAAACCTTACAGGTAACCCTACATTTCGAGAACTTTTTAATCGAGTTAAAAAGGATATTCTGGAAGCTTTTACTCATCAAGATATTCCTTTTGAAAAGCTAATTGAAGAATTACATCAAGGACAGAATCAAGGGCGATCGCCCCTATTTCAAGTCAAATTTGCCTTAAACCCTCCTTGGTCTCAAGGACGAGGTATGTCAACAGTTAACTTACCTAACTTAAAAATTCGGTCTCTTTTTGGTTATATCTATCACGGTAAAACCAAATATGATCTCACCCTCGTCATGCGAGAACAAGATGATGGATTGGGGATGGTTTTTGACTATAACGCTGAGATGTTTGATGTCGGTACTATGCAGCGTATGGTTGATCATTTTCATACGCTGCTAGAAGGCATTGTTGCAAATCCAGATCAACCCATCGCTAATTTACCTATTCTTACTGCCTCCGAGAGAAAAACACTATTAGAAGACTGGAATCCTACTCCTGATGCTCCACAAAATTTATCGATCATTGAGTGCTTTGAAGCAAAAGTCGAACAAACTCCTGAGGCGATCGCCTTAGCAACAGACAACCAATCTCTCACCTATAAAGCCTTAAACAAAAAAGTCAATCAACTAGCACACTACCTCCAAGAACGCGGAGTGAAGAAACAGCAATATGTTGGCTTGTGTTTCGATAGATCAATCGCAACAATCATTTCGATATTGGCAGTTCTCAAAGTAGAAGCAACATATATTCCTCTTTCTTCTAAAATCTCCCCAGAACAACTTAATCAAATATCCATAGATGTCGATATATCTGTTGTATTGATTGAAAATAAATTCATTGGTAAATTCAATAAATTCCCAAATCAAACCTTGAACTGGGAAGATATCATTCTAGATCTAGAAAAATATAATTCAGAAAATTTCATTAGCCATAATCAAATAGATGATCTCGCTTATATTCTCTATCCCAATAATCAAAACCTTACATCAGCTCTACCTCTTTGTGGCATTCCTATCCAACACCAGAATGTCATTCAACTCGCTTCTGAAAATCAACAATTAAAATTATCTTCCACAGATATCATCCTGCAATTCGCTGATATTTCCTCAGAAATTTTCACATTCGAACTCTTCTCAGCTTTGCTTAATGGTTGCACCTTGGCAATCTATCCTGCAAGCAACTCCATAGAGCAATTAGGCGACTTTATCCAGACGCAGAAAATTAGTACAGCATGGTTCCCTACTCGTCTATTTCATTATCTTTTTAGTCAACACTTCGACCAATGTAGTTCGATTCGAAACTGCTTGATCGGTGGTGATACCTTCTCATTCTTCCTTGTGCAGAAGGCACGGAGACAGCTTCCTTCCTGTCAGATCATCAATACCTATAGCCTGCCTGAAAACACTATTTTTGCTAGTACTTTTCTATTGAATAGTGATATTTCAAATGATGATCAAAAGTGGATGGGTCGGCCTTTTGAAAATACTCAGTTTTACGTATTAGACAAATATTTTAAACTCTTACCAATCGGTGGGATCGGCGAACTATATCTAGGCGGTTCAAATCTAGCCCAAGGCTATTTTAACCAACCGACAAAAACAGAAGCTAAGTTTATTGCTAATCCTTTTGATTCCAATCCAGAATCACGTTTGTTTAAAACAGGCTATTTAGTTCGTTATCTTCCAAATGGCAACCTTGAACTTTTGGGTAGAATCAACCAGCTAGTCGAAATAAAAGGATTCAAGATTGATCTAGCAGAAGTGGAAACAGTTCTCAATTTATCTTTGATAGTTAAAGAATCTGTCGTTACTCTTGCCCAAAATCAGCAAGGCAAGAAATACCTTGTTGCATATATTGTCGGTATAGAAGAAGAGACTTTGAACGCAGGAAGATTGCGTCAGTTCCTAAAGCAAAATTTGTCAGATTATATGATTCCTGATGTTTTTATTAAACTGCCATCGTTGCCCCTCATAGCCAACGGTGAACTTGACCGACTAAGTCTACCAAAAGCTGATGAAATAACGGCTGATTCATCAGACGGTTTTGTTGCTCCTCAAACACTATTGGAAGAGCAACTTGCGGATATCTGGTCTAAGGCATTGAGAGGAAAAAAAGTAGGAAGACATGATGATTTCTTTGAATTGGGTGGGAATTCAATTTTAGCAGTTAGGGTTTTTTCAGAGATTGAAAAAGTTTGTAAAACAGAATTGCCATTATCAATATTATTCCAAACTCCTTCAATATATAAACTAGCAAAAGCTATTGAAAACAAAGGACAATATAACAGTTCCTCATGTATGGTTGCGCTTCAGCCAAATGGTATAAAAACCCCTATTTTTTGTACTCATGCAATCGGTACAAGTGTTCAGTTTTACCGTAATCTTTCACATTATATGGGAAAGGATCAGCCTTTTTATGCTCTACAGTCTCAGTTTCTCGAACAGGCTGAAACTAACCCAAATCTAACCCTTGAAGATATGGCTGCTTTCTATATTCAAGAGATTAGAAGTGTACAGTCAGAAGGTCCATATCTTTTAGGTGGCTATTCTTTCGGCGGAATAGTCATTTATGAAATCGCCCAACAATTATTAAGGTCAGGTCAGAACGTCGCAATGTTAGCAATTTTTGATACAACAGCCTTAGGGGGGCATCGAAGGTTGCCTCGGCATGAGCAAATCTCAAAACATTGGGAAAATTTCCGAACACTGGGTATATCCTACGCAGCAAGAAAAGCATCCACTCAACTCAATTTCCAAGCTTTTCGAGTACAACAATTTATACAAAAATGCATACAGACAAATAAAAATAATTCAGATAAATCTGCATTTTTCAGGTCTAGGTTGCGTCAAATCGAAATATTACACCTACAAGCCTTACAAAATTATCAGATGCAAAAGTACCCAGGTAAAGTATCTCTTTTTCGCTCTGCGATCAGACCGGATAATATCGGAGATCAATGGGATGAAGCATTAGGTTGGAGAAACTTTGTGCAAGAATCTTTTGAAATTTATGATCTTCCTGGAAACCATCACGATATGTTTAAGGAACCAAATGTTGAAGTATTTGCAGAACAGCTAAACAATTGCATTGACAAGTCATTGATTCCGGACAAAACTAAAAGATAATGGTAGTCCTAAGAAAGTAAAGATGCGTTGTAATGATGGACAAAAAGCCAAATAGCCCCAATGTGGTTTTCTATCTTTTTGGAGAAAGACAAGGTTTTTCTAACCAGACGAGAAACTCTTTGACGTAAAGTACAGTTGAAACGCTCGATGTAGTTGGTTTTACCTGTTTTTCCCCCTACAGCTTGGTGACGTTTGCTCGGGAATACCATACCGTAAGCTTGCCAAAAGTCTGTATAAGCTACAGCACATTGGCGGTAAACCGGCGGCAATGATGCCCACAACTGTCTGGCTCCTAACTCAGAACGGTCTCCCACATAAAGCCCGACAA
>JBARRZ010000081.1:0-15955 GCA_049644465.1 Limnothrix sp.
TCCCGAAGATCTGGAGGCAATTCGTACCGCCATGCCCAATGCCGAGCGTTTAACTGTCTCCGGTGGACACAATCTCCATTTTGAAAATCCGCAGGCGATCGCCGACATTTTGATCCAACACCTCAACTAACCGAAAATGATTGGTTAGAATTGGGGGGATACGGCTTTGCTCAAGACCCATTGATTTGGTGTAAAAAATTATGACTGTCACAACTGAAACCAAAGTTCGTTGGACAAGCGCAGATTTAGAACTGATGCCCGATGACGATTGTCGTTACGAAATTATCGATGGAGACCTATACGTGACCCGCGCCCCCCACTGGAATCACCAACGTATTATTACTCGTATTCTCCGCTCTCTTTCCAATTGGGTAAGCGAACATCAACAAGGGGAAGTGATCACGACACCCGGGCTGATTTTTGCGGATGAAGATAACGTCATTCCCGATTTGGTGTGGGTTAGTGATGAAAAAATTGCCACCAATATCGATCAGTCCGGTCATTTAACCGTTGCCCCCGAATTGGTTGTCGAAGTGCTATCCCAAACCCCCAAAGATATTGAGCGCGATCGCCAAGCAAAACTAAAGCTTTATTCCCGCGTCGGTGTCCATGAATATTGGATTATCGATTGGCAAAAACAAGAAGTCGAAATTTATCGGCGATCGCAAGCCCGTTTGCAACTTGTTTTCACCCTGTTCAGCGAAGACATTTTAACCTCGCCTCTTTTCCCAGAATTTTCCCTAGAAGTCGCCCAGATTTTCGCGTAGGAATTTGGTCACCAAATCTCTAAACCTCTAACTTTTGAGCATAGCGATCGCCTGTCATTCCCACTGCAAACTTGAGGGATGATTTTATGCGGGGATTGCCTTGGGTAATAAATAAAACAAACGCCAGCATTGCTAAACCGGCGGCGATCGCAAAAGCCCCTTGATAGCCCACCGTCTGCGTAATCGTGCCCAAAAATACCCCAGCCAAAGCAATCCCCACATCAAAGCCGCCAATACAAAATGAATAGACCTTGCCCCGCTCATAACTAGACGAACGATCAGACATCAGCGCAATCATCGTTGGAATTAGCGTACCAGCCCCTACCCCTTCAACCGCTCCCGCAAACATAAACATTGGTGCGCTTGTCGCTTTGGTTAATAAGATCATCGTCACGGCATAACACAACAAACTACCGCTAATAAACAACCCCCGCCCCAAAGTATCCGATGCTTTACCCGCCAGTAACCGAATCCCAAAGCTAGAGATTGCCGCCGCTCCGTAAAATAAACCCGTATTAAAATCAATGTTGAGTTCTCGGACATACAGCGGTAAAAACGTCACGAGGGAGCCAAAAACTAGGCCGATACACAGCATGATTAGCGAGGGAATATACAAGCTTTTCTCAATCGCTAATTCACGAAAATTTCGGTTGGTTGCGGTTAAACGCGCTTTTTTTTCTGCCACCACTTGTTCTTGTGTTGCAGCAGGCTTTTCTTTTGTTTGACTTGCAAATAAAAATGCAGCAATGCCACAGATTGCCGACACGGTAAAAATGACTGGATAACCCGCTGTCCCCAGTAAATAGCCTCCCAATACGGGGCCGATAGACATGCCAATCGGAATAACCAAACTCATGTAGCTAATAATTTCGCCACGATTTTTAACCGGAGCTAAATCCACAACGAGGGCACTGTAACCAGTGGTGAAAGCGGCAATACTAAGACCGTGAAACGCTCGCCACACCATCAATTGGGGAATTGAGTCCAGAAAAATATAGCCCCACGGCGCAATCCCAGCGACCAAAGCACCGATGAGGATAATACGTTTACGACCCTGCTCATCGGCCATTTTGCCCAGCTTCGTGCGGGAGAGCAGTAGCCCGATGGCAAAGCAACCCATCACAAAGCCCACTTGCTGATCCGTCGCGCCCAAATCTTGGACGTAGGCGGGGATGACGGGCAATAGGCTGGTCAAACTCAACCAAAATCCTAAGCCTGCTAAAAATAAAAACGTTAAATTGAGTCGCGTCTTTGGCTCAAGTTGCAAAAAAACTTTCACACTGCTCCTCGTAAATCGTGCTTTCCAATTGTAAAAGAATGTAAACAAACTTCGCTCACAGGCCGTCAGACAAAATGCGTTACAGTTTTAAACAAAGTCATTTTCTGAGCTGCCATGGTGCTATTTAAAGTCCCACCTTCTTACTCGATTTCCGAAAATTTGGTCACTGCGGAGGGTTCTTACTGGAATCGTCGTCGCTTTATTCAAACCATGATCGGCGCAGGTGTAGGAGCAAGTTTGTTGGGTTGCCAATCGAAGGATGAGGAATTGTCGGCATTGGAAGCAACGCTTCAACTTCCAGCGCTACAAGCAACAAAAAATAAGGCTTTTCAAGTCGGCGATCGCCCTCTCACCAAAGAAGTATTTGCCGGAAGATACAATAATTTCTACGAATTTGGCGGCACAAAAAATATTTGGCAAAACGCCCAGAATATCCCCACAGAAGAGTGGAAAGTCGAAGTCGGTGGGCTGGTCAGTAACCCGAAAACTTACGATATCGACGATCTCAAAACAAAATTCCCCCTCGAAGAACGCATCTGCCGGTTTCGCTGCGTCGAAGCATGGTCGATGGTGTTGCCGTGGATTGGCTTCCCGATGAAAGAATTAATCAAAGCCGTCGAACCCACATCCCAAGCAAAATTTGTCAGTTTTTCGAGCTATTACGACGAAAATGTCACTTATGGCCCCGGTTTTCACCTAGGCACATTGCCATGGCCGTACACCGAAGGCTTGACTATCGAAGAGATGAATAACGACCTGGCCTTTTTCGCCGTTGGCATTTACGGTCACGATTTACCCAAACAGCACGGCGCACCGATCCGCATGGTTTTGCCTTGGAAATACGGTTTTAAAGGCGCAAAATCCATCGTCAAAATTGAGTTTCTCGCCGAGCAACCCAAGACCTACTGGAATACCCTCGATGCTAATGAGTACAAATTCCAAGCGAACGTAGAACCCGACGTGCCTCATCCCCGCTGGTCTCAGGCCACAGAGAAATTTATTGGTAATTCTGCTGAGTTTGGTTGGGAAATGAAAGAAACTCTCCCATATAACGGCTATGGTGAATATGTCGCGGATCTTTACGCTTAGTTTCCGTAGATTTCAATATTTGTTGGCAATTAAAAGTTAGCGGCGACGTTGTAATTTTTCGGTTAATTGATCAGTGCGATTTTGCTCATAATTGAGCAGTTTGCCGTAGTAATCATGTTTGGTTAAATCAAGCGATAAAAATACATGTTCACAAGGATTGGCAAAACCGGTCTTTGTAAAAAAGTTAATGGCGGCTTCATTCGCGGGATCGGTATCCATTAAAACGGTGTCAGCCCCTTCCACAATAATGCGTTCAATAAAACGATCTACTAGTTGACCCGCAATACCCATCCGATGAAAGTCTGGACTCACCCCAAGCCAGCGAACATAGCCATAAATATTTTCATTCTTTTCGATTAATGTGCCCAACAGAAACCCCGAAAATTGCTGCTCAACTGTTGCCACAAGACAAAAATCTGAGTCAGTATTAAAGGATCCGGTCACTTCCCATTGATCCCATGTGCGATATAGAGTTGGGTAAAGATTACTGGCAAAAAGTTGTTCTCCTAAGTGGAAAATGGGGGCGATATCATCAATCTCCAGCGTACGAATCTTAACTTGTGATTTATTTTGGCTATTAGTTTCTGTCATGGTTGATAATAGTAAGA
Source organism: Limnothrix sp. (assembly GCA_049644465.1). Taxonomy (GTDB): domain Bacteria; phylum Cyanobacteriota; class Cyanobacteriia; order Cyanobacteriales; family MRBY01; genus MRBY01. The sequence goes on from JBARRZ010000081.1 coordinate 3,744, forward strand.
ATCAGAAATATAATGGGCGATCGCCGATATTTTTCTACTCATGTTTTATAGGTAAGTTAATTAGAAAATAATTGGCTAATAGTAAATTTGTGACCTGTATTTCCCTCCAACTCCAGCCGCTAACTGCCACAGAAATCCCTCAAGTTATTGCCCTAGACCAAGCCTGTTTTGGCGGATTATGGACGAAAGATGGCTACCTGCGAGAGATGGAAAGCCTGAACAGTACGTTACTGATTTTGCCCGCTCCCACCAAAGAAAATTCCCTGATGGCGTTAGGTTGCTGTTGGTCGATTGTGGAGGAAGCCCACGTCACCATTATGGCGGTACATCCTGATTTTCAGGGACAGGGTTTAGGACAATTAATTTTGCTGGGATTATTGCGGGATGCGTGGTTGCGGGGTTTGGAACGGGCCACTTTAGAAGTGCGAGAATCGAATACGGCGGCGATCGCCCTCTACGAAAAATTTGGGTTTGCCACAGCAGGACGGCGCAAAAAATATTACCAAGCCACTGGCGAAGATGCCCTGATTATGTGGCGTAAAGATTTAGATCATCCGAAATTTCCAGAGCAGTTAGAAGAGTGGGGAAAGATGGTTGGCGATCGCCTCACTCAAAATCATTGGCATTGGCAGCAACCCTAAAAAAGAAACCCTCCGATCCCATTTGATCAGAGGGCAAACTCTAAAGTAGATTTTTTCAAAAAAGAGATTTTAAAACACTGACTAATAGAATTTCTGTAACAAGTTAGATGACTGTCCCATCAGGAATAATTGCGTTTTTCAAAACAGCAACAATACCACTACGAATATAGAACCCTAACTCTTCACGATTAGATTCTTCTACCCGCTCTTTATTAACGATCATCACATCTTTACCGATGTGCGCATTCTTATCCACGATCGCTCGACGAATAGTACTCCCCTCACCAATACCAATAGGAGGCTTACCATTCTTGAGACTGTCCTGACGCTTTTCATAAGGTTGGTAATAATCCGAACCCATAATCAAACTATCCTCAACCGTACAATTCGCCTCAAGTCTGGTACGAATACCAAGAACAGAATGGTGAATGCGACAATTTTTGATAATGCAGCCCTCACTAATCATCGATTCCGTCACATTAGAATCAAGCATTTTAGTCGGCGGTAAATAACGAGCACGAGTATAAATCGGAGCCTGCTCATCATAAAAACTAAACGGTGGAATTGGCTGTTGCGTCAAAGCTAAGTTTGCTTCATAGAACGCTTCAATCGTACCGATATCAGCCCAATAATCATCGAACAAGTAAGCCTGAACATTGTGATCCTTTGCCGCATCAGGAATGATTTCACTACCGAAATCAGTCTTGTCCTTATTCTGCTTGAGCAAGTCTAAAAGCACCTGCTTTTTAAAGACATAAATACCCATAGAAGCAATATAAGGCTTGACTTTCGCTTGTTCCGCATCAAGGCCAAGGGTTGTTGTGTCCACCTGCATCGCCTTGAGGGCGTCACCAGTTGGTTTTTCGCTAAAGTCGACGACTTGGCCATTGCTGTCGATTTTCATCAGACCAAAAGCAGGCGCAACTTTTTCGTCTACAGGAACAACAGAAAGGGTAATGTCAGCTCCTGTTTCTCGATGACGCCGCACAAAATCGCGGTAATCCATCCGATAAAGATGATCACCAGAAAGGATGATGTATTCATCAACATCCCACTCTTCGAGTAACCAGCTATATTGACGGACTGCATCAGCTGTACCTTGGAACCAATCGGGGTTTTCCTTGGTTTGCTGGGCAGCAAGGACTTCTGCGAAGCCATCGTTAAAGCCCGTAAAATTGTAAGTTCTACCGATGTGCCGGTTTAGGGACGCCGAATTAAATTGGGTTAATACGTAAATTTTATGGATTTCAGAATTAATGCAATTACTAACGGGAATATCGATCAAACGATATTTTCCTGCTAGAGGTACTGCTGGCTTAGCTCTGAGTTTGGTCAGCGGATATAGGCGAGTACCTGCACCGCCGCCGAGAATGATTCCTAGGACTCGTTTCACAAAAAAGACCTCACGACTGCCTGTAACCTCTGTGTCAAGTTTATGACTGGATGGGGCATCTGGAAAAGTAAAAATACCAATTTTTTCTGCTTTTCTTTATAAATATCTCTCATAAGTGTGATTATTTGCTTTTTTTGATTAAGGGCTAGGGATCATCTGTTTAAGGTATTTGAGGCTGATTGTTTGTTTTTATTTTTGGCGTTTTTGATGACGTTTTTCTGCGTGGGACAATAGACATCTAGCCGATCGCTTGAGGTTTATTGGTTAAAATAATGGCTAGTATTGACGGTCTGTTTGCTTGATCGCTTGTGCTCTGTGTTGTTTATTTTCTAGATTTTTTTTAGTTTTAAAGTTCTGATGCAATCTCCTAGTCCTCTGCTTACTCTCGGTGTCAATATTGATCACGTCGCTACGATTCGCCAAGCACGCCGCACTGTGGAGCCGGATCCGGTTACTGCTGCTGCGTTGGCTGAGTTGGGGGGGGCTGATGGGATTACGGTGCATTTACGGGAGGATCGCCGTCATATTCAGGATCGGGATGTGAAGATTTTGCGGCAAACGGTTCAGTCTCATCTCAATTTGGAGATGGCGCCGACGGCGGAAATGGTGGCGATCGCCCTCGATATTCAGCCGGATTACGTCACGCTTGTTCCCGAAAAGCGCGAAGAAATTACCACAGAAGGTGGCATTGATATTGTCAGCAACTTTGATCGTTTTAAAGCGGTGGTCTCGCAGTTGCAAGGGGCGAATATTCCGGTGAGTTGGTTTATCGATGCGGAACCGGAGCAGATCGAAGCGGCTCAAAAAACGGGTGCAAGATTTATTGAACTGCATACGGGAAAATACGCTGAGGCAAAAGGAGAAACGGCGCTGCAGTCTGAATTGGATGTTCTGAGCAAGGGTACAAAAGAGGCGATCGCCCTAGGCTTACGCGTCAATGCCGGACATGGCTTAACCTATCGTAATGTTTACCCCGTCGCTTGCATCGAAGGCATGGAAGAACTCAATATCGGCCATACCATCATCAGTCGCGCTGTCCTCATCGGTTTGGAGCGAGCCGTCCGCGAAATGAAGCTTGCCATGAGGGGGCAATTGTAGGGTATCTTTACTGAGGCGAAACCCTTTCGAACACAGCAGCAAAACAACGATTCATGACCACCTACTACTACGCTCTCGCAAGCCAAAAATTTTTGTACGAAGACGAGCCTTTTGAAGAAATTATCAAAGAGCGCATTCGCCACTACAAAGACAAAGGTCTAGAACGCGATTTTTGGGTGGTCAATGATCCCGCGTTCCTCACAGCACCTAGTCAGAAAGACGCTAACGACAAAACCCCTAAGCCTTGCACGGCGATCATTTCGACAAAAAAGCAATTTATCACTTGGCTAAAATTGCGGCTTGAATATGTTTATGTCGGTGAATTTGCAGGCCCTTCTGATGAGATTCCAGAGCCAATCAAATCACTCTCTGAATGAACTTCTGGATCACTTAAATCTGGGTAAACTTAAAAACGTAAATAGTCGCACGTTTAGGACACAACCCATGGGCCGCTTCCGGAAAACTCTGCCAACTTCATTTTTTTCGCTAACGCTGAGTAGTTTGGCGGTTTTTTCGACGACACTCGTGAGTGTTGCCCAAGACAGCAGTTTATCTGTGTGCCAGTCTCCAGCCGCTAATGAGTTTTTGGTGATGATCTTTACGCCTTCACAGTCATTGCAGGAGGAAGTGCGTCTACAAGTCGGAAGAACGCTTTCGAAGAATCATAATTTGCTCGTCTGTCAACATGGTGGCAATGTGCTGAGCCGTGTTGGGGGGTTTGAGAGTCTACAAAAGGCGAGGGATTGGGCTGAGTATTTTGATGGTGCTGTCGGTTTGCCTTCGATGGTGATTACGCCAGTGACTGGTGCGGCGATCGCCCAAAATACAACTGCTAACCCAGCGGACATCCCCGATCTTGTTGTGCCAACTGAGATGGCGATCGCCGATAATCTCAGCACAACTTCAAAGCCAGAGCGCGAGATTCCGGTCGCTACTTTGATGGAAACAACCGAAGAAATAGAACCGATCGCCTTCACACCTCAAGCCTTGACAGGAGGGGGTTACGGGATTTTGGTTGACTATAAAGCTAATCCGCAGATTGTGACTCAACTCAAAACTCTGATCCAAAAAGAAGTTGGTTTGGTGGCCTACGCGGCAAGGGGTTACTTGTTGGTGGAGCAAACGGCTGATTCGGCGCGGGTAACTGCTTTGCTCAACCAACTGACTCAAACTGGCTTGGTGGCGATCGCCGTCCCGACTGAGCAACTGATTTTGCTAAAAGCCGCCGTTACGCCTTAATATTTTGACGCCTATTTTTTAACCTAAATCTATGACCACCATTCAAGTCCAAGTGCCAGCAACCACCGCCAATATTGGGGCAGGATTTGACTGTCTGGGCGCGGCATTAACCCTCTACAACTGGTTTCGGTTTACCCCCACTGACGCCGATGCAGCGTTTTTCACTTTGGCAGTCATGGGCGCAGAAGTTGAAGCAAAAAAATTAGACGCCACCCCCGATAATTTGCTTTATCGTGCCTTCGCGGCTCTGTACGAAAAAATCGGCCAACCCGTCCCAAATGTTCATATTGAAATTGATCTCAACGTGCCTCTATCGCGGGGTTTGGGGAGTTCGGCCACAGCAATTGTTGGTGGTGTTGTGGGCGCAAATGTTTTGGCTGGGTCACCGCTGAGCCAAACGGAGGTGATGCATCTCGCCATCGAAATCGAAGGTCATCCTGATAATGTGGTGCCTGCGTTATTGGGCGGCTGCCAGTTATCAGTTAAGCATCAGCCGGATTGGTTAATCTGTCCGTGGCGGTGGAATAAAGAAGTTGTGCCAGTCGTTGCTAGTCCTGATTTTGAGCTATCGACAGAAGAGTCTCGCAAAGTTTTGCCACAGCAATATCTACTTGCTCAGGCGGTGTTTAATTCGTCGCGTTTGGGCCTGCTCTCTTATGGTTTAGCGGAAAGTAACGCGACTTATCTGCAAGCGGCTTTAGATGATCAACTGCACCAGCCCTACCGCAAAAAATTGATTCAAGGCTACGACAAAGTGCAACAAGCGGCGATCGCCACCGGAGCTTACGGCATGGTCATTAGTGGTGCTGGCCCAACATTATTAGCCCTTGCTTCTTCAGAAAATGCTCAAAGTATTGCGGATGCTATGGCGAAAACATGGGCAGAATTTGAGGTGAAGGCGATCGCCCGCGTTTTAGAAATTGATCACCAAGGCACTCAAATCACAACAGAAGCAAGCTGAAAATTAATCGCCGATTCATCGTTGCGATCAAAATTCAAATTAAGTTTTTGCGCTATTTTTACTCTAAACTTTTTACAAACTTCTGAACTTTTTGCCAGATCGTTTGCACAGATTCTTTAAGTTGTGTTTGACGATCCCACCGCTGAAATGCATTTTCATAATTCATGCCGGACTTTTGCCAAAGTCGCCAACTTCTTAACGCAAAAAATAGGCCCCAAATCGACAAAACATACAGCGACCACGAGGGATGACCCGAACCAATTGTATTAATGCTTAAGAAAAAAGTGTTGACAACACTAAAACGCACAACCTTGTTTTTGAGAGCCTGACGACGAATTAAATTAAATTCTCGTTTTTTTTGAAGTTCTACTTTCCCGTCTTGCCATGCTAATTCTGCTGCCACAAGATCTGTTTTCGCGATTCCGAGATCTGCCGCAATTTCTTCTAACTGCACACGGGTTAATTCGCCATCATCATCACGACGGGCGATCGCCAATTGCAAAATTTCTTGAATCTCTTCAACCGGATAAGTTTCGGGAACTTTAGAAACAGTCATGGTACACAGCAAGAGAGGACGTTTCTTCTATTATGCCGGAGGATTCTCTTCTGCGACTGGTGCAATTTCCCCATACTCCGAAATGAGGGCGATCGCCCGTTCAGGATCCGTATAAATCAACTGCAACAGTTCCGCCGCTTCCATGCCCACCAACCCTGCATAAAAACCAACCTCTCCCATCACCCGCGCTTCCCCTTGGCGCAAATACATCGACAAGCAATGATGCGCTTGCGTTTCCACACTCCGATTAGTCCGAAAAAAAGCCAGCGCATGCAGCAAGCGATCTTCGTAGGGCGCAAGAGATCGTAAATGGAGCGGTTGCGAGTGAGATAACGTCATAACACAAAAAAATATTCAGTAGACTATTCGACAAACTTAAAAACAGCATTTTACTGTCTCAGAACAGCAGCAATTGATCGCGATTTTCAAAATCCACCTTAAAGCTTTTCACTGCCGATTGACACAAAAAGTCAACCCGATACCACCTTCTTTTTCGTAATTCTTCTACAAATAAAACTCATCCCAAAACACCATTTGTGGCAATTACAGACAAAAATTCTTCTCACAACTTGTATACGTACGCAAGGGTGAACCGTAGAACTTAGAACAAAAAAAAATAATCCGTTAAACAACTTGATGTTTCCGATACCCACAAGTCGTTCTTTATTTGGTAGAAAACTAATACCACTCTTTTTTCATGATGCCGAACTAACCTTTCTGCGATCTATTTCCTTCAGAACATGTAGAATCGAGCATTCAATACAGGGATTCTGATCAAATTTGTTAGACCTGATATCCTGAGAATTAGACCCCATTTATAAGATGGCTTTATAAGAAAACCCTATGCATCTTAGCGAAATAACCCACCCCAACCAACTTCATGGTTTATCCATCCGTCAGCTAGAAGAGATTGCGCGCCAAATTCGTGAAAAGCATCTGCAAACGATCGCCGCGAGTGGTGGCCACCTCGGCCCCGGCTTAGGTGTCGTCGAATTAACGATCGCCCTCTACCAGACCCTCGACATGGATCACGACAAAGTGACATGGGATGTCGGTCACCAAGCTTATCCCCACAAACTCCTCACTGGACGCTACGACCAGTTTCACACGCTACGCCAAAAAGGCGGTGTTGCAGGTTACCTCAAGCGTAGCGAAAATAAATTTGACTCCTTCGGTGCCGGTCATGCTTCGACCAGTATTTCTGCGGCACTCGGTATGGCCTTGGCGCGGGATGCGAAGGGCGAAGATTTTAAAACCGTTGCAGTCATCGGCGATGGTTCACTCACTGGCGGTATGGCCCTAGAGGCGATCAACCATGCGGGACATTTACCCGACACTAATTTGATGGTGGTGCTTAATGATAATGAGATGTCTATTTCCCCTAATGTGGGGGCGATTTCTCGTTATTTGAACAAAGTGCGCCTGAGCGACCCGGTACAATTCATCACAGACAATATCGAGGAGCAGGTCAAGCATTTACCGCTTTTTGGTGAATCGATTACGCCAGAAATGGAACGCTTTAAGGACAGTATGAAGCGTTTGGCTGTCTCTAAGGTGGGTGCAGTGATTGAGGAGCTTGGTTTTAAATATTTTGGCCCAGTGGATGGTCACAATATTGAAGAGCTAATTCGCACATTTAAGCAGGCTCACAAAATTAAAGGGCCAACGCTTGTACATGTGGCGACGGTAAAAGGAAAAGGTTATGCGATCGCCGAAAAAGATCAAGTCGGCTACCATGCCCAAAAACCGTTTGATCTTGCAACCGGGAAAGCTTATCCCTCCACGAAACCCACACCTCCCAGCTATTCCAAAGTTTTTGCCCACACACTAACAACTCTCGCGGCCAATAATCCCAAAATTATGGGGATCACCGCAGCTATGGCGACAGGCACAGGTCTCGATAAACTTCAGCAGAAATTGCCGAAGCAATACGTTGATGTCGGTATTGCAGAGCAGCACGCAGTCACCCTTTCAGCGGGAATGGCTTGTGAAGGAATGCGTCCGGTTGTGGCGATTTATTCCACATTTTTACAACGAGCTTACGATCAGATTATCCATGATGTTTGCATCCAAAAATTACCGGTCTTTTTCTGTCTGGATCGAGCTGGAATTGTGGGTGCTGATGGCCCGACTCACCAAGGCATGTACGACATTTCTTACCTGCGTCTCATTCCGAATATTGTGGTGATGGCACCAAAGGATGAAGCGGAATTACAACGGATGCTCGTCACTGGTATTGACTACACTGACGGGGCGATCGCCATGCGTTATCCCAGAGGTAGCGGTGTTGGTGTCCCTCTGATGGAAGAAGGCTGGGAAGCCCTACCCATCGGTAAAGGCGAAATCCTGCGCAACGGCGAAGATATTTTGCTGGTTGGTTATGGCGCAATGGTCAATTCCACAATGCAAGTGGCTGAAATCCTTGGGGAACACGGCATTTCCGCGACAGTGGTCAACGCTCGTTTCGTTAAACCACTTGATACCGAGTTAATTGTGCCGCTCGCCGAACAAATCGGAAAAGTAGCGACATTCGAAGAAGGCTCCCTGATGGGTGGCTTTGGTTCTGCCGTTTGTGAAGCCTTGCAAGATCATGATGTTCTTGTACCAGTCAAACGCTTTGGCATCAAAGATGTGTTGGTTGACCATGCATCACCCGCTGAATCAAAGATTGACCATGGTTTGACACCTGCTCAGATGGCGCAATCTATTCGCGAGAAATTTTTCCAGAAGGCAGCAACGCCCGCTGCAACAACTGTTTAAACACGGCTAAATTTTTACTCTCGCTGTTTTCTAATCTGCCCCAGCTCAACTAAAGATGACTGGGGTTTTTTTGTGTTTACTTTCATGTTTGCGCTCACTTTTTGGATTGATCAAGCGGCTAACTTTCGAGAGAACATCACGATCACGTCATAAATTTCACGTTTATATTTTAAAGTTGACTGGTTTAGGACTTCTAACCACAGGCGATCGCCCAGCTCTGAATATTCCACGATGTCCCAGAGTAGCGCAAAGGTTTGATCTACTTTTTTGTCCAGAAAAAGCTGATTAACAAGATCGAAAAGCTTAATGTATTGGCTTTTTTTGACTAATTTTTGTTCTCGAGCAGGATAATATTGCTGTCCTAGCTTAATCATTTTCCAGATTAATCGATTGTTGTTATTTGGCAAGATTGGAACATCTTTATTTATCAAATCCGAGCGAGAAAAAGCTAGATATTTGGGGAGATAATACCAACTTTTATAGGATGACTGAGTGATGCGCCGGAGAAATTCCCAATCGATCAATTGTTCGAGTTCGGGATTAAAGTAACCAAGAGTTTTAAATATTTTTTGATGATAGAGAATAGGTGCAGATTTTAGAGGGTTATTAAACAAAAAAAGTGAGAGAAAATCTTTATCTACCAAGCCCTCTACTCCTAATTTAGGAGATATTTTGACAATCTCAGCTTCAGCATTTGCTTGATAAAATCGACCACAGATTAAATCGAGATCTGTATAAGTCTGAATAACCTTTTCAAAATTCACAAAAGTCTTTTTTTCTAAAAAACTACCGTAGTCAGAGATATAAATCCATTCGCCATTAACAAGCTGCAAAATAATGTTTAGACTGTCGTAATGCCTTAGTTTTTGAGGATGATTAATATAGTAAAAAGTATAGTCACATTTTTCGAGATGGAGGAAATATCGTTGCAGGATTTTTTCTAGGCTAGTTCGGATTGAATAATCAACACCATTATTGACAAATATAATTTCTGTACTACCTTGATGGGATTGCATCAGCAAAGCTTCTAGCCATGCCGTGAAATACTTTAGATCGCTGCTTAACGGCAGAATGATTGAGTAGAAAAACGTTTTTTTTGTGGAATAATCTTGGATAAAAGGTAGCATTTTTTTTCAGAAACTCAGTTCTAAATTCAGGCGATCGCCCGCTCAAAATTACCGACTCATTAATAATCTCAAGCACGATAAAAATTCTTACACTAGCAGATTGTTAGATCAGGACACTCCATAATTTTGCCTGACTAATCTATTGGCGATCGCCTTCTAAAAATAGTGACTTATTACCTCAGGATTCCTCAGATTCTTCTGTGTTTTCGGGTTCTCCTGTATTGTCAGATTCTTCTTCGGGTTCTTCGTGGGGAAATTGCACCAGCAGACTAAGATGGTTCACTTGAAAATCAACCGGAGTTTCACCTAATAAATCCCCATCTAACAATAGATCTTGAGCAGGATCGGCCTGAATATTTAGACGGCTGACCCGGAGCGCCTGAATATTAGGATGGTCGGCCATATTCTCTTTAAAAGAAGATTTGAAAAGTTCATAGGAGGCACTTAATACCCCTAAAACCTCCGATTTTTCCGGCATGGTCAGAATTGTGACATCGAGTAAACCGTCATTCCCAGAAACGGCATGGGTTCCGTGGGCCAAAATTGAAGTATTGGGGGCCAGATTTGCCACCGTAATGGCTAGCACTTCTTCGATGGTTTTCTGTTGGGAGGGTTCATTTTCAGCGGCGGTAAATTCTAACGTTGCTGTAAAGGTGGTGAGTTCATTTAATTGCTTAAATGCGGTTGCTAGATAGGCGAAAAATCCAAATTTCTGCTTGGTTTCGCGGTCGGTTTCGCTGATAGCTTTGGCTTCTAGACCAACCCCAGCTAGCAAGATCATTTGTTCTCCGTTGCAGGTGGCTGTGTCAATACGTTCGGGCTGTCCCGATAAAATATTTTCACAAGCGCCAGCGACATCTGTGGGTAAGCCTAAGGCTACGGCAAAAGCGTTAGCTGTACCCCTCGGGATAACGGCAAGAACGACATCGGTATTGTTTAGAACGTTCGCAACATGGGAAACAGTACCGTCGCCTCCTGAAGCAATGATCATTTCGGCACCTTTGGCGATCGCCTCATGGGCAAGATCAACGGCACTCCGATCTGGGGCAGTGAAACGAATTTCGAGGTCAACATGTTCTACGAGGATTTCGCAGATTTGTTTGAGATCTTGGAAGGCATTGCCAGCACCGGAAACGGGATTAAAGATCAGACAAACTTTTTTCATGTATTTGGGGGGTTAAAGGAGGGCGGCGATCGCCTGTTGCAATTCAGCTTGGGGAAGATCCGTCACGATAAATACTTCTTGTACCGATTTTCCCTTACGAGCGATCACTTTAAATCCTCCCATGAGGGGAACTGAAACGCGCAATCGCAATTTTGGCGTATTACTTTTGGCGCGACTGAGTGCACCGGGCGTGATCGTGCGGATGCCTTTATAGTTCACCAGTTTTTTGAGCACTGGAATTAGGCCATCAATATGGGTTGAATGATTCCAGACGAGCCGCCCCGATTCCTCCTGTGCCATAACCTTAGGCTGCCTCTAGGGGGGCCATTGTCAATCCAGCTCTGCGCAACTGCTGATGGTACAGTTCTGCTTGTTCTTGGGGGCCGACCCAAACCATTGCTTGTCCGTCGAAATGCACTTGATTGGTCAATTCCCAAGCGCGATCGCTGGTCATGTTAGGAACGTAAGCCATGAGAGAGTCACTAACATGTTGAAATGTATTGACGTCATCGTTGAGCACGATCACTTTGAAATTTGGGTAAGTCTTGCGAACGGTCTGATTGACCCGTTCTGGCGTGATAGTAGGAGCCGTTGCCATGATTTTTATCTGCACTCAATCGCTGAATTGCTTATCTGACAATGTTTTGAGACAACTGTCTTACAACTCATTTTAAGGTTCTGCCCCTGAAATGACAAGGGAAATTTTTGATCTGAAAAATTTTAAAAGTTTCGAAACAATGCTGAGGCGATCGCCGCAAATCAAAGATATTTCCCAAAAAGAATTGCACTTTTAAAAAAGCGATGCTAGAGTGTTTAACGGTGCTGAAATGCACACACATGGGTCGTTAGCTCAGCGGTAGAGCACTCGGCTTTTAACCGATCGGTCCAGAGTTCGAATCTCTGACGACCCATTTTTTGAAAAAAGAACCTTCGCCAACAGATTTAGTCTAAGGCGGGGGTTCTTTATTTTGTGATCAGAAAAAACGCCCAATCTCAATTGGGGTATGATCTGTGAGCTTCTGTTCCACTTACAATCTAGGATGCAATTTATGTCTTGGCAACGTCCTGACAATCGTACTTTTGACCAGCTCCGTCCTTGCAAATTTGAGTTGGATTTTACAAAATTCGCCAAAGCTTCTGTGTTGACATCCTGCGGCGATACAAAAGTTCTCTGCACAATTTCCGTTGAAGATGGCGTACCCGGATTTCTGCGGGGTAGTGGTCAGGGTTGGCTCACGGCGGAATATCGCATGATGCCGGGTGCAACACCGG
>JBARRZ010000082.1:0-2931 GCA_049644465.1 Limnothrix sp.
CGCTATGGCTCGGTATGAAGTTGGTTTTGATTGACACAGGAATGTTGCTGGCTTTTTACAATCAGTGAGATCGCTACCATCAACAGGTGATTGATTTTTTCGGCAATTGTCGTCTGCAATTAATTACAAGTGAAGCTTGTGTTACGGAAGTAATGTGGCTATTGGCTCCCCATGTCGCTGTACAAAATGATTTTTTAGAGGCGATCGCCGCAGACATTTTCCGAGTCATACCGCTCACAAATGATGACTATAAAAGAATTGCAACGCTGAATAAGGATTATCAAGATTTGCCCGGAGATTTTGCGGATTTAGCATTAGTCGCTATTTCTGAACGTTTAGATGTTTCGGCGATCGCCACACTCGATAAAGATTTTGATATTTATCGCCGCTATGGCAACCAAGCTTTTGAGCGAGTCTTTTATCCGCAGTAAAATTTGCTTCAAAAGATATACTGGTGCTAGAAATCGTACCATTAGGATAAATCTATGGATTTACTGACAGTTCGGGAAGCGAGAGATAAGCTTTATCGACTCATTGATGAAATTGCAGAACATCATAAACCTGTCATCATTTCTGGCAAACGCAATAATGCTGTATTGATTGCCCAAGAAGATTGGGATGCAATTCAGGAAACGCTGTACTTAGTCAGTATTCCGGGAATGAAAGAATCGATCCAAAAAGCGGCGGCTGAACCTGTAGAAGAATATGTCGCCCTTGAGGATTTGGATTGGTGACTTGGCGAATCATTTTATCAAAGCAGGCAGCAAAAGATGCAAAAAAGATTGCTTCATCTGGCCTGAAATCAAAAGCACAAAAATTACTAAAAATACTCCAAGAGAATCCCTATCAGCCTCCCTACGAAAAATTAGTGGGAGATCTAAAAAACTATTATTCTCGTCGCATCAATATTCAGCACCGTTTAGTTTATCAAGTTTTAGAAGACGAAAAAATTGTCAAGATTTTACGTATGTGGAGTCATTACGAATAGTTCAAAAATATCCACGTTTCCAATCTCATTTTTTCAATTTTTCTAGAGAGTTTGGACTTTTGAGAAAATTTGTTGGCGATCGCCGCTCTCTAAATCAACTTATGCACAGTGTCAAAAGATCAGATCCTTATACCAGCGTGTTTTGAATGACATGATGGAAATAGAAAACCCCACGAGCAAAAAATATTTGTGCAAACATTCATCCGATTGAGGCGGTCTTGGCTCCAAAGAATTGCTGTCATCTTCTGTCTTGCCTGTGCCTTGAGCCTGAGTTTGATATTTCAGCAGGCGATCGCCCAACCCACAGACGCCCCATCACCCACATCGGCGATCGTCATCGATGGTCGAGTCTTATTTCGGTTGGGTAGCATCGACGGTTTTACCGCAGAAAGAAGAGCCGATAGCGTCAATGCCGATTTGCAAAAAATACTGCAAACCACCCCCTCAGACATACCGATCAAAGTCAGAGTAGTGCAGCGCAATGACCTGACGACATTACGAGTCAATAGTCGCCACTTGCTGACCGTTACAGAGGGAGATTTTCGACGCGGTTTTAGCCCGGAAGAACAAGCGGAAGAATGGGCGATAAAAATGGAAGAAAGCCTAGCTCGCGCTCAATTAGAACGAAGGCCGGGCTACGTGAGGTCAATGCTATGGCGAATATTGCTGGCGTTCAGTTTGGCGATTGGGCTTTATAGTTTTGTTCGGTGGCTACGCAGACGTTTATTGCGGCGCTGGACTCAGGCCGCCAATCAACTTTCGCCTCAAGAACGGTTATTACAAACTGCGCTACAGGGCTTGCAGGCCAGCGTTTGGTTCGCCTTTTTCCTTTATCTTTGCGAGTTGTCACCTAAGGCGCGCACCGCTCGTTACAACACCCTACATTTTTTAAAAAACACTTTTAACAACGGATTATTGACTGTAGGGGTAAAATCCTACTCGCTCCTCGATATTTTTCAGATTATTCTCTTTGTCAGCATCTTGTGGATTGCGGTGCGGGCCATGACGGCGATTACCAAAAGAAATTTTCTCCAAGCGGCTATTCCTGACCGAGGATTGCAAGAGGCGATCGCCACCTTGATGCAGTTCAGCCTGACCGGAATCGGACTTTTTATCATGCTGCAAGCTTGGGGGATCGATCTCAGTGCCCTAGCCATTTTTGCCAGTGTGCTCGGTGTTAGCCTCGGTTTCGGTCTGCAAAGCATTGCAAATAATTTCATTAGTGGTTGGATTCTGTTAATCGAACGCCCTGTGCAAGTCGGTGACTTTATCAATCTCGGTGACTTCATGGGCACGGTCGAACGCATCGGCGCGCGCAGCACCGAATTACGAACTCTCGACCAAGTGTCGGTGATTATCCCTAACGCCGAACTCGTCCAAACAAAAGTCATGAACTGGAGCCAAGGTCACCCGGTCTCCCGGCTCCACGTGCCTTTAGGGGTCGCCTACGGTTCTGAGATTGAACAGGTTCACGCTGCCATTATGGAAGCCGCCCAGAGTCACCCCAAAGTATTGCGCTATCCTCAGCCCCGACTGCGTTTCTTGGGTTTTGGTGATAGCTCGCTCGACTTTGATTTGTTGGTTTGGCTCCGAGAACCTCGCCAGCAATTTGATCTCAAAAGCGATTTGTATTACCTACTCGAAGCAAATCTCCGACATTACAACATCGAAATTCCGTTTCCACAGCGCGATCTCAATTTGAAGTCGGCTCAAATAGAGTCGATAGTTGCAGCGTTAAATGATGGCGATCGCCCCTCGACTCGCAAAAAAGACTTAGTTCAAAAAAATGATGTAGTGGAGCCAGCAATAGGGCCATCATCAATCAATTTATTGAACAGCGTGACGGATTACTCTGCCATTTTGCAAAATCAAAAAAGTATTACTGCGGAGGAAATTGATCGGCTCGTTAAACAAATGCGGAGTCCAGAGGGTTTAGACATTGG
>JBARRZ010000083.1:0-13456 GCA_049644465.1 Limnothrix sp.
GAATCGAAACTGCCACCACATTTTGCTCGGCATCTACACCGCGATCCCAATCATTCACAATTAAATAATGACACTCCGTTTCTGCGGGTAAATCTGTTGCATCAATGCCTAAATGTAAATGCATAAAGCTCCGGCAAGGCTTCATTCCTTGACGTTTTTTGATAAACTTTTGCGGCAATTTTTGCTGTTCAATTAAACCCAAAGTATCCCAAACTGAAGCGTTAGAAACAACAGCCCGTCGCGCTCGAATTTCTTCGCCATTTTTTAGCTTTACTCCTTTTGCTGTGCCATTTTCGATCAGGATTTCTGACACATGACTATTCAGTTTGATGTCACCCTCAAACTTTTTTAAACCCCGTACCAAAGCATCAACAATTGCGCCGCTGCCACCCTTTGGATAATCGAGCAAAACTTCTGGGCGATACCATTCTGCAAACATAAAAGCCAT
This sequence comes from Limnothrix sp., assembly GCA_049644465.1. GTDB lineage: Bacteria > Cyanobacteriota > Cyanobacteriia > Cyanobacteriales > MRBY01 > MRBY01. The sequence continues at coordinate 449 of JBARRZ010000083.1, forward strand.
CTCGGCGCACACTGTCCCCGACGCGGGTAAACCCGACAACATAAAGCTCAATAAATCTAGCCAATTACGAATAAATGGATCCGTCACAGCCTGATCCATAATGTTGCCAAATGGGGCATTTAATTTCGGGGCATAGGGTAGATAAGGCAGCAAATCTTTTGCATATTTACCGACGGTTAAAATCGCGCCTAAATCTTCTCGGAAAGCGGCGAGGGGCAATTTTACGGAGGCTTCTCCGAGGGGACGCATTTTTTCTTGGAGATTGCGCCACTGGGAAATGACATCGGTTTTGCCTAGTTCGGTCAACATGTCACAAAAGCCGTCGGCACCGACCCCCGCCCGAAAATATCCTTCCGGTAAATGCACACCCCAAGCGTCGTAAGTGAGCCAGTCGCAGTCTTCTTCGAGGAGGTCTAAAACTTGCCTAAGTGGGTTGGAAGAAGGGCTGTAGGATAACCCCGAATACAGTGATGGCCCTGAATCGAAGTGGTAACCGTCCCGCACAAAACTATGGGCTGCTCCTCCGGCGATCGCATGACTTTCTAGCACCGTCACATCGAAACCGTACCGCGCCAACAGACCAGCACAACATAGTCCACCGATACCGCTACCAATGACGATAATTTCTGTATCTGGAGTCATTACTGCATTCACCAACTCAAAGAATCTTTGATGTATGGTAAACAGCTTTAGCTAAATTTATCTATGAGGATGGGGCCAAAGCGCTGGAGAATGTAGAAAAAGACGAAAAATAGAATGCCGCGATTGATGATCATATCCCAGCGTCTTTTCGGAACTGTATGCTCAGGATATTGCACGGGCCAACGTTTTTTTGTGGCGGCTTTTCGCAAAATCTGGGGCGTAACAGGAATCCGTGAAACTCTTTCGTAAGGTGGCTTGACCCAAAATCGACCAATGTTTAAACCCGATTCGCCATGGTGAAAATACCAAAGATAGCTCTCTAAATCGACTTTGAATTCTTTGGCAAATTTCTCGACAAATTCAGCGCAGGCATCAGCTTTGATATCGAAGACTTCGTAGAGATCGGTGTCTTTTTCTAAAAGCTCTGTCGGGACTAATAATTTGTCACTAATAAATGTATAAATGTCGGCGATCGCCACCATTGTTTTGCTCCTATTTATTTAAATTAATGTAGTATTTACGCTGCCAAAATTTGATCGTCTGTGGAAAAATCGATCTCTATTTTGTCGCGGCCAGAGGCCAAATAATCATTTTCAAAAGATTCTTTCAAACCAGCAATCAAATCATATTTGGGTTGCCAATCAAGGTCGTTCAGTGCCTTGCTGATATCTGCCATAAAGTGCTGCGATCGCACGGGAAAAGCTTTGCGTTTGCCAAAACTATAGGCGGCTGGATCATAGTAAACCAATTCCACATCGTCAGGACTTCGACCCGCTGCAGTGGCACAAGCTTTAGCTAATCCGGTGAATGTAACGAAGCGATCGCCGGAAATATTATAAATTTGCCCCGCTGCTTTTTCGTTGCCTAACACTGCTGCCATTGCCGTGGCGAGGTCGTACACGTGACCGAATTGGGTGATAAATTGACCGTTGCCGGGGATCGGAATCGGGCGATTGCGGACAATACGATCAAAAAACCATGCGTCGAGATCGTTGTAATTTTTCGAGCCGTAAATATAGGTCGGGCGAATGGATGTCCAAGGGATATCGCTCTTGGCTAAATAGGCTTCGGTTTCGTGCTTGCCCTTGTGGCGACTGTCTGGATCGACGGCATCGGCTTCCCTGTGGGGCGGCTGCGTCGTGGGGAGATACACGCCTGCGGAACTGACGTAAACAAAATGCTTGACTTTGCCGGAAAAGATTTCGACGAGGGGCTGAGTATGGGCAAGTTCGCGGCCATTATTATCAAAAATCGCGTCGAAGGATTCCCCCGCCAATTTTGCTTTGAGCTGGGCTGGATCTTGGCGATCGCCACAAATTTGCGCCACTGCTGCCGGAGCCGGGTGATTGCCCCGGTTAAACAAGACCACTTCATGACCCGCTTTCAGCAAAATTTCCGTCAGATAGACCCCAATAAAACGAGTTCCACCCATAATCAAAATTCGCATCTTTTCTCTCCGGCGATCGCTTTAGTCTCCTAAGTTTAAGGGCCGGCCCAACCCTTGCAAAGCAACCGTCATTTTTCTCACCGACAATTTAGACAAAAATCAAACACCAACAATGTGAAAAGCATCACGAACTTCATCAATCGGAGTTGCCCACCACTCACGCCAGTCAACACCAAATAAAAGCTTTGCTTGACGACCCGTCACCCAACCCTTCGTAATCGCATCCATATAAGGGGTCGCGGCTTCCACATCATACGTTGCAGCCTTAACGATATTCTTCGCGACTAAACTATGAAAAAAGCGAGACATCTTAAACTGTGCAGCCGAGAACGCATCAATTTGTGCTTCCCCATAGAAACTCGTATCAGCGCCAATAATGACGTGCCAAATATCATGCGTTTCGTAAATGTGAGTCAGCACAAAATGATAAATATCAGGGACTTGCTTAGCAACCATCACGTTGAACTGATTACGCCGCATATGTTCTGCGAACAGATAGCCCAAAGTATTGGCCGGAAGCTCGCTTAGTTCATCCAGATCAATCGCCCCCATCGACAAAAAACTTTCGAATGCGGCCTGTGCTTCTGGCGCGGTGGAAAGATGCTCAATCATCAACTGAAAGCTACCTTTATCTCTGGCTGCAATAGAAAGCTTATTCAGCGCAGGGAAATCTCCGTTGGGTGCTTTGACCATTTCGATAAAGCTTTTTAATAAATTCTCTTCCCAGCGTTGTTGTGAGGACTTTGTTCTCTTTTTGCTTTCAGTTTTTGTTGTGAGCATTGCTGATTTTCGGCGTATAAGGATTGCTAATTGCAGGAGGCGTTGGCAGTATTTTCATTCACCATTTTAGTTACTTTTTTGGTGACGTCTAGAGCTGCTTTAAATTTGCTCAATTAGTCTTGCTGAATGGCCAAAATCGTTATGTTTGACTTCTTTTTTTCTCTCGAAGTCATTTTTCGCAACAAACTGTTACATTAAACGAAGAATTATTATTGCTGCCATGACCGAACAAACGACTGTCACAGAAGCTCCCGCAGAATCTTTAGAAGAACCCAAACCCAGTTACGTCAAACTGGCGATGCGCAATATGGTCAAGAAGGGCGGTCAGTCCCTCTGGCATTTTTTTCTCACCACGATGGGATTAATCACTTTCTTTGTGGGGATGGCCTATTTGACGCGGTAATTTAGCGCGAGAATGGGGGGATCACGCCGATGGACTGTGAAATTTTTGTCGAAAATACTTTTGGTCAAGAATTGCCAGAGTTGGCGATCGCCCCATGGCAAACTCATTTGTCCCAATGGCTTTTGGAATTACCAGAAGAATTACCCAAGGCTGTCGGTTACGAACTGACTCTACGATTTACAACTGATGCTGAAATTCATGAGCTAAATCGCCAGTATCGCCAAAAAGATCAACCCACTGATGTACTTTCTTTTGCGGCTCTCGAAGATGATTTAGGCATGGCGTTGCCGGAAAATGAACCGGTTTATCTCGGCGATATTATTGTTTCCGTGGACACAGCGCAACGACAGGCGATCGCCCAAAATCATAATCTAAAGACAGAACTTAGTTGGCTAGTCAGCCATGGCTTGCTGCATTTGCTTGGATGGGATCATCCCGACGAAGCTAGCCTGATCAAAATGCTCAACCGTCAAGCAGGGCTCCTAAAAAACGGACAACTTATTCCATAATGGGGTGAATTTACCTAGGATGAAATGACGCAACAAGAAAAAATAGTCCCCTCACAATCAGAAAAACGGCGATCGCTATCATGGAAAATCGCGCCAGATCTCTTCACCAGCTTTCGGTATGCGTGGCAAGGCATCACCTATGCGACCCGTACCCAGCGTAATTTTCGGCTCCATCTCTGTGTTGCTGTAGTGGTCTGGGTTATTTGTGCGCTACTGTCCTTGAGCTTCCTCGAGACCGCTGTGCTCACCGCCATGGTTTCTCTGGTACTCACACTAGAACTGATCAACACTGCCCTCGAATCCGTCGTCGATCTCACCGTCCAACAGAATTATCATGAGCTAGCAAAAATCGCGAAGGACTGTGCGGCTGGGGCTGTTTTGATCGCGGCGATCGCCTCACTACTCATCGCGATCATGATCTCGTTTCCCCACTTTCGTGCCATGCTAGTATCCTAAAATTTTTAAGGAGCGTAACCCCGTTGATTCTCGTCATCGATAACTACGACAGCTTTACCTACAACCTTGTTCAATATCTCGGCGAACTAGGTCAAGAATTACCCGTCGCTAGCGAAATCGAAGTCTACCGTAACGACAAAATTACCCTCGACGAAATTCGTGCAAAAAACCCCGACGGCATTGTTATTTCTCCCGGCCCCGGTCGGCCAGAAGACGCAGGCGTTTCCTTAGAAATTATTCGTCAGCTCAGTCAAGATTACCCAATCCTAGGCGTTTGCTTGGGACATCAAAGCATTGGACAAGTCTTTGGCGGCAAGATCATTGGCGCACCAATTCTGATGCACGGTAAAATTTCTGACATTCATCACGATAATCAAGGCGTTTTTGCCGGCTTAAAAAATCCTTTTCCAGCAACTCGCTACCATAGCCTTGTGATCGAAAAAGCGACGTTTCCAGACTGCCTCGAAATTACAGCGCAAGTTGAAGATGGCACCATTATGGGTGTGCAACACCGAGACTATCCCCACATCCAAGGGGTACAATTCCATCCTGAAAGCATTTTGACCACCGCAGGCAAGCAACTATTGCGCAACTTTTTGTCGTCACTAACGTCAGCACCTGTGCTTACTAAATAAATCGTAGGGGACTTTAGAAGTAACACCATGAAACGTAGACAGTTTATTCAAACCGCTGGGGCTTCCGCAATTGGGGCGATCGCCGGATTTTCACTCTTCCAACAAGATCGCACCGTCCAAGCCCAAACAGGTTCCATCTCCGTAGAATGGCTGGGTCATACCTGCTTCTATATCACTGGCGGCGGGATGCGAGTCCTCGTCAACCCCTACAAGGCCGCTGGCTGCACAGCAGGCTACAACACCTCTTTTCCTACAGCTGACATTGTTCTCATCACGAGCCAGCTCTTTGACGAGGGCTACGTCGAGAACCTCAAAGGTGACCCAACGATTCTCTGGCAAGCCGGTCAATATTCCCTCAAGAACACCTCATTCAACGGCATCAGCATGGATCATGCCAACCTAGAGCGCTACCGTGGCTGGCGTTTCCCGACTAACGTTGCTTGGAGCTGGACTCAGGGCGGCGTGAACATCCTTCATCTCGGTGGTGCTGGCGAAGAAGTTGATATTGACGACTTTATTTTGTCTGGCGGTAGTCCCGATCTGTTGATGATCCCCGTGGGTGGAACAGATGCCTACGTGGATGCTTCGTCTGAATCGCCCGTCTTCCCACCAAAAGGGTACAAACCGGAGCAGGCTGTCAAAGCGCTCGATCTATTGGCTCCGAAAGTAATTATCCCGACCCATTATCTGACCAAAGCAGCTGATGATAGCTGCCGCCTCAATCCAGTCGAAAAATTTGTGGATTTGATTGATCGCGAAAGCACGACGGTCACAAATTTATCTGCTAATAAAATGCAGTTCAGCGCCTCTAACTTGGCGAAGATGACGAAGCCGGATGTCAAAGTGTTCAGCGATCGCCCCCTGCTTTAAACACCAACATTATTGACTCCGTTACAAAATCCCCTAGCCAAAATGGGGATTTTTTGTGCGTTGAGAAATATTTCGCCCAAAATCCTAAAATCGCAAAGCCGCTTGTTTCAGTTCACAAATAAACGTATATATTTCTGGTACTTGTTTAATTTTCTCGTAACCACTCCAGCAAATTTCCATGAAATATTTTTTTCTGACCGAAGGATGGCAAATTGGGCGTGTTTGGGAATTTGGTGGCCTATGGGATGTCGCAGCATGGCGCAGGACGCCTCACATTAACCGCACAAACCTCGCCATCGACAACAAAGGTGAACGCCTCTGGCTTTACCAAGTCGAAGATCCCATCCTCATGCTCGAAGTTAGCCCCGAAAGCTCCCCAGAAAGCACCAACAATATCGGCCAAGTGATTATCAAAAGGCTCATGAGTCCAGAAGAGGCGATCGCCCAACTCAACCAAGCCAATACCCCAGCCCCATAATCAGCCCAAACACAAACCCCCATTACATTTCCCGCCCAACCTTGCCAAGCCCTCTAACAATAGTTACACTTCTTTAAACAATCTTCCGCCAGCGCCTATCACGATTACCTTGTATAGTCATTGGCAGAGAAGATAAAAAATAAAGCTTAAGCCCTTGCGGTAACTAGCATTTATAAAACAAACTTTCTTGAAGATGTTTTGTAAACTTTTATAAAGATATTTTATTGATACTTTTATCAAAGTTGACATAAACATTGCCGTTAAAACGCTGATACAGCAAGAATCTCTTAGGAATTCGCGCCCGTTTTCAGCCCCGACCAATCCTCACCAAAAATGAGAAAATGTTTGGTCATAGTAGACACGATTGTTTAGGAGGAGAGTAGTCAATGGGACTACCTTGGTACCGCGTACATACAGTCGTCCTGAACGACCCAGGTCGTCTGATTTCTGTACACCTAATGCACACTGCGCTCGTCGCAGGTTGGGCTGGCTCGATGGCATTGTTCGAGCTAGCTAAATTTGATCCCAGCGATCCTGTCCTTAACCCCATGTGGCGGCAGGGCATGTTCGTCTTACCCTTCATGGCCCGCCTCGGCGTAACCGGTTCATGGAATGGCTGGGATATCACTGGAGCAACAGGCACAAACCCCGGATTCTGGTCGGTTGAAGGCGTAGCTGCAGCACATATCGTTCTTTCCGGTCTCCTTTTCCTCGCTGCCGTTTGGCACTGGGTATTTTGGGATCTTGAACTTTTTGTAGACTCCCGCACTGGTAAGCCTGCCTTAGACTTACCCAAAATGTTTGGTATTCACCTATTTCTATCCGGTCTCCTCTGCTTCGGCTTTGGAGCCTTTCACCTCAGTGGTGTTTGGGGCCCCGGTATGTGGGTGTCCGATGCCTACGGTGTGACAGGTCATATACAAGCCGTGGCCCCAGATTGGGGACCGAGTGGTTTTGACCCATTTAATCCCGGCGGCGTTGTGGCCCACCACATTGCAGCAGGTATTGTCGGTATTATTGCTGGACTATTTCACCTCAGTGTCCGTCCTCCTGAGCGTCTGTATAAGGCACTCCGTATGGGTAACATTGAAACGGTGCTTTCCAGTAGTATTGCTGCCGTATTCTTTGCCGCGTTTATCGTTGCAGGCACCATGTGGTATGGCAATGCAACAACGCCAATTGAGTTATTTGGCCCAACTCGCTATCAATGGGATAGCAGTTATTTCCAGACAGAAATTCAACGTCGCGTCGATGCTGAAGTTGCTGCTGGTGCAACACGCTCTGAAGCATGGAACACAATTCCAGAAAAACTTGCATTCTTCGACTATGTCGGTAACAGCCCTGCAAAAGGTGGTTTGTTCCGTACTGGCCCGATGGATCAAGGTGATGGTATTGCGCAATCCTGGTCTGGTCACCCTGTTTTCACTGACGCGGAAGGCCGTGAACTTACCGTTCGCCGGATGCCTAACTTCTTTGAGACTTTCCCTGTGATCATGACTGATGCTGATGGCATTATTCGTGCAGATATTCCTTTCCGTCGTTCTGAGTCCAAGTTCTCTGTGGAGCAAACAGGTGTTACTGTTGCTTTCTACGGTGGTGAATTGGATGGTCAGAGTTTCTCTGATACGGCGACTGTCAGACAATATGCACGTCGTTCTCAGTTGGGAGAATCTTTCGACTTTGACACTGAGACATTGGGTTCTGATGGTGTATTCCGGACTAGCCCTCGTGGTTGGTTTACTTTCGGTCATGCTGTCTTTGCTCTATTGTTCTTCTTTGGTCATATTTGGCATGGTTCTCGTACCTTGTACCGCGATGTATTTGCGGGTGTTGACCCTGAGCTTGCGAATACGCAGGTTGAGTGGGGCTTCTTCCAAAAGGTTGGAGACAAGAGTACGCCCACGAAGAAAGCGTAATTTAGTTGGTTTTATCTGAGTCTTTTAGGCTTGCATAATTCACTTTCAATTTAGATAGAAAAGGGTTGGACTTCGGTCTGGCTCTTTTTTCGTTTTCTATACTGTCGGGTTTTCTACACTGTCGGGTTTGATTCACTTTTTGGCAGAATTAGGATGTTACTTGAAACAAGTGGATTTTTTTATGTCTCTTTCTCCTAAAGCAATTTATGATTGGTACGGCAACACTTTGCGTCATCCTAAATATCGTTGGTGGTTGATTTTGGGCACGCTAGCGTACGTGATTAGCCCTATTGATCTTGCGCCAGACTTTTTGCCGATCGCCGGACAAGTTGATGATGTAATGTTAGTGACCTTATTGGTTACAGAACTGTCTCAAATCGTGTTGGAATTTTTCAAAACTCGTCGGTCAGAGAAGTCTCCAGCACAAAATGCTGAAACGAATCAGTCTGATCAAACAGTTGATATTAATGCTGTTGCAATGGATGAGGGTTCGGTTTAAATTATTGTTGATGTCAGGTTTTATTGCATGATCATTTGAATCTGATTGTTGTGAAAACTAACAATTAAAAATCAAAAAAAGTTCTTCGCGATTGTGGTGAGGGGCTTTTTTGTTTTAGAGAGATTGCCATTTTCCATGAAAGCTGGGTGGAATAATTTCTGGCAAGGCCAGGATACAAAGAGGGTTTTCTTCTAGGCGATCGCCATCATAAATTCTTAGTTCACTTTGGTTTGCGGGGGCATTAAAGACGGCTGTTAAAACCCAAGTTTGATCTGAATTGTCAGGATTTTGAACAGGAATTGGTTCTGATGGATAATGTCCTGCTCCCATATCGGCGACGCTTAATTGCTGGGATTTTTGGTCAAAACAGGCGATCGCATTAATAATTTCGTGACCGATATCTGATGCTTGGCGATGCACACCGAGAAAGGTTTTATCCCACTGTTGCCCGGTTTGAGAATCGAGGGTAATCGGAAATTCACAGGAACGATCGCTGAGTTCGTAGGCTTCAATTACTTGGGCTGTTTTCGGATCAACGCGATATCGCCAGAGCGTTCCTTTGCAGTAAGTGTTGATTGCGCCTTGGGGAATCTCGACAAACATTTGATTGCTGGTGAAGTCCGGAAAGCGCACCATTTCTAAAATGATTTCGCCTTGTTTGTTGATACATCCGTTGGTGAAGTGCCATTGAAACCATGGATCATTGTGAGCGCGGCTGACGACTTTTAGGCTGTGGCGATCGACAATGACGATTTCTGTGCCAAGCTTTGGTTGCCATCTCAAGGCTTCACTTACTGTTTTTGTGCCGAGCAAAGCGGGAACAACTTTTAGGCGTACGGGACTAATGCAAAAGATTAGGTAGTCTCCTGCCAACACAAAGTCGTGATTGAGCGGCAATCCTTTAATCGCAAATTTGCCTCGCTGCTGTAGGACGCCTCGGCTGTTGTAGCGATAGAGCTGAAAGACGCCTTTTTTACCGAAGGTTACGCCAAAATTATAAATATCGCCCGTGGCTGGATGCACTTTGTGGTGAGCGGAAAAGGCATCATTTTTGTTTAAGCCCAGCTCGTCTTCGCCCAAAGTTGCCAAGGTTTCTAGATCTAAGGCATGGGGTTTGCCGCCCTCCCATAATGCTAAGAGGCGATCGCCCAAGGGTAAGACAGAAGTATTCGCCGAATTTTTTGCCGGTTTGCCCCATCTGTGCCACACTTTTCCCGGTGCTAGCGTGCCGTAATTGGGATATAGCAATTTACCTGCGGCGGCTTCTTTTTGAAAATACGCTGTTTCGACATAGCAGTACTGAGCTTTGACGCCTGCATCAGTAAAATAAACCCCCAAAATTGCGCCATCTCCATCAAACCAATGACCCATCTGATCGCCGCCACGAGCCAATCTACCGGGGCCATTTCGAAACAATCGGCCGCGTAGATTGCTAGGAACTTTTCCAGAAATTGGCGTTAGTTCAGTTAGCCCAAACGGTGTCGCGGGCTGTTCAAATAGCTGAGACCATGCGGCTTTCGTTGAGCGTTTTGGTAGAGAGGAGAGGGCAGCCATAGAACTTAAAAAATAGGTGGTATTCGTTATTGTAGACCGACTGTCTATCATAATTAGTTATCAAAAGTCCCATAACTTGGGGCTTAATTGCGACAGGATGCTTTCGGTCAGTGACGAAATATTTAAATTAACAAGGCTTAGCATGGTGGCGATCGCCCGACATTCTCTGATTCATTTCAAGATCAAAGACAAGCAAACAGTCCTAGGCTAAAATCAGACTCTATCAACGCCGTTTTTTGCCATGACCCTAAGCCTCTACAACACCCTTAACCGTCGCTCCGAACCCTTTGAACCGCTCGAAGCTGGCAAGGTAAAAATGTATTGCTGTGGCATCACTGTGTACGACTATTGCCACTTGGGTCACGCCCGTACCTGCCTGAGTTGGGACGTGGTGCGCCGTTATTTGCAGTGGTCTGGCTACGACGTGAACTATATTCAAAATTTCACTGATATTGACGACAAGATTCTCAACCGCGCTCGCCAAGAAGAAAGCTCGATGGCAGAAGTTGCCGATAAATATATTGAGGCTTATCACGAAGATATGGCGGCCCTTTCCATCCAACCAGCTGACGAATATCCCCGCGCAACTCATTGTTTAGACGGTATCCAAAAATTAATCACTGACCTTGAACAAAAGGGTTTTGCCTACGCTTCCCAAGGCGATGTGTATTATTCCGTCAGAAAATTTGAGGATTACGGTAAGTTGTCCGGTCGCAAATTAGACGATCTACAAGCGGGTGCTAGTGGACGAGTTGCTGCAAATCCAGAAGCCGAGGTAAAACAAGATCCTTGCGACTTCGCGTTGTGGAAAGGGGCAAAACTAGGGGAACCGTCTTGGGAATCGCCTTGGGGTGAAGGTCGTCCGGGTTGGCACATCGAATGTTCTGCTATGGTGCGCGATCGCCTCGGCGAAACTATCGATATTCACGTGGGCGGCAGTGATCTAATTTTTCCGCATCACGAAAACGAAATTGCCCAGTCGGAAGCAGCAACGGGCCAACCCCTCGCCAAATATTGGATGCATAACGGCATGGTGAAAGTGGAGGGTGAAAAAATGTCTAAGTCTCTTGGCAACTTCATCACGATTCGCGACTTACTCGAAACCTACGACCCGATGGCGGTACGGCTATTTATTTTGCAAGCCCATTACACCAAGCCCCTCGACTTCACCGATGAAGCGTTGCAGGCGGCGACAAAAGGTTGGGAAACGTTGAATGAAGCGCTATTGTTCGGGACAGAATTGAACACTAACAATATTTCTGCTGACGCTGGAATTCTGCACAAATTTCGCGACATTGTCGATAGAGATTTGAACTTTTCTGGTGGTTTGGCGATTGTGTTTGAATTAGCGAAGGAGCTAAAAAAGGAAAAAAATATTTTGCTGCACGAAGGCAAATTAAATCAAAATCCACAAATTTTGGCGACAATTTGGCTCACTCTTAAAGAATTAGCGGATGTACTCGGTTTTATGGCTAGCGAAAAATCAATCGATACGAATGACGAATTTCAACTAACTGCGGAGGAAATCGAAGATATCCTAAAACAGCGAAAAGAGGCTCGCGCTAACAAGGATTATGCTGAGGGCGATCGCCTGCGAGATGTCTTAGTCGCAGCGAAGATTACGATTATGGATAGACCCAGCGGCAATACAGAATGGTATCGGGAGTAAAACAATGACCCAGTTTTTTGAATTTGAGCAAGATTTTGTTGCGTCGATGCGCTGCATTCCGATGGTGATGCGTTACAAACTTGATACCTGCGGCGTCAAAATGAAACTCGATCATTGGGGCAAATTTGACGAAGCCAATAAGCAAACATTTGTCGAAATGCCTTGTGAAACGGCGGCGGAAGCTGAGAATTATCATGCAGAATTGCAAGATTTAATCGAAGCAAAAACGGGCGCAAAAGCAAAAGTTTTAGACATTGATCCTAATCCCCTCTGGCTGCAAACGGAGATCCCAGCTCAAGTGCTCGAAAAAGCAGAGGAATGTCAGGTCTCAATTACGCCGGAACAGTGGAACTCTCTAACACCACTACAAAAATTCGCTCTAATCAAACTCAGTCGTCCGAGCCATGAAAATCATAACTTTGTACCGGCGATGCAAGAATTTGGGCTATTGACCTGAGTTGCGACCCAAGATCTGAGCTACATTTAAAGTCCCCTTTTCTTTTGCAAATCCACCGACAGAGGCACGGACGTTGACGCAAGATCCCCAGCGATTATGGCAAGAAGTTCTCGTCAAATTAGAGCAGCAACTGAGCGGGCCGACCTTTGATACTTGGATTCAGCCGACGATGATTCAGCAGTGGCAGGGGGATGATATTGTCCTCTGCGCGCCGAATGCTTTTGTGCTGAACCATATCCAGAAATATTACGGAGCCTTGATTGCTGAGACGATCGCCGAACTACTCCAGCGCCCGATTCAAATTCGTCTTACTTCGCCTGAAGGCAATACACTATCGGCAACTCAGAGTTTTTATAGCTCCCAAGGAAATGGACTACGGCGATCGCCCAAAAAGAATTCTGAGCTAAATTCAAAATATATTTTTTCCCGCTTCGTTGTCGGCCCCACCAACCGCATGGCTCACGCGGCATCCCTCGCCGTTGCAGAATCCCCCGGCAGAGACTTCAATCCCCTTGTCTTATGTGGCGGTGTCGGACTAGGTAAAACTCACCTGATGCAGGCGATCGGGCATTACCGTCTCGATACCCAAGCTGACGCGAAAGTTTTCTACGTCTCGACTGAGCAATTTACCAACGATTTAATTGCCGCCATCCGTAAAGATAGTTTGCAGACATTCCGCGAACATTACCGCAC